>CAYOZM010000024.1:0-15818 GCA_964408475.1 uncultured Candidatus Bathyarchaeia archaeon | reverse complement strand
GCTCAGGGGACAACTGAAGCAAAGTTGGGTTTTAGAGCTGCGCCTTCAGCCGGCGCGTTATATCCTCTAGAGATCTTTCTCACCGTCGGAAACTCGGATTTAGCACCAGGTGTCTACCACTATGCCTGCGGAGAGCATATTCTAGAGCGTGTGAAGGAGGGGGATTATCGGAAGCAGCTTTGTGAAGCTTCGCTAGGGCAGGAATGGGTGGAAAAAGGGGCTTTAGACTTCGTGATCACAGCTATCTACGATCGAACTATGGTTAAGTATGGGGAAAGAGGGAGAGAAAGATATGTGCCGATGGAGGCAGGGCATGTCGCAGAAAACATATACCTACAGGCGGAATCCCTAGGCCTAGCCACAGTCGCAATCGGAGCATTCTACGACGATGAAGTCCGAGAGGTGATCTCAGCGCCCAGCGAATATATTCCGCTCTACGTTATGCCCATAGGACATGTTAGACGATGAGACCGTCAGGTCATCGAATCTTGAAATAGAGAAAGTTAAAGATGTCTATCTTGTCTAAGAAAACTGAGGGAGGTGAAAGTTTGAGTCTGGAGTCGGCTGCGAACCTTTGCAGGGAAGCGGCTCTTGAGGTTCAGAAACAGAAGATTACGACTTCGGCAGGATTTATCACGCTTATAGCTGAGCAGGCGGGCGATATAGCGAAGGCATATTGGCATGAGGGTAGAGAAGCCGCAGACATACCAGAAGAGGTCACCGACATGATTGTAGTCGGCCTCTGCTATTTAAATTGGCTTGGATTGACAAACGAGAAGATCGAGAGATGTTTCCAGAATTCAGTCGCTAAACTTAAGCGGCATATGGAGATCCAAGCCTCAGAGATCGCTAGATCCACCCAATCTCAGAAGTATCAAAAAGGTTGACATACGCTGATCCTGAAGGACTGAGAGGAGAAGGCTATAGATTTAAACCTTCTATCTCGGCTTCCATGATGAGTCGCTTGAGCGTTCTCTTGGCCGTATGATGAGCAACGCGCTCTGAAAATAATCCTTGTTTAAGAGAAGAAGAGGGGTTTTGCGAGGATATCGACGATCTGGATCGCTAAATACTTATCTCCAAGCGGTTGCGTGTCAAATCTGTTGCCATGCTGGTGCTTCAAAGAGATGAGCCACCCTAGATTCATTCCCTGGTCAAAGGTCCAGTTGTGGAGTTGCAAAGCTTGCGGTGAATGCTGTAAATGGTTCAGTATACCTCTCACGCTGCATGAGTACGCCAAGATCAGCCAAACCTACGGTCATCATGCTTTCGCATTAGGTCTAGGCAAAGCGTATCTTAGAAAACGAGGCGATGAGAGATGTATATTCCAGTTCAGACTTGGTGGGAGATGGCTATGCGGCCTACAAGCCGATAAGCCATACGTTTGTAGAATGTGGCCATTCACAGTCTCGAGGGGTCCTATCTACGGCAGATCTCAAGCAGCTCGATGGGATTGCCCCTATGGAAGAATATTCATATATGTCGACCCTAGATGCCCCATAATCACTTTCGGTAAACCGTCCGATCATCTTTTGAACAATGTCCTACCGGAATTCGTAGAAATGGCATTCAACAAGAGGACACTTCAGGAACATTCAACGTGTACACCACTAGGCTTCCAGCGGGATATTGCAGTGCCAACAACACTCGCTAGACCGCAGGAAGCCACTAATCTCAGATTACAAAGCCATGAGCGACATGAGTGAGCTGGACATTCTTCGAGACGGCAGATATGAATTCTTAGCAGTAGGAACTATGAATAGATTCGACGTTGAAGGAGCTCATTTGAGTCGGCTGCTAGGTTTTCCCGAAAGACTCTTTGTATACGATTTCCGAAAGCCGTTTCCTAGTCTTGGTCGGTATCATTGCCGGCACTCCTATGGGAAGTATCGAGATTACTCGGTGGGATCTAGGTATTCCCAAGAGTTTCTTGATGCGATCTGTACTCGCGCCCTTCTTTTCCTGCTACAGTGATCTCCGCACCTTCCTCTGTCAATCTGATGTTCGAATACCAAAATTCGAGGTCTTGATCTCCGTCGTCGACGAGTATCAGTACTTTCTTTCCCTTCAAGCTCATAGCCGTAACCAAATGAGAAAAAGGGCTCGCGTATCGATTAAACTTACTCTAACTACTCTTCGAGATTCACGATCAGCCTTGACATCTAATGAGGTGAAGATTATTGACAGGCATAACTATGCTCAGTCAGGGATCGCTTGTCTAAGACGCCTTTGCTCGGGTAAGCATCCACTTCGTAACGATGACTCGTCTAGGCTGTATGCTCGGCAGCTTTCAATCCTGATCCTGTCAATGGAATGACCACTTTCGCGCCTTCATCGATCTTGCCTTCTCTCTTCCAACGTTTCCATGCTGCATGCGCGACCGCTGAGCTGGGTTCAACATAGAAGCCTAGTCTAGCAAGCTCCTTCACGGATTCGAGAATCTCACTGTCTTCAGCCACTTCACAGTCGCCATCCCATCTTCTAAGCAGTTCTAGCATTTCGTCTTTGCGCGTTGGCTCCGTGCTTATTAGAGCGTCTGCCACAGTGTCAAGCCTTTCAGGCGGGATGTAGCTCAAGCCTTTGTATGCATGGTATATCGGTGAGACTTGGAGCGACTGTACAGCAACGATCTTCGGCATCGACTCGATGACATCCGACTCGACTAGATGAATGAAGCCTTTGTACAAGCCTATCAAGAGGCTTCCTGCTGAGGTTGGGCAGAAGACCACGTCAGGCGGATCCCATCTCATGGATTCTGCGATCTCGTATACTATAGTCTTAGTTCCTTCAGTGAAGTAGGGGTTCCAGATGTGGCTTGCGTAGAACGCGTTCTTGGCTTCTGCTTCAGTTGCGCTGGACAGATTCTTCCTCGTTCCAGCGATCTTTCTGACCTTTGCGCCGTAAGCCTCGATCTGAGCCAACTTCACCGCTTGCACTCTTTCAGGGACAAAGATCTCGCATTGAAGGTCTGCTCTTGCGCAGTAAGCTGCTATTGAAGCACCAGCATTACCCGATGAATCTTCGATAGCTCTATTGAAGCCCAAGCGTTTAGCTACTCCAATCGTATAAGAGATAAGAACAGTTGAACCTCTATCCTTGAATGAGCCTGTCGGGTTGACGTACTCTGACTTCACGAGAACATTGGGTTCCTGACGCTTGAGCTGAAGTAGAGGGGTTCCTCCTTCGCCTAGGCTTATGAGATCGGTCTCAGCAATTTCTGGAAGATATTCTCTGTATCGCCAGACCCCCCTTTCTTCCCTATCGATAAGGTTCTTGTTGAATCGCTTCTCTTGCTTCGATTCGAAGGGGCCTCCGCATAGGCATCTCCATTCAGCCTCACTCTGCCTAGGTCTTCCGCATTTGGTACAGTAGATCTCGAACAACTGTCTTAGCCCTACTCAACTGGAGATTGGACAATGATGCTTTTATCGTCTTCTTATCATCTCATTAATCATCAAGATGCGGCTTTCTCAATTATCTGAGCGATTTTGGGAAAGGCAAGAAATCGATCGCGGATCCCCTTATCAACCACTTCTTTCCAAAGTCTGTCTAATCTTCTTGAGCTCCTCCAGAATCTGAGCGTTTAAATACTCAGCTTCCGCTGCTCTCGGCCCTGAGCTCTTCACCCCTGAGTATCCCGACTAGAGCAAATTGACAAAAGTATTTCCATTCTAGAAGCATATGGCGCCGGGAGAGGGATTTGAACCCTCGCGGCCCATGAAGGGCCACAGGCTAACTCTCAGCAGACTCAAGGCCTGCGCCACTAGACCTCCTCTCCACGAAGAGTTAGTCCACTCGGCCCACGGGATGGAGGATACGCGTCCTCACATAATCCCGGCAGTCGTTCCCGGCGCTGGCCAACAGCTTATTCGATTGAGCCTATCTTAAATCTTTACTCACTCTCGCTCTACAGATTCATCAAGCGATGTTTCGAGAGCGCTTCTATGGCTTCTCTTAGCCTGCAGTGAACATGTAGTCCGCTATGCCTTTTTCAGTCAAGTCCGCTAGAAAGCCTTTGAGTATCCCTTCTGTGTACTCGCTACTTGGGTTTACACAGAGTGTCCTACCTATCTTGAAGGTTCCTTTAGACTCATGGATATGCCCGTGCAAGCCAAGCTGTGGCTGGTATCTCTCTATAGCTTGGCGAACGGCCTTGCTACCGACAGGGACCATCAATGGGCTTCCTCCTGGAGTGATAATAGGTCTCAACTCTTCATCCAGTTTAGGCGCTAGGTCTATTGTGGTACCGTAGGGTGGGCAGTGGAGGTTGAATATGCAGTTGTCCATAGCCTTAACTTTCGCCGCCATATCATCGATCTTCTTTAGAAGTTCTTCTTCAGTTATGTCTCTGGGGCATCTCCAAGGCGTTATATTTGAGTAGCCGCAGCTGATCATCTCATGATGCTCATCTATGGAGAAAACCTTTCCTTCTGGATAAACGGCGTAATCCGACTCTTCTAGTATTGAGTCGATGGAGTACTTGTCATCATTTCCAGCGGATATAAAGCATCGTATGCCAGTGTCCTTCAATCTGTCACTCGCTATCGTGAGCCATTTCTGAATCGATTCGCGCATGAGCTGATCGAAGATCTTCTCCAGCCTCGCTTGGTCAGCGCTTACCAACCTGATCTCTTCACTATCCGTAAGGTATGGGTAGTAACCTACATCTCGAATACGCCTCTCGAGCGAATCGAGTTCTCCACCTGGTTTGACGAAGTAGTCAGCGCCTAAGAACTTGGCTGAGTAAGTTCCATCCGGACGCTTAACAACAGGGATGAGCATCTTTCCTGTCAGGTCGCCACCGTAGATGAGAACATTCGCCTTGTAGAATCTTCCTGCATTGATGAACTTCATGAAGCACTTCTCTGAGCCGTGTATATCTGTCGCGAAGAAGATACGGGTCTTCGTCATAACGGTCTTCCTTTCACATCAATAGAATAGAAAGAAAGGTGGGGGTTTATCCCGCTACTCAGGCGGGATCTCCTTGAAAGAGAGTTCCAGCGGAATCTTTCCTCTATGGTATAGCCACGAGATCGCGTATATGATGAGGCCTACGATGAATACGCCGAAAGAGAATGCCACGGAGACTGGGTTTACAGCTCCTGAGATCGCAGGCATCATACCAGCGTATGCCATCCAAGCCGATAAGATGAGGCTGAGAACTGCCAAGACCGTTATCCAGTACACTCCTCCGATCTTAGCTCTAACTATGGAGGGCGCTGTCTCGAATATATCCTTCCGCCTATATGGAAAGACTATTCCCGAGATCGAAGCGATAGCAGTCGTTACGAACCATCCTGTAACTATGTAGACGAAGTAGCTGAGAACAGGTGTGAAGAGCCAGAGTGCTTGGAAGATTATGGTCAAGACGGTCACAAGGATCAACGCTACGTAAGGCGACCCAGTGCGGCTGTCGACTTTGGAGAGAGCTGTCGGGAGAACTCTGTCGAAGGACCAAGCGAACACCAGTCTAACGCTCGTGAAGATATAAGTGAGAATTGCACCCAAGGTCATCATCGACCAGCCGAAGAGAGCCAGCCCATAGACGAGTGGGCTCGATGTCGCGTACATGAAGAGGAACTGGAAGAATGGTATAGCGAATGGAAGCTGATACGAAGGATCTCCTGTACCAGCTAGGTAAGCTATGCTCGTGACGAACTGAGCGCCCATCCCGTAGTATGTCGCTTGATAAACAGCCCATGTGATGATGCCGAAGATTGCAACAGCGCCGATGATAGCGATGAACTGAGCCTTCCTAACCTCCTTTATCTCCCCAGCGATGTAGACGGAGCAGTTGAAGCCCAAGAAGTTTATGACAGTGAATATTACTCCAAGAGACGTCGCTTCAGCCGTGAATATTCCCGAGTAACCCGCTGCCTTAGCGGCTTCTATCGCTTGGTCATAATTCATTCCGGAGACAGCGTCGAACGTTGCCTTAAACTGTTCAGGGCCGGTAGCAACAAGCGTTCCAGCGTATACCAAGAAGCCTAAGATAGTTAAAGCGAAGAAAATCCATAGAGCGATGGCGGTTGCTCTAGCTCCTCTCGACACTATCACGGCGCATATGAGGAAGTATACGAGAGCTACTGCGAAGGTCACCATCGGCGGCGTCAACACGTCAGCAACAGCGCTCTGGCCTACGAATTGAAGTATAGGCGCGATCCCCCACTGGAGGAACCATGGAATATATGAGCCCGCGACACTTAGCAAGACGACGAAGAGGAAGAAGTTCATCATAAAGCCGAGCGCAGGATGGAGCACGCGGCTAACCCAGACGTAGTCTCCGCCAGATCGCGGCATAGCGGCTGAGTAGAGCGCGTAGAAGATGCCTATAACTATGCATACAGGTATCGCTATCAAAGCTGTCACAGGCAGATCAACGCCGGGGAAGAGGATGGATGCCCAGATTCCGTAGACGTAGACAGCTGTCGGAGCCATAACCAGAATGTTATAGATCAAGGTGTCCCATGCGGAAACAGTTCTGACAAGCCCAGATGCTTTTCGCGCAAAAATTTTCTCTTCCAAATTTCATCAGCTTAAACCTCTCATCTTACCCTTAATGCATATTAAAGCGTTACCCCTCAGCCCTAAGTCTACAAAGGCTTATTCGTTTACAAGAAGTATATAGAGGAAGCTCAGTCTACGCTGTTATGCATCTCTCCAAGATGCCTGTAGTCTTCAATCTTTGAATCATCTCGTCATACTTTCCCTTGTTGGAAAGAAGTTCGTTGAGCATCGCCTCTTGAACGTGAGCTCCAGCTTTCACTTTGACATCGAACTCTCGGTTGAACTTGTTCTCAAGCGCGTACTTGATCAAGACGCCTATGATCCCGCCCATTGGGCAGTAGGGTGTGGTCGGGGTAAACTCGATTCTAATCTTGTCACCTTCAAAATAGATATCCTTCTCTTCAACTATCTTCAATTCCACAACCGATAGAGGATACTCAGGATCGCAGACCCTCTTCAGCACTTCGAGAATCTCAGACTTCTCCATTCAGCAAACCTCATCTTCGAAACAGTTCCATATACCGTATAGACTTGCGGTATATCAACATAATTACTAACAAAACTTAACAAAGAAGAAGAGAAGAAGAAGAGATGGGACTACGCATTGAAGCGGTATGAATTCCTAGAACATGTAAGCGACGCGTATATAGCCGCGTATGGGAAGACTTTAGAAGAGGCCTTCCAAAATGCAGCTGAAGCCATGTTCCAAACGATGATAGAGACAAAGACAGTGGCGCTCACACTAGAAGAGACGGTGACAGCGGAGGGCCATGATAGAGAAGCGCTACTCTACAACTGGTTGGAGACCTTACTTCTGAAATTCGATATCGAGGGCAACGTCTACAGCAAATTCGAGATAGAGAAGATAGAAAAACGGAATAGCGGCTTCGCACTGGAAGCAACTATCAGAGGGGAGCCGTACAATGCTGACAAGCATAAACCGAAAGTAGAGGTGAAAGCTGTGACATACCATCAAATGGAGATCAAGGAGCAGAATAAGGGGTACGAGATCAAATTCATTCTTGACTTGTAAAGACGACCATGCTAAACTGCCCACTTATGAGAATTCGCTAGCTCACGGTACCATAAAGCGTGTTTCTTATTCTTGAGTAAGTTACGTCGTCGACGGCCTTAATCACCTTAGCGGGAATTCCGGCAACGACAGACCGTTTAGGTATCTTAGTATTTTCGAGCACAGCCGCATTTAATCCGACGATCGAACCTTCCCCTACTGTTGAACCGTCAAAGACTGTAGCCCTTATCCCGATCATAGAAACATC
This sequence comes from uncultured Candidatus Bathyarchaeia archaeon, assembly GCA_964408475.1. Classification (GTDB taxonomy): domain Archaea; phylum Thermoproteota; class Bathyarchaeia; order 40CM-2-53-6; family CAYOZM01; genus CAYOZM01. The sequence goes on along the minus strand of CAYOZM010000024.1, from coordinate 8,031 downwards.
TTCAATCTTACTTCCATGAACTACAGAGCCATGAGCGACTGTTACATAGTCGCCTATTTCGACTGGCAAGTGTCCTTTCAGATTATCTCCTTCATATATGTCTCCACCATGAATGACCACGTTGTCTTGAATGTTAGAGCATCTGCCGATAGTTATTTTTGCAACATCTCCTCGAATGACTGCACCGGGGAACACCGTCGTTTCTTCAGATATTTCGACATCGCCTATTATGACAGCTAATGGCGAGACAATCGCGTCTTTATGAATCTTAGGCGATTTTCCTTTGTAAGACAAGACCGGCATACACTCACCTCTTCCAAGTTTATTCTTTGATACTTTTAAATTCGTTATACTATCAAAGACAATTAGCCAACAAGATATGGGAAGACCTTGCCGACGCCACAGGACCAGTTGTTAGACTTTATCCTGAGTAGATATCTAGTCTACGCTGCGATCGGCTTGATTGTCATTTACATTCTAAGACGAATTGCGATCTATCTTAAGAGAAAGGCCAAGGCGAGAACAAAGATCTTCTTGATAGATCCCGAAGCATTCTTCAACCTAGGCTTGAAGGAGAAGGAGCTCACTGAATTAGAAAACCGATCTCCTTAACCAGTACTTCTGGTGCAATATTTCTCTTGCCGAGCTTACGCAATTGAACGAAACCGAGCCTCTCCAAGATCTTCAAGTCGCCATGAACATTCTTCACACTTCGCTTGACTCTCCTCGCAAGTTCATTGATAGATTCAACCCTTGAGGATGCTAGAGCGACGAGAAGTTCAATTCTCTTGTGGGTCAAAAGCCTCTCGAAATCTCTGTCGCGCAAGTCGATAACCTCATCTGAAGCATAGTCCAGCTCGCCACTCTCCACATAAGCCTCGTAAGCGTGGACAAGATCAGCCCACTCAACATACTCGCCGAACAAGCCTGGGTCCAATCTTCCCTCTGTGAACCTCTTCTCAAACTCAAGGAATGATGCCCCCAGCCTCGACTCAAACTCCTTGATCCGCTTAACGACTTCATTCAAGCTCAGGCGTTTGACAACTCTGAGAAGCATGAACACATCGCCGAGTTCTATTGGTTTCCAAACCAATGAAACTTAAATCGTAAACCTCACACTAATATCTTGTGGTCAAGAGGCGTGTAAAGAAATGGGGGAAGAAGAAAGACTTAGAGGGAGCTCGCAGAAAGTTCCGATCAGGCGAATGGACAAGTACATCTGGGAGATCCCGAAAAGCTACAAGGCAGGGATGCGGGTAACAGGCAGAATCTATGCAGATGAAACGCTCCTCGAGAAGATGAAGTCAGATCTGACGATAGAACAATGCGCAAACGTAGCGCACCTGCCAGGCATATACAAGTGGTCGATAACGCTACCGGACGGGCATGAAGGATACGGCTTCCCGATAGGAGGGGTAGCCGCGACAGACTACGAAGAAGGGGTCCTAAGCCCAGGAGGCGTAGGATACGATATCAACTGCGGGGTTCGTCTACTAAAGACCAACCTTAGGGAAGAAGATGTCAGACCTGTTCTATCAAGACTTCTTGATACGCTATTCAATCTGATCCCTTCAGGTTTGGGCAGCCGAGGCCAAATCAGAGTGAGCCAGATCGAGCTTGATAAAGTGGTCTCTGACGGTGTTGAGTGGGCGATCTCGAGAGGCTACGGGTGGTCAGAGGACTCGGAGACATGCGAAGAGAACGGATGTATGGAGGAAGCGGACCCATCCAAAGTCTCTTCAACAGCTAAGAATAGAGGTTCACCGCAGCTGGGAAGCCTTGGAAGCGGAAACCACTTCCTAGAGGTGGAGAAAGTAGATAAGATCTTCAACCCGGTCGCAGCGAGACTTCTCGGGATCGAATATGAAGGTCAAGTATTGGTCTTTATTCACACTGGTAGCAGAGGCTTTGGGCATCAAGTCTGCAGTGATTACCTACGAGTTATGGAGAGAGCTGTTCACAAATACAATATTGCGCTTCCAGACCGTGAACTTGCATGTGCACCAGCGAAGAGTATTGAGGCAGAGGACTACTTTCCCGCGATGGCAGCGGCATGCAACTACGCATGGGCGAATAGACAGATGGTAACTCATTGGACTCGCCAAGCTTTCGAGAAGATCTACGGGCGTTCAGCAGACTCGCTTGGAATGAACCTCATATACGATGTGGCTCACAACATCGCGAAGGTTGAGGAACATGAAGTAGATGAAGGGAGGCGGAAAGTTTACATCCATAGAAAGGGTGCGACGAGAGCGTTTCCTCCAGGTCATCCAGCGGTTCCAGCGGAATATCGAGAGATAGGTCAGCCCGTCCTTATTCCGGGTAGTATGGGGACGAGTTCATGGGTTCTTCTGGGGACGCCGAGAGCGATGGAGATAAGCTTCGGTTCAACAGCGCACGGTGCAGGACGCTACCTCAGTAGGGCTGCTGCGAAGAGAAGGTTCTGGGGGAGCGATGTCAAACGCGAGCTCGAGCAGAAAGGAATATCAGTTCGAGCTGCAAGCATGGCGGTCGTTAGTGAAGAAGCGCCCGGCGCATACAAGGATGTCGATCGTGTTGCGGAAGTCAGCCATGAGCTTGGGATCGCTACTAAAGTGGCTCGCCTCGTTCCACTCGGGGTGAGTAAGGGATAATCAAAGGCTAAAACTGCCTAAGCCTCTTCTCTAGCATGACCTTGAACCTGAATCTCCTGTCTATTCTTTTCTTCAGTTTCTCAATCGACTCGATGGGAGTAGGATCGAAACCTCTAGCGACCGCTAGATAGAAGGATACAAAGTCTCCAAAGTAGACTCCTGAGAGCAGTCTTCCCAGCTTGGTCTCTCCTTCAAGCAGAACTTCCTTAACCTCGGAGAAGCCGGATTCATTCAAGAGCTTCTTCACCTCCTCAAATCTGAGGCGTTCACTCTTACTCTCTTCGGCATCTCTAACGAAGACGATCGAGAAGGGCATACCCGTCTCCTCAACGACATCGAGTCGCTTCCAACCCTCAATCTCATTATGGATAGCTTCTGGGAGGAGCTCAAACTTCGATGGTACCTTACTATTCTCATTGAATTGATTCTTCATTCTTCTAGCGACGCCGCTCACGCGCGTCGAAGAATATACCACTGGATACTTCCCTAACAGATCGGAAGCGAACTGTTTTGCTCTATTGCTGTGAAGAGGATTCTCAGCTCTTATTCCTCTTCTAATTTCACTCAGTCTGCGTGAAGCGAGCTTGATTTCTCCGTGAATACTCTTGATCAATCCGCTTATCGAAAGAATGTAAGCGCTAGATGTTAGTAAGTGCGGCAGAGCAGCCCGAGGCACAAATCCAGACTTTACTTTAACCGTCGGGACGCCCAACCTCTTGCTTATCCTCTCTAGCTGTCCTCCAGATGTCACTGAGAAGACTTTGCATCTTCTTTCACAGGCTTCTATAACTTGACTCAATGTTTCTTGAGTATTGCCCGAGTAGCTAACAGCTATCACAAGAGTTTTGCGATCAGCATACGCCGGCAGGCTGGAGTCCCTGCAGATCTCCATCGGAATCGCCATTTGGTCCTCAATCCAGTTTCGAATCAAGTCGCCTTGAATAGCCGATCCTCCGACCGCAGCTAGCACGATATTGCTTATCTTCCTACCATCGATCTTCCGAATCTCGGACTGCTCAACAATACTCAAAGCTTCTAAGAGCTGTTCCGGGAAGGTCTCTATAACTCTCAGCATATTCGACTTGTCTAGGCTATGAATATAGTCCAAGTCATCCAATATTGTCATTAGTCTCTCGGATATCACTACTCGACGCGTATCTTTGTAAAGCTTATGAACATAGAATAACATGTGACGCTAAGAGAGAATCTCATATCGGGTATCCTTGGTGAACCAGTTGGCAGAGTATCCGCCCCGTAGGTCTAAAAATATTAGTTTAGCGATTCCCGCTTCTCTAGTCGCGGATACGCCCCACATTAGAGAGAAGACATACAAGATAGGTCTCGTCGGAAGAGCTTGTGCAATATTCAGAGTTGAGAACATTTTAATCTACCCGGATATAACTCGAATCGATCAGTCAAGAGACGCAGAACTAATATCCTCAATCTTGACATACATGGAGACCCCTCAATACCTCCGCAAACACTTGGTCAAACTCGAGCCCAACCTCCGGTATGCTGGAATACTCCCACCGATTAGAACCCCGCATCACCCATTGCAAAAACCCGGATCTCAACTGAAAACTGGAGAGATCCGTGACGGAGTCGTAGTTGAGACCGGCAGAGACAACTCACTAGTCTACCTCGGAATCGAGAAGCTAGCGACCGTTCCGAAAGAAATTTCCAAAGGATCGAGAGTTACTGTAAAAATCGAGAAGATTCAGAATAGGATTGAGGGCAAAATCGTTCCTAAGCAAGAGATAAGCATATATTGGGGGTACAATGTTACTGTTTCGAATCTTCCACTTGGAGAGACGATTAAAGAAGGAAGATTCGATCTGGTGATCGCCACATCAAGATACGGGAGGAACATTGGCGAGTTGCTGGAAGAATTGAAGAAGGCTTGGGTCGATTCGAAGAATGCGCTGATCGCATTCGGTGCGCCTAGGAAAGGGTTACGAGAGATACTCGCTCAAGAGGATCTAAAGATAGAAGATGTGGCTGACTTCAATCTCAATACAGTTCCAGTCCAAGCTGTGGAGACTGTGCGGACTGAAGAAGCGGTTCTCGCATCGCTAGCGATAATCAACCTTCTCGGCTGAGGGTTTGGAGGCATGGGTCGTAGAAAGAAGCACGCTCCTAAACGGGGCTCGCTCGCTTACCTTCCAAAGGTTCGCGCAAGACGTATGGTAGCGAGGATCAGGGAATGGCCAACCTTTGAAGGGAAGCCTACGCTTCTAGCCTTCGCCGGCTATAAAGCCGGGATGACCCATGTCACTGCATTAGACAATAGGCAAGGTTCACTCACCTACGGGAAGGAGGTCGCAATTCCTGTCACAGTCATAGAAACCCCTCCAATGGTTGCTTGCGGAATTAGGGCGTACATCAATTCTGGAGGAGCTCTTCAGACCTTAACTGAAGCTTGGATGGAGAATCCTCCAAAGGATCTGGAGAGACTTTTCACGATTCCTGAAAAGTTCAAGACAGAAGAGGCCTTGAAGCGGATCGAAGAGTCCCTAGCCAAAGTTGCCGAGTTTCGTATCTTACTTGCGACTCAACCCAGACTGACGGGATTTGGAAAGAAGGAGCCTGAGCTTATCGAGGTCAAGGTGGGCGGAGGAACTATCAGGGAACAGTTCGACTACGCGAAGAGTATCCTTGGAAAGGAGGTTGTATTCTCCGATGTTTTTCAAGAGGGCCACTGGGTAGACGTTGCAGCGGTGACGAAAGGCAAGGGGATACAGGGCCCTGTCAAACGTTGGGGAGTTCGAGTTCTATCTCACAAGTCTAGAAAAACCCGTAGAGGCGTAGGCTCGATAGGCGGTTGGACCCCTCACTACGTTATGTATTCTGTGCCTAGAGCGGGCCAGACAGGTCTCTTCCAGCGAACTGAGTATGATAAGCAGATAATGAAGATTGGCGAGAGTGGAGTTGAGGCGACGCCTAAAGGCGGTTTCATCCGATATGGAGTTGTCAACAGTACGTATGCCATGCTAAGAGGAAGCGTTCCAGGCCCAACTAAACGTTTGATAACCATCCGCCACGCGTTGAGAGGTTCTCGTCTACCTAAAGCGGTTCCAGTGATCCAGTACACAAGCCTAGAGTCCAGCCAAGCAGACTGAGTAGGAGATGGATGAGTTGAAGGAACGGTCTGTAGATGTTTATGGCTTGGAAGGAAAGCCTGTAAGTAGCGTTCGGGTCCCGGCGATCTTCACGACAGATTTCCGTCCTGACCTCATAAGACGAGCGGTGGTTGCTATTCAATCTCATAGGCTCCAGCCTAAGGGTAGAAACCCTATGGCTGGTAAGAGGACCTCAGCAGAATCCTTCGGTGTGGGTAGAGATCTAGCTCGAGTTCCTCGGGTAAAAGGGGAGCGACATCCAAGGGCTGGTAGCGCGGCATTCGCTCCAAGCGCGGTTGGAGGGAGACAGACTCATCCAACCACCCTTGAAAGAGTTCTTGTGAAGAAGATAAACAAGAAGGAACGACGGCGAGCTCTAGCGTCAGCAATAGCAGCGACAGGAGTGAAAGAGATCGTAGCAGCAAGAGGGCACATCGTCGAAGGAGTTCCAAGCTTCCCGCTGATAGTTTCGGATGAGATTCAAAGCGTCAGTTCAACTGAATCTGCAAAGAGCATCCTAACCTCTCTAGGGGTTTGGCCTGATATCGATAGAGCGGAAGCGAGAACGAAGGTTCGATCTGGAAAAAGCAAAGCTCGCGGAAGAGCGAAAAGGCATGGGGTAGGTCCTTTGATCGTTGTGAAGGAAGACGAGGGCATCCTGAGAGCTGTTAGAAATCTGGTTGGCGTTGATGTTATTAAAGTCGATAATCTCAATGTTGAGAACCTTGCGCCTGGCACACATCCGGGAAGACTCACAGTATGGACGGAATCTGCAGTGCGCCAACTCGACCAACTGTTCAGTGGAGGAGGCTGATCCCTCATGGTGAAACTTGATTCTCGCGACATCGTTCTCTACCCGTTGATTTCAGAGGACGCAGTCACTCTTATTGAAGCTGAGAATAAACTCACTTTCATCGTTAACCTTAAAGCGGGAAAGAATGATGTGAAAAGGGCTGTGGAGGAGCTTTACGCCGTCAAAGTCGCTGAAGTGAATGTTCTGGTCACGCCGGAGGGCGAAAAGAAGGCTTACGTCAAGTTGGAGCCCGAGTTCAAGGCGGCTGACCTTGCAGTGAAGCTTGGAATTTTCTAGGAGCTTGTGAGTCTTGGGAAAGAAGATTTTGGTTCAGAGAAGAGGCAGAGGCGGAGCGGTTTTCAGAGCTCCAACTCATAAGAGGATAGCTGACGTATCATACCCAGCTTTAACGGCAACCGCTGCTGTAAGAGGAGTAGTCAGAGAAATCCTGCATGAACCCGCTAGAGGAACTCCTCTAGCCTCAGTCAGGTTCGAGGATGGACGGCAAAGCTATCTCGCAGCGCCTGAAGGATTAGCAGTAGGTCAGAGCATAACCTTAGGCCCCTCCCCAAACGTGGAGATCGGGAACATAATGCCTCTGGGTAGAATTCCTGAGGGAACCATGATCTGCAATGTCGAGGCCAAGCCTGGTGACGGGGGGAAGATAGCTAGGGCTTCCGGAGCATACGCCATGGTGGTCGCGCATACGTCTATGGGCACAGAGGTCAGACTCCCCTCAGGAAAGTCTGTGTACCTGAATGACGGATGCCGCGCGATGATCGGTGTGATCGCGAGCGCAGGCAGAACTGAGAAACCTTTCCTTAAAGCAGGCAGCAGACTGAAGCTGATGACCAGTAGAGGTAGAAAATGGCCAATAGTCAAAGGTCAAGCCATGGTTGCTGCATCTCACCCCTACGGTGGAGGCAGGCATAAGCACGCAGGAAAACCTACAACAATCTCCAGAGATACCCCTCCAGGAAGAAAGGTAGGGTTGATCGCGGCGAGAAAATCCGGGCGGGCCAAGAGAAGGATAGCATGACTTGAGGTGCAAGTAAGATTTAACTAGCGATACTGCATCGAGAATTCAGTGGAGTAGAGGATAAGAGAAATGCCGAGAGAATTTACCTATCGCGGCTACAGTTCTACACAACTTCAACAGATGTCTATGGACGAGTTCATTCGTTTGCTCCCTTCAAGACAGAGAAGGTCATTGCTCAAAGGCTTGACTAACGATCAGAGGATTCTACTCGAAGAGGTAAAGGAAGCAAAGAGAGCAACGGAAAAAGGTAAGAAGATTGTTATCAAGACTCATTGCAGAGATATGATTATCCTACCTGAGATGATTGGACTGACTATGCTCGTTCACAATGGCAAAGAGTTCTCCTCCGTTGAGATAAAGCCTGAGATGATCGGGCACTACCTAGGTGAATTCGCATCCAGCATCAAGAAGGTCGTCCATGGAACCCCAGGCATCGGGGCCTCAAGA
>CAYOZM010000023.1:0-16015 GCA_964408475.1 uncultured Candidatus Bathyarchaeia archaeon | reverse complement strand
CCGCCGGAGCCTCACAAGCCGGAAGACTTCATGGAGAAGGCATGAGCCGCTATAGCTCAAGCAATTCTGAAAATATTCTTTCTAACATCTATAATGTAGCCTCTTCTCTACTACTCCAATATAGCGGCTACGATTGTTCTGTACTGTTCCACATCGACTTGAGTCTTGATGAATTGAACCGGTTCGCTTGAATTGAAGTTCTTCCTCGCTACCCTTGAATCGTCTCCAAGATCTCTCCAAGGTAGGGTCCTATATCAAATCGATGCGTTCCGACCCGTTTAACCTCATGCTCGAATTCTTCATCAGCAACCTCGCTAGTAGGCTGAGCGGCTGGCACACCAAGAGCTTTCCGGCCGATTCCAAGCCTCTCTCTTTGGCTTCAGAAAGCTTTAGAAAGAATTGCTCGCAAAGAAAGTTTCTCAGGATCAATCTGTGCAGCAAGACTTTCCGCCAAACAGCTTTCACGGGATCCGGCAGGGATGAGAGCGAGTCTGCAAGGCGTTCGGTAGAAGTCTTAATACCTAGTACAGCTAACACTATAAGGTACAGTGAAACCCTTGCTGAGGCTTATAGACTTGACACCTGAAGGCCGAGTGGTCGCCGCCTTAATCGACAGCCCTAAGACCTACTCCCAACTAAGGGTGTTCACAAGACTTAGTGATCGCTGGCTCTCTGAGAAGTTGAAGATGCTACGCTCTAGAGGCGTTATAGAGTTAAGAGACGGTAAATACCAGCTAAATAGATCTGCGACTGTTCTCGAGGATAAGGCTTTCCTCCAGTATCTTGAGAACAGCCTGACACCTATCGGAAAGGCCAGGATCGCCGCTGAACGTATCGCACGTGACGATGAAGTGTTAGCTATAGTTCTTTTCGGCAGCGTCGCCAAGGGATTACCGACTGAAGAGAGTGATCTAGATCTTCTGATAGTAACCAAGGAAGATGGCGATGTAGAAAGACAGCTTAATGACAAGATCTACGACCTTATGTTCAGCCTCGACGTCCCCATCGAAGCGTTATTCCTAACATATGATGAACTCTTGCTGAATCTCCAAGCCAAAACGACCTTCATCTTTGGGATCGCAGAGGGTTACATGGTCCTCTACGATAAGGGAGGGGTCGAAAACATGCTTGAAGTCGTCGGAGAAGAAATAGAGAGAAAATGGCGATACGAAGAGGAGGCGGGTGCGTGGCTCTTAAAGAAGCCGCTATCTATCTCCAAAGCGCAGAAGATCAATTGAACGAAGCCTCGCTGGCTCTTGAGCATGGAAGAAATGCGCTATCCGTTTTTCTTAGCGCAATGAGTGGAGAAAACGCTACCTCAGCCTTGATCCTTGCGCTCGGCCACAAGCCGAGTAAGAAACACAGGAACTCTATAGTCTTATATAAGTTGGCGCAAACCTCTCCAAAATTAAAGCCGAGGCTAATAGAACTCGTCGATTTCATGAAGAAACTTGAGCCTCACATAACAAAGGCACGCTACCCGATCCGCAAGGGGCCGGAGCTCCTCCCTCCCTCAAAGTATTATGATCAAAGAATCGCGCAGGAGATCTTTCAATTCGCGAGGAAGGGAGTGACCGCGGTGAAGGAAGTCCTCTCTACAGTTAAGCCATAATAAAGCGGTCCCTAAGGCGATCCTCCATATGTAAGCATCAGCTACAAGCAAGAGTATCGCTCGAATCTATTGAAATTCTTTTACCATGTCTCGAGGATATATTTGCGTTTAGCAAGATCCGCTCTGTCAGTATTTACGGTGCACACATCCACGATTACGCCTTCTGATCAATAGCTGCTTTCTTAAACTCGTTCGCGATATTTCCTCCCAAATGGCCCAAACCTATTCATAGGAACCTCATGGTCGTGCACTCAATTTGTCAGCCTATGGTCATACGCACTGTCTTACTATGTCTTTGAACTTGCTCTCATCAATTGCACCTAAAGCATACAGCTGTTTTGCGATCTGGGAGATCTTGATAAACGCGTGCAGAGTTACGCCCATCGCCTTCAGGTGCTTCGCTCCCCCTTCTTCTCTATCTATTAAAACGACTGCGTCTTCAACTAGGCCGCCTTCAGATCTAACCGCCTCAACCGCTTCACCAGTACTCTTCCCAGTCGTTATCAAATCATCGACGATAAGGATTTTTTCTCCTGGCGATAGAAGTCCTTCAATTCTCCGCTCACGGCCGTGGGTTTTTGTCTCTTTGCGTACGTATAGGAAAGGTTTTCTAAGTCTAAAAGATAGGATCGAGGCGAAGGGAACGCCGGCTGTGGGTACGCCTGCTATTCTATGAAACTTCTTGATTCCTACAGCGGTCCTAACTAGGTCTTCATAGATCCCTACGACTTTGGACAAAGCTTCAGGAAAGCTGGGCACTATTCTTAAGTCAACGTAGTATGGACTGAGCTTTCCGCTTGTCAATGTGAAAACGCCAAACTTAATCGCTCCAGTCTTGACGAGGACTTTGCAGAATTCGGTTTCACGTTTCTCAATTTGTTCTTTTGGCAATGGAACCCCTCCTAAGGATACTTCAAAGTCTCCCCTTTTCGTAGAATGCGGCTCCTAACCTGCGGAGCTATCTTTGACACCGCACTTGCAAACTCCTTTGTCTTTTCACCGTGATAAGGAACTGCAACTTTCGGGGACACTAGCTTCGCGACCATTGCGCCCGATTTTGGTGACAATCCTGAATCAAGCCCGATCGAGCATAGACAGATGTCGATTTGATATCTTCGGCCTATGTCTGCCATCTCCTTGAAGGGGGCGCTGTCGCTCGAGTGGAATACTGATACTCCATCTTCACTTGTTATGATGTATGTTAAGGGTTCGGCAGCTGGATGCGAGCTTTTTTCCGCTACTACACTCACTTCTTCCACCTGAAATTCATCCTTGACGTGAGCCTCTTCAAGCTTGCTCGACGGAACAACTGCGCTCAAACGACCGAAGGATGCAGAATCAGCTATGACCTTGCATCCGCTGTTCAATTGAATATCAGCTACAATGCTCTCATCTAAATGGTGAATATGCTCATGTGTAATTAGGACAGCATCTATCTTTGAGATCTTATCTATATCTATATCAACTGGATCGATCAGTATTCCCACATGCGGTGATCTTATCACCACTCCGGTGTAGCTGTTGACCAAAGTTAACGCTACTTCTCCTCTTGTCAATGAGGGCGTTGACACCGCAATCTCGCCTCACATTACCCGTTTGAGGAAAAGTCTTTAATGTTTTTGGTTTTATTCAATCCAGCATGCGTAGATTTCTGTCTAGACGGCTAAAGCTTTGGCGGTTGGAAGACTATGGTTGAGATCTGGCTTCCTTATGGGAAGACTGAGGTATCTGTTAGAGTGCGTGACGAGGATCTTCTTGCGATAGTTCAATTGAATGAAAGGCCGGGTTCGGTCGATCCACGAGCTGAAATTGAGAGGGCGTTCGGATATCCATTAGCCAGTAAGAGATTGAGTGAGATCGTAGACTCGGACGAAACTTTTGTCATAGTCTTAGGAATGAACGAACCAACTGTCATACTCCCCATTTTGGAGTTCGTTCTCAAGGAATTGCGAAATGCTGGAGTGAAAGATGAAAATGTCACAGTGCTTGTAGGCTCGAATTTCTGGGCGTCGAACAATCGTGAGCAGGTCTTTTCATTAGTGACAGAGAATTACAAGGAGGTGAAAACGGTTCTTCACGATCATCTCCGGAGTGATACAGTATTGCTAGGACAAAGCTGTTCTGGAACAGCTGTCTACATGAATAAGATTTTTGCTGAGTCGAAGTTCAAGCTACTCTTAGGTGAGGTGAGCGCAAACTGCTTAACCGCCTATACCGGCGGGCCTGAGACGTTGCTCCAAGGAGCTGCCGGGATTCAGACGGTTCGACAATGTTGCTCGAAGATTGTCGCCGCCGATTCCAGAGTTGGAGTTATTGAACAGAACCCCGTCTTTGATGATATGCGCGGGATAGCAGAACTTGCTAAAGTTGACTACGCGGTCAACGTTGTGCTGAATTCGAAGAGACAGTTGGTGGCGGCTTTCGCAGGGGCTCCGGATGATGTGTTTCTACAAGGGATCAAACTAACCGAGGAGATGTGCAAAGTTCACACGGATGGAAAGGCGGATGTAGCTGTAATAAGCGCCGGAGGCGCGCCGTACGACACAAACCTCTACCGAGCGTATCGCGCTATTCACACAGGACTTGACTTAGTGAAGAAGGATGGCGCTTTGGTTCTGTTGGCTGAATGCGCCGGTGGATTCGGGAACAGAACCTTCTATGAATGGATGAGGAGATTCAGAGAATCGAAGGAGATAGAAAACGAGATTAAGAGGAACTTCGAGATTGGAGCAGAGGTCGCCTATTTCCTGAGTAGAGCTTTGGAATATTCGAGAATCTACTTGGTATCGGTGATGCCTGACTATTATGCCAATGGAGTATTCAGAATGAGAACCGCTAGGACCGTGAACGCTGCGCTTCAATTGGCTATTCGCGCTGTTGGAAGAGATTCCAAGATACTCGTCGTGCCGCACGGATCGAATATCATACCGGTGCTTCCGAGCGCCGTTGGTATGAGTAATATATTTAAGTCTGAAAAGTAATACGAGTGCATATGAAGAAAAGGTACTGCATGACTCTTGACGACGAGTTAATGAATAAACTGGATAGGTTTCTAGACGGATCGAAGTTTAAGAATAGATCGCATACGGCTGAATTCTTCATAAAACTGGGCTTATCGCAATATAGGCCTGAGAGGAGCGCGTTGATATTGTGTGGCGGGCTGGGAACTCGTTTGAGGCCTCTAACCTTCGTCACGCCTAAGCCCATGCTTCCCATTGGAAATCAACCGCTACTTGAATATCAGATAAACTACTTGAAGAAGTATGAGTTCGACAGGATCGTGTTGGCCGTTGGCTATCTGCAAGAACAGATTGTGAGGTACTTCTCTGACGGCCAGAAATTCGGAGTCAAGATAGTGTATAGCTTCGAGAAGGATCCGCTTGACACAGGCGGAGCCGTGAAGAATGCTGAGGATTCGCTCAATTCCGATTTTATCGCTATGAACAGTGATGTCCTCTTTGATTCCCTAGATTTGGACAGGCTCCTTGAGTTTCACAAGAGTAAAGGAGCGGTTGCTACGGTCGCGCTAGTCAAGACAAATGACACTTCTCGTTTTGGCGTAGTCAGACTTGGCGCAGATGGCGCGCTTACCGAATTCATTGAGAAACCGAGGAGGCCGGTCGGCCAGCCGGGATGGGTAAATGCTGGCGTCTACGCGTTCTCTACGAAGATATTCGACTATGTGAAGCCGGAGCAGAGGGTCTCTTTGGAGAAGGATGTTTTCCCGAAGCTTGCGAAGGAAAGAAGAGTTTACGGCTTCAAGTATGAAGGGTATTGGTCGGACATGGGAACGCAGGAAGACTATATGGAAGTCGTTAGGGACATACTTACTGGAAAGCTCAAAATCTAAGAGCATCCGATTCTTCTCGACCTAGAAACGAGTACCCCCATGTAGAGGCATTCCTCAAGAGAAATACTCAGTGCATTGGCAACAGAGGATTCAGTCATCTCGACAGAAGCACCCTTGATTAGAACGGCAGGAGTTCGTTCACTCGTTTCACCCATAACCATGTGGGCAGCGCTCGACAGATCATCTCCTAAACAGTGTCTGGTGATGAAAACGGACTTGCCATAGATGTCCTTGCTAGATCTACAATCCTTCACGGGTTCAAACCCTGCAACGGCCAAGGCTATTCCTACCGTCCCCATCCTAAGAGGAGTGATACGGCTGTCAACGATTAAGACGCCTACACGCTTGTCTATCTTCTCTACTATCTCGGTTCTGATCTGCTCAGCGGTGAGATGAGGATTCTCTGGCCACAAGACGACTGAGTTTCGCGGTGTATTCTTTCGATCTATGCCTGAGTTGGGTGTTAGAATACTGTTCTTCAGAGTGAGTAAGGCTTTTGTGACGCCTCCGTAAACTTTGTCCGCTTCTTTGATTATCAATTCAACGTACTCGGGTTGCAGATCAAACCTTTTTCCAAGAGCTTTGGCTTTGGCTGAGGGTTTTACGCGGCTTAGGTCTACAATGCGGCCTTGTGCTATGGCCACGGCCTTACTTGCGATGGCAAGTATGTCGCCGTCTTCAACATCCACCCCTTGGCCTCTAGCTGCATTGAGTATGGTTGATGTTATGTCTTCTCCAGGCTTTATGAGAGGTGTACGTATACCTATGACATACATCTTCCGTTGGTTCATCGCCCTAATACCTATTCTTTCCAAGTGTTTCGATTCTCATGGGATATAAGGTTGATACGTATCGGCTCTCTGCAAAGTCTGAGAATGCAACTTCGTATATTCACTTGTTTTCTTCTGTTTTCAATCTGAAAAAACGGATTGCAACGTTTGCAGAAGATGGCTCCTAGGTTGAACTATCTTCTTTCTCTGTTGCAGAGTGTCGGATGGTAGAGTAAGGCGCTCCGATACTTTAGGCGGTTCCATTGTCCTTCATTGTAGTTTCAATAGCTTGCCCTACTGTCAATCGCTGTGCGCGCGATGCAGCTGGAGACCGGGATATCGCTTCATGAACTCTATCGTGACGGCTATTGCTGTAGCCTATTTGCTTTGCTCGAGATAGGTCTGAGTTTTGCGGCTATCTGATAGGAATAAATACTGTTTTCTTAATAGTCCAGTTAGAGGGGTTTACGATGGCTGATGCGGAAAGTATTTTGAATAGAGAGCTTGACGCTACGAATGGAATTCTTCGATTGAAAGCCGCTTTCGTCGCGAGGGATTTCTACCCTGGGCTTGGAAGGCTTGGTGTGAAGAGGTATCGCGTCGGCAAGAGAGGTTGGATTTGCGAAAGATGGATAGCTTCAAGCGTAAGGGCTGAGAATGTCTATAAAGTGGAGAATGAAGGGCTCAGCTTCATTGATTTTTCTAGAAGTAGAGTGAAGGTCTCTTTCGCTGAGTCACTTGAGTTGATTCCGGGTAGGATGCTTGGCGAGAAGTATGCTAAGGAACACGAAAATAGGTTCGGTGTTCTCACTAAGATTCTTGATATTGGTCTTCCAATTCCATGGCATATTCACGCGAGGGAGGAGGACGCCAAGAAGTATTGGAATATGAATGGGAAGGAGGAGGCTTACTACTTCTTGGATTCGCCGGTGAGAGGACCGCTTCCTTATTCGCATATCGCGGTCCACCCCGACGTTACTAGAGATGATCTTCTTCCGCTGTTGAAGAGATGGAATGATGATAAGGTTCTTGATCTTTCGCCTGCCTATAGGTTAAACGCTGGTGAAGGTTTCCACATCTTTCCAGGCATCCCTCATGCGCCTGGGACAGCGCTAACTCTTGAGCTTCAAGAGGAGTCTGATGTTTACAATATGCTTCAAGCATATTGCAATGGGAAGATTCTTTCTAGAGACATATTCTTGAAAGGGCTTCCTAACGAGGAAGCCGTTGTCGACCTTATTGATTGGGAGAAAGCTAAAGACTCCTACTTTTACAGGAGGTATCATACGGTTCCTGAGAAGGTTGTTGGCTCGGGAGAAGGAGAGTACGGGGTGGAGTATTGGGTTTTTAACCCTAATAGGACTCGGAGGTTTAGCGGTAAAGAGCTGAGGGTTCCTCCGGGTAAGACTTTCGAGAGCCGTGAGAATGGAGCTTACGCTATCTTGGTTTGGAGAGGAGAAGGTAGAGTTGGCAATTTGAAAGTTAAAGCTGGAGATTTCAGGTTGGATGAGCTGTTTGTCAGCTACGAGGCTGCAGTCGAGCCGCATGAGATTACGAATACAGGCAAGCGGGAGCTTGTTCTCTACAAGATCTTCGGTCCAGACGTTAATATAGCCCCGATAATCTATGACTCCCTCGAATACTAGTCGTCTTGATCGGTCCGCACTTGGCGCGTGTCGCTAATATGCCTTTCTTCACAGAATACGCTTCAACCCCAAAAAAAGAAGAGGCAGGATTTTGGGTTCCCTTAGGGCTGCATGGCTTGACAGTACGGGCAGTATTTTGCTAAAATCGGTATTCCTTTTCCGCAGTTCGCGCAGTACTTGAGTTGCTGCGTTGAAACCGGCGGAGGAGTGATCGCTGGCGTGGGCGCTGGTGGGACTCCTCTTCCTAAGGCTTGAAGGCTTGCTTCATATGATAGTGAGTAGATTAAGCGGATGAAAGTTGCCACACTTCCTAATGCTATGATTACATAGCCTATGAAGATCATCGCTAAGCCGAAGATCGATCCTCCCAATAACATGGCCCCTGCAGTCTCTGGACTTGTTATGATTGAGGAGACGAAAGTTCCGGCCATTGAGAATGCTCCAACAGCTATGAATATTCCGCCGATTATTCCCCAAACGATCAGCCACAGTACATATATGAATGCTCTTTTGAAAGCGGTTCCCCAAGGAATCGACATCTCAATGCACCTAGAGTACAGGTTTGTATAGAGCACGCTTATAAGAACTGAAGCTGGAGGCGCGGATCCCTATAAAGATGCGAAGTCCCGATGCGCTCGGCAATGACGCCAATAAGTTTAAGCCTTCTTGGGCGAACTAAGATCTCTCGGCAATGAGGAAAGCTGGTATTGAGGAAAGTGATTGATGACTGATGAAACCAGATCTGAGCCGTTTGCCGTGGCGATAAAAGCTTTAAAATCTTTTCAACGTTAGGATGTATTCTGGCTTCCCAGCATTTCTGACATCTAATAGCGGTACTCATTGACGCGAGAAGACCCTTGCCTCGAAGGAGGCGCAGTAAGCTAGAAGTTTTGGAGGTTTGCCTCTATCGCAGTTCCTTCTCTTGATTCTGCTCTTAAGCTCGTCCGCCTTTCGATTAGGAGAAACGTAGGTGAGAGCGTTCTGGACATTCAAGCCTGAGCAGAATTTTCCGCGATCTTAATGTTAATCATTCGACCTGTGCGTGTATCTTTAAGACAATAGTCGCTCTCGGAAGATTCTAGTATATGAACAGAACCCCTAACTCTCGGAGTTCTTCCTTTACTTTCTTGTAGAGTTTAGCGTAATCGTCGTTCGGTGCTATTTTTCTTATGTCATAGCATTCCTGGAATGTTCTTCCCAGTGGGGCTTCAGCTATTTCCTTTTCATACTTAGACACTATTTTCTTAGCAAGCTCATTGGCTTCTGATCTTTTAATACCAGATTCAGCTACTCCGCATCCAACCTCGCAAGCCATTTTTGCTTCCATTGGCGTAGCTCTATTCTTATACCTGTTTCTCGCAACAGCCATTTCCCAGAGATTAGCCCCAGATACGACGCTCACTAGACCATGCGCTGCGGCTTCGTATAAGACCATTGGAGTGGAAGGGCCAGCAGCGGCAAATCCATTTGATAAAGAAATCAAGGGAGTATTCCTAGCTAGTGCCTGATACGTCACGCTTATCCCCCACAGAAGCTCCCTTGTCGTATTATGCATGTGTTTGATATGAAATGGAAAATAGTTTTGATAGTGAGCTTGATTTACCATTAACCCTTGAATGTGATACGCTGTTCCAACTATCGCTGTGCCTTCAGCTCCTCCGCAGTAGCCGCCAAACATGGGACCTGTTAATGCGCCGACAAAGCAACCATACTGATGAAAATGCACCATCTTGTTTAGCAACGAAAAATCCACCTTTAACTCCGATATAGAAGCGACAAATCTACCGTCGGTTAGTCTCTCCCCCCAAATCGGATTACTGGCTGCTATTTGAGCTGCATCGGATTGAGCTGTTCCCACACTTTGTAAGAAAATACCCGGCCTCCCAACTCTTCTCGCAGCTTCTCTAAACATCATAGCGTGAGCCACTGAGCCTTTGATTTCGAATGGTGCGCCAGCTTTGATGCTTCTACCTTCAATTTCTTCTAGGATAGGAGCGCATACGCCGTCTGCAAGGGGCTCTTGCAGGTATGCCATCGACATCGGCACAAAAAGCTGTTCATCGCAAGTAATATCAGGACTAAACAAACAAAATGGCCTTCTTCCATCCTCTATCTTTCTATGAAACAATTCTCTTGAATCCTTACCGTAACCTAGAACAAATCTTCCAGGAAAATTTTTCATGGCTTCTCTTATTTCGCTTTCATCAAACAAGATCCTTCTATGCGTGCTCGTACAGTAAGTTCCAACCTCCAGGTATAGTTCGAGAGCAGCTCTCCAAACGTCGTCCGCGAGAGAATCGTCGGATGGTACTACATTTTCTGGATCGAATTCTATTTTATACTTTCTAATGACATCACGAAGTTTGGGAAGCAGTATCTTGAGTTCGAAGTCTTTTTCCAAGCAAATCGGTCCGGTTTCAGCTCTCTCTAGCACCTCGTTTATTCTCCAAGGAGGAACCAAAAGATCACCTGTCTCGGATAAGTGTTTGAGCTAGTCTGACTCCCCTTTCAGCTGTTTCAGCCCATCCATCCGCTCCAATTTCTTCAGCCCACTCCTTCGATGTTGGCGCACCTCCGACCATTACTGTGTACTTGTCCCTTAACCCCATTTCATTCAAGAAATCTATCACTTCTTTTTGTGCGGGTTTTGTAGTTGTCATCAAAGCAGATAATGCTATTATATCCGCTTGCACCTCAGCGGCTTTTTCAATGAACTTCATAGAGTCTACATCTTTCCCTAGATCATAGGTATCGAAACCGTTTACCTCCAGCAAGAGAGCCAATATGTTTTTTCCAATGTCGTGAATGTCGCCTGAAACAGTTCCCACAACTACTCTCCCAATTTTCTTAGCCTTCAACTTCTCTTTGCTCTCCCCCTTCATTTCAGCGGTCAGAACACGTGTCGCAGTCTCCATGGCCGCTGCTGCACACAATAGCTCGGGTACATAATACTCTCCTTTCTCGAATTTTTCCCCAACCAATCTCATCGTTGGAGAGAGACTCTTTTCGATTACCTCTAATGGGTCCATACCCGCCTTCAAGATCTCACTCGCAGTTTTCTCAGCAGCCTCTTCATCACCGCTGATGACAAACTTCTTTAGTCTTTCATTCAATGTTTCTAAGCTCAATCGATTTTCTCCTTCGCACTTTTAGGCTTGATCGTATATTTATAAGATTTTCCAACAACACAGGACAAAACTTTCTATTGGATATCCAGAACTCTCTATGCCAATATCCGACTTTTCCATCAAATACCTATTAGGAAAAAATGGAGTACTCCTGAAGTGTACTCTGATAAAGATCTAGGCAAGTCTCCTATGTCCGTACGGACGGGCATAGCGGTGCGTGCCCTTTGCGGCTTGCATAGCAATTTCATAGTTCTCATCAAGTTTTGAAGCGTTCTCAAGAACAGTACCATAAAGAGGGCTGTGAAAATTGAATATGGCGTTTGACATTCCTGCAGTCTACTGACTTCCCTTTCCAATTCGTAATGTTGTATTACATAGATGTGCGAATGAACGAATCTCAAATTCAAATTTCAAGAGCTAGATTCTTCAAATTCACTAGGACACTATCGTATATGCTATTGTACTCGGAAGAGGGCGTTATGCTTTTTAGGTCGTAGCACTCGCGGAAACTCTTGCCAACCGGTGCATCTTTGATACGGTCTTGATATTTTTTCAAGATCCCCTCAATTAGTTCATTTGCGTCCTCCCGTTTCATACCCGATGCAGCATGACCGGCTTCAGCGGCCATTCTAGCTTCCATTCCACTACAATGATCGAGATACTTGTTCTTCGCCACCTCAACAGCCATGAGATTCAAGCCCGAAACAGTACCTACGATAGCGTAAGCCGCGGCCTCGTATAGGGCCATGTGAGTGCATGGTCCAGATGCTAGTTCACCAGCAACTGCCATTAGCAAATGCGTGTTTCTACTAATCGCTTGACCAACCATGCTGATCACCCATAAGAGCTCTCGGACTGTGTTGCAAAGATATGTTATGTGAAGTGGAAAGCACATGTGATAATGTGGTCGGTATATCAAGGAATTTTGGAGCGCGTTAGCGACTGTCACCACAGCCGTTCCCTCAGGACCCCCCGAATAGCCGCCCATGAGAGGTCCATACAAAGCTCCGATAATATTGCCACTACTAAGTAGATGAGCTACCTTATTCAGTCGTTCATAATCAGTTTTCAACTCCGGCAATGAAGCGACTAGGAATCCATCTGTCTTTCTGATTCCGAACTCTGGTCGATTGGAGGCAATGATAGCCGCTGTGGATTCAGCACTACCGATAACATTATGTATGCCCATTCCTGGCCTGCCTACATCTATCGCTGCCTGTCGGGTCAAAATCGCGTTCAAAATCGCTGCATAAACCTCAGAAGGACCGCTGCCCCTTATCGTCATCCCGTTCACGGAATTGAGGCAGATACCTCCGCTGAAGGTATTAGCCAATCGTTCTTTCGCGTAGCTTCGCAGCACATCGAGATATATGTCTTCAGAAACTGGGCTTCCAGCTCCGAACATGCAAAATGGAGGTTTCTTATCCTCAACTTTCCTCGGTGTCAGTACTGAGGCGTCCGACGCTTCGCCAAATCTTAATTCAGCAGGTGATTGTTCCAAAGCGTCCTCAATGTCCTTTTCTTCAAATCTTATGCATCTCTGCACATCGGTGACGTATGTCCCGACTTTAAGGCATAGTTCAAGAGCTGCTTCGTAAACATCGTCAGCTAAGCTACTGTCAGCTGGTATAACAAGTTCCGGATCATATTTTATGTCGTGGGCTTTCACAACCTCCCGCAAAGCCGGTATAAGCAATTTGAGATCAAAATCATTCTCTAGGCAGACTTTCCCCTTCTCGATATCCCTCAGAATGTCCCAGAATCGCGCAGATCGTTGAAGAATTAGCTCCCAAATTCCTCTGGTGTCTTTCAAGAATTCTTCTTCACTCATCTGATAAGCACCAACCGTTCCACTCTGCTGTTGCAGTAACATAAAGTTTTAGATGACGTAATGCCGACAACGATTGGACAATTTGGTCTCAGACCAGAAAAACACGAGAAAATTCTTAGACTTCGTGTCTGGTGTCTACAAATAGAACACTTGCTTTCATGGTACTGTGACAAGCAAGCAAATTGCATGAAAAGCTCCTTGCTAGAGAAACGCGCATGAAGTTTGACACAGTCCCACTGTTTGCCACGGTTAGCAGGATATCTTTCGACGGCAAACTAGATTAGCCTTTGAGCCTATAAACCCTAGATGGCTTACGGTCGAATCGCGGGCGAGATCATATTTGAGTAAGACCTTTGAATGCATCCCGAACTTCAGCACATCAGACCCTAAAGTTGTCAAAGCCATACTGGAAGAGATTAGATGCGTTCGAAATGCGCATCTACTTGACCATACCTTCGATACCCACTACAATAGGCTGGTCGCTTCCTTCATAGGAGACGAAGATTCTATCTTGCACGCGGCGCTCAATTCAGCTGCCAAAGCGATCGTCCTCATCGATATGAATAAGCATAAGGGGCAGCACCCTCGACTGGGCGCCGTGGATGTAGTCCCCTTCGTGCCTATAAGAAATGCGACCATGGAAGACTGCGTAGAGCTGGCTAGAGCTTTTGGGAGAAGACTTGCGGAAGCCCAAAATATTCCAGTATACCTCTATGGGGAGGCTGCTTTGAGGCCAGAAGCGAAGGATATAGATTGGGTAAGGCAAGGCGAATATGAAGGGCTTCATGAGATGATCAAGAGGCCAGGAAGAGAACCTGACTTCGGCCCAAAGGAGCCGCACCCAACCGCAGGCGCAACAATTGTTGGAGCCAGAAGGATCATGGTAGGGTTCAATGTGAATCTAGGAACGCCGAACCTTGAGGTCGCCAGAAGAGTTGCCGCAGCTATCCACGTCAATAAAGGCGGGCTCGTCGATGTTAGGGCGATGGCGGCGAGCATCCCTGAGAAGGGTGTAACCCAGATAGGGATGAGCATAGGGTACTTCGAGAAGACCCCTCTCTACCGCGTACTCGAGCTGGTTAAGATTGAAGCTGAAAGATATGGCGTTCACATAGTTGGAGCGGAATTTTGCGGTCTAGTCCCTCTGCAAGCCCTCATAGATGTAGCCAAGTACTATCTCAAGGTGGAGGATCTCGAAGAGGATAGCATATTGGAGATAGCCGTCCAGAAAGCCCTCGAGCAGACGTAGGGTGCGAAGATGCCTAGTAGGATAGATCTACTCATAGAGAACGCAGCTGAACTTCTTACGTTGCGGGGAGGAAGCCTTGGGCCTTTCGTTGGAAGGCGCATGGGCGAGCTCGGAGTGATCCACAAGGGATCTCTAGCTATACATGAAGGAAGAATAGTGGCTATAGGGACCGGCAGAAGACTGAGGAAGAAGTTTGAATCAGAAAGAGGTATCGACGCGACTGGAAAGGTCGTTATGCCAGGTTTTATTGATCCCCATACCCACATAGTCTTCGCTGGCTACCGTGAAGAAGAGTTTGAGATGAGGATCAAGGGCGTCCCTTACATGGAGCTTCTTCGCAGAGGCGGCGGAATCCTCAAAACGGTCAAAGAGACTAGGAGAGCAACTGAGTCCCAGCTCTTGAAGAACACGATGAAGACTCTAGACATAATGCTCAAACACGGCACAACAACGGCCGAAGCCAAGAGCGGCTACGGCTTGAAAATTGAAGACGAGATCAAGTGTCTAAGGGTCTTGCGGAAAGCCGATGACGAGCACCAAGTCGATGTCACGCCGACCTTCCTAGGCGCCCATGCCGTTCCCCGAGAATTTGAAGGCTGTGTCGGCGAGTACGTGGATACAGTAGTTGAGGAGATGCTGCCCAAAGTCAAAGAGCTTAACCTAGCGAAATTCTGCGATGTGTTTTGCGAGAAAGGGGTTTTCAACATAGACCAATCGAGACGCATTCTCCTAGCAGGAAGTGAACATGGCTTAACGCCAAAGATACATGCAGACGAGATGGCGCCGCTCGGAGGAGCCGAGTTGGCCGCGGAGGTTAGAGCTATCTCAGCTGACCACCTCGTCTTCGCTTCAGAGAAAGGCATCAAAGAGCTGGCGATGGCAAGCGTCTGCGCCGTCCTACTCCCTTGCGCTTCATTTGCACAAATGCTGGGAAAATATGCCGATGCTAGAGGATTGATCAAGAGGAACGTTCCCGTTGCCTTAGGAACCGACTACAACCCGAGCTGCCAAGCGGTTTCGCAACAGCTCTCCATAGCCCTAGCTTGCCACGAAATGAGGATGACCCCGTCGGAATGCGTCGCTGCATCAACGATAAATGCGGCCCATGCAATCGGCTTAGGCCAAGAGATAGGCAGTCTAGAGATAGGCAAGAAAGCCGATATAGCCATCCTCGGAGTTCCAAGCCACAGGTTTCTGGGCTACAGGTTCGGAGTAAACCTTGTAGAGAAGGTTGTAAAGAACGGCAAGCTTGTTGTCGACAATTCTGCAGATAGCTAACGGTAGCTCTCAGCATCTTCTAAATGGTCGCGGTAGAGCCGCAGATCACTGCGCGGTTACTGAATGCCGCTCAACAGTTTCATTCCAACCTCTCTGTTAAGTTCCAATGCGGATAAGGATCGGTTAGCGAGGTACTTCAAAGCGTTATGGTTAAAAGCTCTCTTCGGCTTACTCACTGAAGGTGAAGATTCTTGCTAAAATTAAAGCGCAGGGTTAAGTGCATCAAAGGGCCTGAACTCCTCTGTAAGAATTGGCAGATCGAAGGTATCTTGCGTATGCTTCATAACGTGTTAGATCCAGATGTGGCGAAGGATCCTGAGAACCTTATAGTTTACGGCGGCACTGGCAAGGCTGCTAGGAGCTGGGAGTGCTTTGATAAGATCGTTGAGACGCTTATCAGGTTGAAACCTGATGAAACGATGCTCATCCAAAGCGGTAAGCCGGTTTCAGTATTCAGGACGCATCAATGGGCTCCCCGAGCGTTGATAGTCAACAGCATGCTTGTGCCAAGGTGGGCCACATGGGACTACTTCTTAGAGCTTGAGCAGAAGGGATTGATCATGTTCGGGCAGATGACAGCTGGCTCTTGGGCATTTATAGGGACGCAAGGCATACTGCAAGGAACATACGAGACTCTAGCAGCTGTAGCGA
>CAYOZM010000022.1:0-16224 GCA_964408475.1 uncultured Candidatus Bathyarchaeia archaeon | reverse complement strand
ATTCAAGTTCTGCAAGGCTAGCTCGAACATGTGCTTAAGATTGCGTACATCGACTTTGTCAAGGCTGCGGTTCATTGCATCTCTATATGAAAAATGGAAGGGATATGAGCTGGAACTATGGCGCCGGGAGTGGGATTTGAACCCACGCGGCCCGTGAGGACCACAGGCTCTCGAGCCATTTTGTCTCCAGGCCTAGGCTTACCTCGTTTCAATCTGCCCCGTACCAGGCTCGGGAATCCCGGCAGCCGAAAGATAAGGTTTTAGAGGTCCGTTATAGAGGTTTTTGAGGTTTTGCTCCTCCACATCCGGGGGTATGTTTCAGGTGGCATTATGACTCGAACGGTTTTCGCCGCTAGACCTTTCTCTTGGTCCATTATCTGCTCTGTCGATAGTAATGCTTTTGCCAAGGCTGCGACCTCGCCTTTCAGTGTGAATATGGCAACCGGCGCTTTCTCAGTTATATGCGAATCAAGTTTGACCACTCCTGGTATAGCGAGGTCAGCACCATGGCATATCGCACTTACAGCAGAGTCTCTTACATAGATCTTCGGAATGTATTCGAAAGCTTGCTCCATAGGTTTGACGATCTCTCTGAGCAGAGTTTCATCCTTATTCTCCTTGAATGAGGCATATGCATTCAGCACATCGTATAGCGTATAGAGATCTTTGTCTTCGGTGAACGGGCCGGCTCTCGTTCTTCGAAGTTCACTCATATGAGCTCCGTATCGGAGGACCTCGCCTATGTCGGATACCAGCTTTCTGACGTATGTTCCAGCTTGACATCCAACCTTGAAGAGTACACGCCTCCCATCGACCTCGAGGATATCGATACTGTAGATCCTTCTCTTCCTGATCTCGCGTTTGACTGAAGCTCTTAAAGGGGGCTTCTGATAGATCTCCCCAGCGAACTCTTGTAGAATAGATTCAACTCTACCGCTTGGGATATCCTCATGGAGTTGCATCAAGCAGACGTATTCTTTACCTGAAAGCAAGAAGGCTTGAACGATCTTTGTAGCCTCTTCAAGAGCGATCGGGAGCACGCCGGTAACTTTCGGATATCTCCAGCCGACTAGGCTTCTAGAGTTCCGCCGTGCCCGGCATGCTGAAGGCCGAGGATCTTCTTAACCCAAGCCACAACCTCGTGACTCGAAGGACCTGGAGGTTTATCCAGATTGATCAATCCATATCGCATGTGAAGCTCAATCGGACGATTGTGTGGGTCAAATCCGTAATTCGGATCAGTTTCAACATCTACTCTCGTCACCAGTTCTCGTTCCAATTTCCAAGGAGGAGCTTTCTCCACAACCAGCCACCGCACGAAACAAAACTAGATGTTCGCCTAATAAAAGGATGTGAATTTCCAATACTTCAGTACTTGGCAATCTCTTATCCCGCTCAGTAAGCTTCATTTGACCTAATGCAACGGAGGACTGAGTTCTAGGGCGACTGGGAAGAACGCGTTCTCAAGTGAGAAGCTTCCTTCAGCAATTTAGTCCCGAAGACCATGGACCATATCGATACTGCAAGAGACGATAAAACCAGATTGACGAAGCACCGTTCAGCCTCGTTGTGAGAACCCCCATGGTACATAAATTGAGTCTCAGCGGAGATACTCAGTAAACATTTTGTCCATGCTTCTTCAATATGGTAGGGAGGAGCATCAAATAGTTGCGTGAGACGTTTAGGAAGTTCAAGAGTTATCTCAGAGTAACAGGTGCTGATAGCATCTCGAGAAGATATTTCGTAATGAACTCCTTCGACGGCGCGATGACTATGTTAGGAGTAATTGTAGGTGCATGGGCTTCAGGTTCGGTCAATCCGAGAGTGATCATAGGCATCGGGTTGGGCGCAAGTTTGGCTATGGGTTTCTCAGGTTTCTCAGGTGCATATATGACTGAGAGAGCGGAGAGGAAGAGGCGGCTTAACAGATTAAAGAGAGCGATGTTAACAGATCTCGGCAAGACGATGCACGGGAAGGCGGCCCATTTCGCTTCAGTCTGGACAGCCCTTGTCGATGGTATATCTCCATTCATGGCAGCTGTAATCTCTATGTTACCTTTCTTCTTGGCTGCAGCCAATCTGATTCTGGCAAGTACTGCTGCTATCGTCTCCGTTATCCTCATTATGGGCATGATATTCAGCCTCGGAGTATTCCTAGGTCGAATATCAAAAGAGAGTATGTTACTGTCTGGAGCGAGAACCTTGGCTGCCGGAATCTTAACGGCAGTCATCACAGCCTTAGTCGCGCGCATATAATCTAGGCGTGGAATAGAGAGTTGATTCCAAAATAGAGGATCTAGTTGGGATCCCTCAGGTCTTCCTTTCTCTGGGTTTGCGCTTCTTGGGCTTCTCGACTTCCGGAGGCTTCTCAACCTTCAAAGTCTTGCCCATAGCCTTCGCAACTTCCTCATCTGTAACGCCTTTCTTAATGTCGATCTTCTCGTCTGTAAGTTCCAAGTGCTTCACATTGGTCCTCCTGCGTTTGACGCCGGTCAACTGTTGAGGACCTGTAACTAAGACGAAGTTCTTGTCGATCACATCGACTATTACACATTTCTTTCCAGATTCTCGACCAGCTGCCTTGACGCATAATCTTCCAACCTCTATCGCTGGCATTCAAGACTCATCTCCTAGGTTGCCTCCCAATGTAGTCACTGATGATGTTCTTAAGAATTTTGATACTCTCTTCAAGAGGAAGGAGACTTGTGTCCATTATCAAGTCGTATATTGAGATGTCTCTGATGTCGATGCCGTAATACCTCTTGTATCTTTCTCTCTCAGCCTTCTCCCTAAGAACGGTTTGAGCTCTAGCCTTCTCGAAGTCAACTGAGTCCCTTTCAGCTATCCTCCTAATCCTAACATCTTCAGGAGCTGTTAAGAAGATCTTGAGGCCACCCTTGTCTTTCGACATCCAACCCGCCAGTTGCCCATCTAGAATGACATCTCCTTTCCCTGCTTCCCTCCTAGTCCTCTCATCTATCATACGGTCTATCTCAAAATCATCGGCTGTAATTTCAATCAACTCCTCCATCGAGACTCCTTTATCTTTCGCGATGTCTCTGAAGAGTTGGCCTGCGGAAACATATCTAAGCCTGAATTCCTCAGCCAGAGCCTTTGCGTAAGTAGATTTTCCGCTTCCATGCAGTCCACTTATGGTTACTACGAGAGGCATTTGGAGCCGACTCCAGAAGCTGGCTCAATCCTCTGGGTTGATCCCGAGAATCCTTGAGAAAGGAAGCCCAGAAGCGAAGGAACACAGAATATACCAGGAGAAGAATGGAAGCTTCTCGTCAATAAGCCAAGGAAAAGTGAAAGGCGATACCGCCACGATCGCCTGCCCGAAGAATCCGCTAAGGACCGCCCATACAAGCCAGAATGGCGCTAGAAACAGGGTACTGACCTTCATCCTATCCCAACTCATCTTGCTTTGAAGCTTCATAATCGCTTGCTGCTTCTTCATAAGCTTGGCTATCATCTTTTCATCATTCGCCTTCTTCGCTTTATCCAATTCCTTCCTCCACGCGTTTACCTCCTTTGTAACGGACTTCATCTTTTCAATGTCCACTAGGAAACGATTCGCTGCATTACTGATAAGCGAAAGCCCTAGAGCGATCCCTAAGATCAGGAATGTCGATTCAGGTATCTCATGGTACGGCCCCAAACTGGCCATTATCCAATTCCAAAGTTCATCGATTATCGTCATCCTCATCAACCAGTCAGTTCGGTCATTAATTTGAAGAGCTCTTCCGCCGCTTCTCTTTGCTTACCAGTCTTGTTACTTATAATTTTGATGGGAGCACCTGTAGAGACCGCGCACGCTGAAGCCGTAGCCCTCGACCATTCAAGATCGAATTTTACTTCTTCCACGACAAGGTCATCTCTCATTCTCGTGGTGTCTGATCTTCTTCTCTCAGCTATCTCTTCAGGAGAAGCTTCAACCAAGACTATTAAAGAAGGCTTAAGTCTTGAGAGTACACTCTCAGGAAGCCCTGACCATAATCCCGTCTTTGTCCTAATGAACATGTGAGTATCAATTATTGTAATCGGATTTCTTATCTTCCGAGCCAGAATTCGCGCGGCTCGATCCTGAATCTTCTTTTGAATTGATACTTGCTGCTGCCTTATTTCGTCTCTACCAATCTTGCGACCATATTTCTTGAAGAGTTCATTCATTACCGTTCCGTAATTCAATACAGTGAGTTTGATGCCTTTCTCTTTCGCAAGTTTCTGCAACTCATTGAGAATCGTAGTTTTGCCTACGCCAGGTATCCCCGTCAGAATTACGGTCATAGCCAATCGGAATCACTTTCCTAAGACAGCTCTGACCGCGGGATACATCTCCGTTATCCTCTCTCGAACCAATAGTTGATAGTATTGTTCAAGAATTCCTACGGTAAGCAAGATTCCTGTTCCTGACCCAAAGGCTCCAAGAAAGTCGGCGAAGGCTGCTATCGCCCCTACTATTAATCCGCCTAGGATCGTCACAGTTGGAATGTATCTATCGAGAACTTGCTGTATTGGAACATGGGATCTTCTGAACCCTTCGATCTGCATCCCGGAGTCTAGGAGCTGCTTTGCAACAGTGCGCGAGTCCATTCCTCCGACTTCAACCCATGTTACCGCGAAGAATATGCAAACTAAGATCATCAATCCTGCGTACATCGCTGCTCTGAATGGGTCTTGAAGAACACCATTCAAGTTTCTAGGAGGAACAACATAGTAAACTAGGCCGCCGCTAGGCTCGTACCTCTCACTTATGATGGAGAACTGCCCGATTAGATTCAGCCAAAAGTTTGTGCTTTCTCGATTATAGTTCTGCCATATCAACTGTGAAACAAAGTAGACGTTTCCGAAGAGAGCTGCAGCAAATATAACCGGTATATTGGAGACGTATAGCAATTTTATCGGAAACTTTCCTCTGTAACCTCTATACTTAGCGTATGAGACAGGCACCTCAACACGTAACCCGTTCATATAGATTATAATGACGAAGACTATGAGGGTCGTTACGAGACCGATCATATCTGGAAAACCTCCGGGTCTATAGAAAATATTTCTAATATCCTGTCTCATCCAGATCGACTGTGCAAACGCCAATATTGAACCGTAATACTTCTGGTCATCCATAGGACCCAGCGGTGAGAACACGTCCCACCAGATTCTTTGAGCAACACCTGCAGCGATAAAGAGGCTTATTCCACTTCCTATCCCCCAGCCCTTCTGCAGGAGCTCGTCGAGAAGCATTAGAATTATCCCTGCAGCAATCAATTGGAGTAGGATTACGAACTGTATCTGGACACTTATCGCTCCATAAGCTCCTCCGATTATGTAAGCGGACGCCTCGAACACCACCATCACCACTGCGAGAACCTTGCTAGCGCTTGTGAAAAGCATCCTATCCTCGGGGTTCGTGAAGTCGACATTGATCATCTTTGAACCTGCTAGAACTTGAAGTATCAAGCCGGCTGTTACGATAGGTCCTATACCCAGCTCCATCAACGTTCCACGGTTGGACGCAAATATTACTCTCAAAGCACCGAACGGGTCTTGAGCGCCTTTCCTACCTATCCCGTAGAGAGGAATCTCCGACATAATGAGATAGACTATCAGGACAATGGCTGTCCAGAAGAGCTTCTCGTTGAAAGCCACTCTTCTCTCAGCAGCTTTAACGTCTGGGAAGAATCTTGTGAGAGGCTTGAATAGTTCGATGAATCTAACCAAATATTACACCTAGCTCTTGGAACTTGATCCTACTATTTCTCCTCCCGCTTCCCGTATCTTCATCGCGGCTGATTCTGAATACTTTGAAACTCTTACAGCGAGAGGTCTGATGACCTTTCCCTCTCCAAGAAGCTTCTCGTATCCCAACTCGTTCAAGTCGACGGCTATCTTTCCACTCTGTTCCTTCGCCTTATTCTGAGCTAAAAGCCTCTCTGCCATTTGGCTAAGCTCGCCGACGTTGATCGTATGCAAGATGCCTTTTCCAGTCGGACACCTGAATCCGAGTTTACCTCTCCTATGAGGCTCATGCTTAACAGTATAGGTCCACTTGTGCTTCCAGCGGCCGCTCCTCCCTCTACCGCCTTGGCTTCCGCTATCCCTATGCTGACCTGAAGTACCCCAACCATGAGTTCTTGATCCTCGAAGCTTCCTGACCTTCCTATGCTTTCTAGCCAACTGATGTACCTGCTACTTGTCGGATCTCTTTGCGCTAGGGCTTCATCTTTCGAAGCAGAAGATGATAAAGGATGCCCAAAATAAAGGTTTTCCAGCCTCAAATCGGAGGATAGTCTCCGAGAGACAGAAACCCCGAAGCTCGTGAAGCTTTTTTCACTCTACCTTTATCTGCTTCTCACCGGTCTTGCCTTTAGCCTTCTTCAGTCTAACCTCGAGGACGCCGTGTTTGTATGAGGCTTTCGCTGATGCAGGCAGGATCTGGGCGGGCAGTTCTAGTTCTTTATAGTATTTTCTACCCTTCGAGTCGACCGATATCGTCAGATTCTTCTCGTTCGAGTGAAGCCTGATATCGTCCTTCTCTACGCCGGGAACCTCAGCGAAGACAGCGATTTCGTCGTTCTCTTGGATAATATCTACTAAAGGTTCCCTCTCCTCTTTGACTCGAGGTCCGACCGTGGTGGATTTAATGTTTCCAAACTGTTGAATCATAGGTTTCCCTTCGGGGTCGAGTGATACTGAGAAACCGTAGACATACGGGCCGAATGATTTCGTTTCCTTAGGAATTTCGAAGGCTCTCCGCATCATCTCATCCATCATTTCTTCCATCTTCTCCATCTCGTCGAATACGTGGAACCACCGTGGGAAACGTCTCTTTCGACCTCTATCCCCTTCAGGCACAGTCTCTCCACCAGTCGAGAACAAATCGAACTGGAAATCTAATAAGTGTAGCGTCACGTCATACCATTCGAGCGATTAAATCGTATATCGCTTCGCCTCTATAGCCGAGTTCACCGCCTTGCTTGAAAGCAAGCTTCGTCTTGCCTTTGAAGCCTCTTTTCGGCGGATGCAGCTTGAAGTTCGGGTTTATTCCCTCTTTCCATAGCTTTTCTAGAGAAAGCTCGCCTTTATCGATAGCTGAGGCCAATCTATCTATCGTTGTTAATCCAAACTTCTGCTTGACGAAGGAATTCGTGAGTTTCTTTCCCTCAATCGTTTGAGCTCTCCCTTTGAGCAATAGGCTTAGAGCCTCCTTCCTCGCCTCGCCCCAAGTGACAAGGTCCTTGACCTTGGACAACATTCCGATTATCTCAGGTCGATCATACAGAATTGCAGCGCGAAACTTCTTTGTCAGCCTGAGCGAAGCCAAGGTCTTCTCAAATTCAGATTTGACACCCGCGGTTCCTCGTAGCCTTATCGCGACTAAACACTTACCCTTCTTTACTTTCGGAACTTTCTTCATCTGACCCAATCCTCAGGCGTTACGACTTTGTAGGTGCTTCTGAGACCATCGTACACAGCGAAAGCTGTTGAGACGAGTGTACTCGTTGAACCATAGCTCCTGGTCCAGCAGTCTTTAACTCCAGCCAATCTCAATATGGTTTTAGGTATCTCCCCTCCGACAAGTCCAAGCCCTCTAGGACCGGGGATAATCTCAATTCGAACGCTTCCACACTTCCCTTTCACTCCGAAAGGTAGTGAGTGAGGAAGGTTGCAACCGCACTCCCAGCTTCCACATCCCCTACGGACAGGAATTATATTCAGCTTCGCTTGGATAGTCGCCTTATCTATAGCCGTTCTAACTTGCCGAGCTTTTCCATCACCCACCCCCACGTATCCTTCGCCATTCCCAACAGCAACTACAGCCTTGAATCGGGATCGTTCGCCAGCGTCTGTCTGCTTCTGAACAAATCCTATACCCAGAACCTCTTGCTGAAGATTCGGCAAGAGAACGTCAACTATCTCCGGCTCCATTATCTTCATTCCTTGGGTGAAAATCTCTTCCAAGGAGACTATATGGCCGTCTTGGACGAGCTTCCCAACTTTGGTCTTCGGTATCCAACCGGCCTCGGACGTTAGTTTTACTTCGCTACTCATTCTTCTTCACCGCTTCGGTGAAACTCTGTTGAATCCTCTTCTTCGCTTCATCAAAATGCGATGGCAAGTCTTCAGGTTTCAATTTCCTCGAGAGATACTGCGAGAAACGAATATTGTATACTTCTGGATTTGAGGCAGTCTTCTTCGCGTAGTCAGCTATATGATCGCCGCGAATTCTAGATTCATCGGGGAAGATCTTCTCACCGTGAGGGATGTTGACGCCAGAATCGATTATCCCTTTCAAGGCGCTGAATATCCTTCCGCCTTTACTGGCCTTCCTCAAGCCTAGATCGAGTAGAGATTCGCTAACTCCTTTTTGAACGGATCTCAAGCCGGCGAGATAGCCTGTTAGATAGGCTGCTGGCACATTTCCGCAACCTCCTCTCCAGCCAAACTCTCCAAGCTCAATCGAGTTGGCTGCAGCTACAACTCTGTCTCCCTTAGGTTTCGCCTCAACAATTTGAACGATCGTATGCTTGCCCGTAATTCTGACTACAGCTCTAGGTCTTCGCCCCGAGACTAGTTTAGCTCGTTTCTTGTAATCGGTCTTTCCTTCCCTCCTTCGCCTGAAAGGGACATTGTACCTAGGACCTCTAGCCATCCCAGCTTACCTTCTCTTCACGAACTTGTGGGCTTCTATGTACTCGTTCAAGTGGGAGCTGCTTCGGAAAGCCCCTCCTTTAGCCATCAGGAGGAGCTTCTGATAAACAGGCTTCTCGATCATCCGCCTATCTCTAAGCTCCCTCAATCGTTCTCTCACGACTCTTATTCTACTGATCCATGCCTGCTTCTTCGAGATAGTTGGACCTCTTCTACTTCCTGGACCGCGTCGCTTTCTTCGAGATCGTTTCATATTGAGAATTCTCTTTCTCCCCTTGCTTATCCCGGTCTCAGGAACCTCTCTTATGGCGCCTTCATGTAGAAGTTTTCGGATCTCATCCCTTGTAATTGCAGATTCTACTTTCTCTATCTGCTCAGGGTCTATCCAAATCCTGTTGACCCCGACTTTGAGAATCTCGGCAGCCAGTCTCCGTTGGCTTCTCAGACTCATCTACTGTCCTCCTGAACTCTTGGAGGTGTTCTTCTTAGAGCCCTCAGGCTTCTCCCCTTCCATCTTTTCTGCTTCAATCTTCTCAGCCTTAACCGCTTCCTCCTCAGCTTCAACTTCCTCAGGCTTCTTGGCAAGGCCGGGGTTAAGAATCCGGACGTCAAGCGCCTTGGCTCTCTCAAGAATCGCTAATCTCTTTCTCTCACCGACGGTTGCAGCAATTCTCGCGACCTCTGTTTTCGTATCGATCTTCTCTAGGTCTTCCGGTCTTTGAATGAGGATATCTCTGAAGCCTGATGAATGAAGGCCTCGAGCTGTCTTAGCTATTTTGTAACCCACCGCAACGGTTTTAGGCCATCCTTTCCGCTTCAACCTCATCTTGCTCGTTTTTCCTCTAGGCCTCCTCCAACTCGGTTTGACTCTCTTGTAGCGCCAACTCTCTTGCCGAATGAATTTGGGCTTCCTTGATCTCAAGGCATTCCTCATCCTGGTGAGCTTCTTTCTCTGGCTCAACTACATTCCCTCACTCCTCTCGAAGACGAAGATGCCGTCTAGGAAGACCCTTTGATCTTTCTCCTTGATTTTCGTTGAAGCTTCGATGTTCGCAGCGGTTTGAGTTACGTCTTGAATATCGATGCCTTCAACTATCAACTCGTCGCCTGAAACCTTCACTTTCGCCTCTCCAACCACGGTTGCAACTCTCGGCGTTTTCTCTCCAATGAAATTCTCGATGAGAACTTTCTTCTGTTTCTCATTGACCTTCACTGTGATTGGGAAATGCGCGTAGACAACTTTGAGCTTGCACTTGAAGCCTTTCGTTACACCCTTAATCATATTTCTTACGTGAGCCGCAGCGGTTCCGACCTTGGCAGCCTCCCTCTTCTTAGGCCATTTCGCTAAAACTACTACGGTCCCATCTCTGATCGATATCTCAACTGGAAGATGGGAGAGGTTCTCTGAAAGCGAACCTTTCGGACCCTTAACCTTAACCTCTCGTCCGTGAACCTCGAGGGTGACTCCTTCCGGGATAGAAATTGTGCGTTCTTCAATTACGTCTTCCATCCTCTGTCTCCGCCTTCAATAGACGTACGCTAGAAGTCTTCCCCCAATCTTCTTTTCTTTAGCATCCTTATGGGAGACGATGCCTCCCGGGGTTGTGAGAATCAAAGTTCCTACTTCCCTTGAAGGAAGATATCTCTTCTCCCAGAACTCTAATTCTTTCACCTGGACGGAGTATCTGGGTTTGATAGCGTTGCACTTGTTTATCCTACCGAGAAGTTGGACTTTGAATTTTCCAGCTCTTCCATCATCTATGAACTCGAATTCCCCTACAAACCCGTTCTTCTGCATAACGCGAAGTACGTTTCCCAACAGTTTTGATGCTGGCCAGACTACGCACTCACGTTTATGTCGCATCTCATTGTTAAGTATCGTTGAGAGAGCATTCGACAATACGTCCATTAGAGTCATGTTATGACACCTCAAGCGTACTTCTTGAAACCTAGAGATCTCGCAAGCTCCCTGAAGCATTGTCTGCATAGATCAAGACCGTACTTCCTTATCACAGGGCCATATTGGCCGCATCGGCGGCAAGGTCTGCTCCCTTTACCGAACTTCCTAGCCTTCTTGGGCTTCCGTTTGGTCACTCTCAATTAACCTCCGACTATCTGTGCTCTGAAGTTCTCGACGATGAACCTCTTCGCCTCATCTCCGGTTATCAGATGCCCCTTCCCGACTTTCGATAGGCGGAGAGCCCTCCGCTTGACCCTGTAACCAGACCTCTCGAGAGTTACAGTCACATCCATCCCGAATATGCCGAGTTCAGGTATGTACTTCGTGCCAGGGATCTCAATGTGCTCTTTAATTCCGAATGAGATGTTGCCGAGACCGTCGAAACTGGATTCCCGGAGCTTATTTCCAACGGCTTCAAGAGCTCTCTTCAAGAACTCCTTCGCTTTCTCTCCTCTGAGTGAAACCATACACCCAATAGGTTCGCCTTTTCTCACTCCCCAATCCTTTATAGTTCTCCTAGACCTTCGAGGACAGGGCTTCTGCTCAGCTATCTCCATCAGTACTTTCTTAGCCTTCTCAAGCGGCTCTCCAGATTTTCCTACGCCAATGTTCACTGTAACCTTCCCAATCCTCAATGTTCTCATAGGATTCTCCTCGACCTCTTCAACCTGTTCTTCAACAGACATCTAGTCACCCTCCGCTCAGAGTTATCAGCGGCTTCTCATCGCCGACGACGAATACGTACTCAGCTGTCGTCTGGAATGTTCCGCCCTGAGAATCCTCGATGGTCACTATCCCAGGCCTCGTCGAGGTGGCCTCCTCAAACCTAGCGATCTTCCCGGATCTTCCTATGTTTCTACCCGAGGTTACGACCGCGTAAGATCCTTCCCCGAACTTCAATCGCTTCAAGATCTTTTGATCTTTCAACGCTAATTGAATTGTATCTAGAGTCTCAAACGAGTTCTCCGCAGAGCTGCGGAAATCTTTCGATTTGATGAAGATATTCCTGCCGTCATGGAGGTTGAGTTGAATATCTCCTCCAAGAACTGTTGTCATATTCTCGATTCTGCACAATTTGAAGGACGACTCCTCTTTCGGTATCTTAACTAGATCTAAGCCTTGTCGTGGCGATGGGAGGATTCTGAAGATGGATTTAGCGTCAGGAACCTCGATTACATCCATAAGCCCAACTGGATACTTTGGTTCTCTTCTGACTTTCCCGTCGACCTTGATCCTGCCTTCTGAGAGTATTGTCTTGGCTTCACGCGCATTCTTCGCATAGTGGAGTATGTCCCTAACGATCAATATCAGCGGGAGACATTTCTCAGCTGGGTGAGGGCCGGCGATCGGTTTTGGAGCCCACTGGAACTCTTTCCTATGCGACGGCCAGAAAGCGGGCGCCGGCATCCTCTTTAGATGTCTAACCCCACCTTTCTTACCCAAGACAATTAGGCCTCCTTCTTCTCCGCAGTGGTCTCCGCCTCACGCGTTCGCTTCCTTTTCTCCAGAGACTGAGCGCGCCATTTATCGTCGAGGTTCAGATTCGTAATCATAACCTTGGAGGCGTGGACTGAAACCTTGGTCGATGTCCCCGAGACCTTCTCTCTAGTGACGCCTTCGACGAATAGTCTATCCTGCTCAGTATTGATTTCTGATATCTTTCCCTCTATTCCAGCGAAGTCTCCTCTGAGTATCTTGACCGTATCGCCTTTCCTCACTGGGAATGATCTGACTCCATATCTTTCACGAAGCCCAGAAGATAGTGGTGCAGTCAGTAATTTACGCCTAATATGGCTCGGCGCAGTGAGAACGAGCTTCCTCTGCTTCCCCGGTTTCAATGTTCCTTTGCGATGCGCCATCCAATTTCACCTAGACTATTATGCTCGCTAGATTTGCTACTCTAGGCCACCTTTCCGCTGCTTCCCGAGCTACGGGTCCACGTATCTCAGTTCCCTTCAACTCGCCCTCAGGAGTCATTATGACGGCAGCGTTGTCTTCGAACTGAACTCTGATGCCCTCAGGCCTCTTGAAAGGTCTGCGTTGCCTAATGACGACTGCTGGGAACATCTGTCTTCTCAAGTCAGGGGAGCCTTTAGTGACAGAAACCATGATCATATCTCCAATGCAAGCTGACGGTAGTCTTCGCAGTCTGCCCCTGTAGCCGAAGACGTTGATTAAACGAAGTATCTTCGCTCCAGTGTTGTCTGAGCAGAAGAGTTTCGTCCCTGCTGGAAGGCCTCTTGCTATATGAGGTCTGTATTCGATCATCCCTCTCGCAGAGACCGCTCGAGTTCTAGGGGCAGGCATATTAAATCAACTCTCTTATGTCTTCACTCCTCTTTCCCAGTCTTCTCAACTACGACGAAAGCTATCTCTTTGCTGAGGGGTCTGCACTCCATGATTTTCACTTTGTCCCCTTCCTTCGCATCTATGCAGGGAGGATTATGCGCCATTATCTTGCTCCTCCTCCTTTCATACCGCATATACTTCTTCACGTAGTGGAAGTATTCTCTCTCGACAGTAACAGCTCGGGTCATCTTGCTGCTCGACACAGTTCCTTCCAGAACTTTCCCTCTTACGGGTAGAGCCCCGTGAAAAGGGCAGTGACGGTCGTCGCAGCTCTTTCTAGGAACCTTGACGTCGATGCCTATGTTACGAACTACCATCTCTTCAACCTCATCTTCACTCTGTCTTCAGGCCTCCCAACAAGCTTCTTCCCGTCGACTTCAATCCATGTTCCGTCGGGGAGGCGAATTCGTAGGACCGCTACATCCTTCGGCACAATCTGCTTACGTTTTCCGTCGAGAATCGTGATAGTATTCCTCGTCTCGTCTATGATCCTTCCCTTGAGCCCGACGAGCTGCTTGTTCGTACTTCCGGCAACTCTCGTATCCAGCCCTATGATCTCGTGTTTCAATAGGTTTTGAGATGTTATCGAACTCATTTCTCCAAGACCTCTCTCTTCTTCTGCTCATTCTCGATTGTCAAGATTCTTGCTATTGTTCTCCGTATCTCACGTATCCTCGCTGGATTTTCGATCGTACCTCCTGCGGCGACTGTCGTCCTTAAGTGAACAAGCTCTGTTCGTAGCTCGTTCAACTTCTTCTTCCTTTCCTCAGGCATCATCTGCCTTATCTCACGCTTCCTCAGTATCGGCAACCTTGATCTCCTCTTTCTCTTCAGAAGCTTCAGCCTCAGCAACTCTTGCCTCTCTAATCGAGGGTTTATCTGGAAATTCAGCGTCCGGCGGAAGAATCTTCACATTCACCCCGAACACGCCGGGCTTCAACTGCGTGAAGACCACAGCTCGCTTCAACTGCTTCTGAATTGGATCTCCGACCCTTGGAAGATAACCCGCCCTGAACCTCTCGCATCTCGCCCTTTCTGTAGACAACTTGCCACGGATCGTTATCTCAATGCCTAAAGCACCGGCGCTCATAACCCTCTGGACAGCCCAATAAGCAGCCCTCCTAAAATGAACGCCTCTCTGAAGAGCCATCGCAACTTGAGAAGCGACAACCTTCGCATCAAGCTCAGGGATCTCTATGGCTGCAACAGAGATCTGAGGGTTCTCTATACCGAATCTCTCCTCGAAAATCCGAGTCAAATCTCTAATGCTTTGAC
The DNA here is from genome assembly GCA_964408475.1 of uncultured Candidatus Bathyarchaeia archaeon. GTDB lineage: Archaea > Thermoproteota > Bathyarchaeia > 40CM-2-53-6 > CAYOZM01 > CAYOZM01. Next base: position 1,988 of record CAYOZM010000022.1, on the reverse strand, counting down.
CCCGCCGACCGATAACTATCCCAGGCTTCGCTGCGTAGATAACAACCCTGGTCCCAAGCGGAGTCTTAGTCAATTCAACACGGCTATAACCGGCTTTCTTCAATTCCTCAGCCAGAAACTCGTCAATCTGCGTCTTCTTCGAGCTGTCGTCAATAAAATACTTGCGAACAGACATTGAAGTTCCCTTCAAAAAACAGTAGAAACTAGCGTAATCATATGACAGAAAATCCTCGACTCCAACAGCGAAAGCATACTATTCTTCCACTCAGAGTTCGGAGTGCTAAATTGGAATCTTGAGCCCATTATATAATCCTATCCCTTCACTTTTCCGCTTATCACTGCAGTCTTCAGCTACTTCCGTTTCCTGAACAAGTTGGCGCCTTCGATATCTATGACGTATTCGAATCCTGCTTCCACAAGCTTCCTTGCTTCCTCAAGGTTCGTGGCTACGGCTGACGCGTATTCATCGCTCTCGAAGCTTATGAGCTGCGTATACAGCATAGTGTTTTCAATCCGCTTATGGCCTAGAAGCTGCTTCACGTACAGGATATCTCTGGTCCTATGGTACTCTGTGGTAGCCTTCCAATGGCGAAGCGTATGGAACGTTATCTGCAGCAGCCTAGGGTTCTGAAGCTTCAAGGCTAACCTACGCCTCTGCCCCCAGAATCCAGTGTTTACGCACCTCCCGACCGCGCCTCCAAAGATCCTCTCACCCGCGAAGACATACTCAAAGCCTTGTTCTATGAGCTCTTTGGCTTCTTCCACCGTTTTAGCTACCTCAAGCTAAAGAAGTCAGACCTCTTTATGATTGGTCATCTTCACAAAAATTTTTCCTAACTACGATTCGAGAAAATAGTTATTTTATACGCCTGATCACTCAAATATCCTCAGCAATTTGCATTGTTTGGAAAGATGGGGTGAGGAAATGAGTGAGGAAAAAGCTGTTGAATATGACCATACAAGTAGCGTTTCTTTCGTCAACGGCCTTCAGACCGCATGCGGGCTAATGGCGGGCTTCGCCTTCACCGGAATCTTGGTGGTTCTTACAGGTTTAGGCGATCCGAGTGCATTATTATCACAAATTGCTCTAGCCATTTTAGATCTTGGGATGATTATGTTTTTAAGAGCATTGTTCGAGCTTCACCTTCTAAATGTCGTAACGTGCATGCGTTCGCCAAAACCGATAATTCCAATCTTTCCAGAAAGCCTACCTAGATGGCGGATCATCAACAGGTATTTGCTTGTAGGCAGCTTTCTGGTAACAATATCTATTCCAGTAATGTTCCTACTCAAGAATTTGACAGTACTGTTTGTATTGGCGTTGTGCCTAGCGATATTAGGTAACGTATTGTTCTATTTCCGCAGTTGGTTACCTGTTAAGAAGGAATATTACTGGTAAGTGAGCCGAAGAGACAGGACTATGATGTATCTATGCTTGAACCGTGTCTCGAAGTGACTTTGAGAGTCAACTAAGTGAACCCTCAGTCACTTGAACAAAGTGGCTGGATTCACTTAATTTTCTAATTGTATGTGGTCCATCAAACATGGTCTCCTTCAGCTTCTAGAACTGTTCCCCCATTCTTGAAGTATGCTGTTAGTGGGGCCGCTGTGATCGCTGGTGCTACTATTGGCGCATATGGATTTTCGGAGTATCAGAGAAAACAAACGCTACTTCACCCCTTAGTCTTCCGCTTGGCAAACAGAAAAAAGAGGGGATTTGCGGAGGAAATCGCCACTTCACATCGTTATAATCCTATCTCCTCAGTTTGGCGTCTCTCACACTCGCTGGAAGCGGTGATAGAGCACAGATTGCTGAGATCAAATACGGTCGGTCACATTCAATAAAGTGAAGTGGCTGGTTCGACTCTACATTGAACAGGTCAGAAACATTGAGGTCGAATCTGACTTGAAATCAAAATAAATTATTCCCTAAGGAACCTATTGCCCGAGCTTTGACAGGAGGTCCACGCTCGTAAGCTCAAGGTCTT
>CAYOZM010000021.1:0-16325 GCA_964408475.1 uncultured Candidatus Bathyarchaeia archaeon | reverse complement strand
TAGCTGAAAAGAGAGGATTTGATTCTGTTTGGATTGCAGAAGACTACTTCCTTAGGGACGCTGTTTCTCCCCTGGCGTGTTTTGCCTTCGCGACGAAGAAAGTTAAGCTTGGGGTCGGGGTCATCAATCCGTATACCAGGCACCCAGTACTAATAGCCGAGACGATGGCAACAATTGACGAACTGTCGAACGGAAGAAGTATTCTCGCCCTTGGAACAGGCGTGATACCTCTCCTTCAGCAGATGGGGATTGAAGTCAAGAGACCGCTTCAAACGATGAGAGAAAGTGTTGACCTTGTTCGACGACTGCTAGCTGAGAAAGAGACTACATATCGAGGCTCGGTCATAGAGGTTAATAAAGTGAGGTTCGGCGCTAACCCTTACTTTGACCTTGTCGGCCGATTCAGACCTTTAAGGAGAAGGATCCCAATCTACCTAGCCGCTATGGGGCCCAAAATGCTGCAGCTAGCTGGGGAAATAGGTGACGGAGTCCTATTCTCTGCGGGAAGTCCCGTGCTTTACGCAAAATACGCTGTCGAGAACTTGAAAATCGGAGCAAAGAGAGCAGATAGGAGTCTATCTGAGATTGATGTGGCATGCTATATTGCATGCGCCCCTTCGGAGAAAGATAGACCCCCAAGCAAGGTCGTACGAGGCTTCGTTTCGTTCATGGTTTCCTACGCAAGTGAAGAGGTCCTTAAAATGAGCAATGTAGATCCTTCTGAAGCCTTGAGAATACGTGGTGTACTCGAGAAGGAAGGTATGGCCGAGGCCTCAAAGTACGTGTCAGACGAGTTAGTCAAGACGTTCGCTGCATACGGAAAGCCGCAAGGAATCATAGAGAGAATCGAAGAATACGTTTCCCATGGGGTGAATCTGCCTATCCTGTTTCCGATACCGCCGAACTTAAGGCTGGCCGTGGAAACTGGCGGACGCTACGCTCATTCTTAAGGAAGACCTATTTGGTCTAAATCCTTAGCTGAAGTACAGGTGCGTCATGCGTGCTCGTCAACCATGTCTGCGAACAAGCGGCCTTGTTGCCATGTGAGGATGTGGTAGTGAAATGAAGTTATCAACTGATTTTGAAATGTTCAAGGTGATGAGAGAGAGGCTCTACTCATCTGTCATCTCAGATATTCTTGATAGAGTCGGCTTTAAGAATCAAGCTATGGAAGCTGAGATAAGGCCTCTCTTCCCGGAAGCTGTCTTAGTCGGAAGAGCCCTAACCGTGCTATCGGTCGACGTATACCATGAGCCAACGGATCCCTATCTTCTAGAGATAGAGTCTGTTGACAGCTTAAAGCCAAATGACGTCTTGGTCGCTTCTACTAACAAGTCCAAAAGGACATGCTTCTGGGGGGAACTATTGTCTACTGCCGCTAAGGCGAGAGGTGCAAGTGGAGCTGTTATCGACGGCTATACTCGAGATGTCAAAAGGATTGTTAAGATGAAGTTTCCTGTTTTCGCCAGAGGAGTGAAGCCCGTCAACTCCTACGGAAGAAGCGTGGTGATAAACTATAATGTGCCGCTCGAATGCGGTGGCGTTCTGGTTAACCCGGGGGAGATAGTCTTCGGAGATATAGACGGCGTTGTCGTAATCCCGCGGGCAGTAGAATCTCAAGTCGTCGAGAAGGCCCTTGAGAAAGTCGGCGCCGAGAACAAGACGAGAGAAGAGTTGAAGAAAGGCGCCCATCTACGCGATGTCTATCAGAAATATCACGTGCTCTAAATATTTTGAAACGAGAAGGTTGGCCGGGACATTACTCCGAAATTCGGCATATACTCAATGCCATAACCAAGGAGAAGCATATATTCGAAATCAGCTGCGCGGCTTCTAGAGCCCTCAGCAAGCGATGCTTAGTGACAGGTCCGCGCAACCTATGGCAATAGTAAAAAGCAAGGGCCATCCTATTCTACTGCATGTTTACGAAGCTCCACGACATCTAACAAACTTTATATGATAAATCGCTTCAGCAACTGCTCTATCAAGGAGATGGAGTAGCGTATTTGACTCAGAAAGTTTTGTTTCTTGATCTAGAGACATGCACTGCGTGCAGAGCTTGCATGGTTGCATGTTCAGCGGCTAAAGAGAAAGTTTTCAGTCTGAACAAGACTCGCATATGGGTCCCGAAGAAAGAAAGCATCTGTTTAGGTGTTCCGATCATTTGTGAACAATGCGATCCGGCCCCCTGCATGGTCGTCTGCCCAATGAAAGCTATTTCACGACACCAGAAAACTGGGGCTCCCGTAGTTGATCGTGAAAAATGTATAGCTTGTAAGGAGTGCGTATGGGCGTGTCCATTCGGAGCGATCAACGTCCAGAAAGGAGTCGCGGTGAAATGCGACCTTTGTGACGGCAAACCTGCATGCGCAGAAGTCTGTATGCCTGGCGCGATAAGATATCTTGACTTGGAGCGACCGTATATGCAGAAGAAATGGAAATCTCTGGAGAGGCGAGTCGAAGCTCTCTCCGCACTATTCTCACGAGGAAGCTGAAGATGTACGCACGGGCTGGCAAGATCCTCCACGTTGACTTAGCCAAGAGGAAGATATGGAAAGATGACTTGGGGCAGAAACTGGTGTTTCAATTCTTGGGCGGTAGAGGCATAAATGCGAAACTGCTCTGGGACCTCATTCGGAAACCTGGGATAGACTGCTTCAGTCCTGAGAACGTTTTGATTTTCGGAACCGGCGCACTGACAGGTACGACAGCTCCCTCCTCCGGCAGAACCACTATAACCTGCAAGGGGGCGCTCACAAACCTGTACCTAAAAACGAACATGGGCGGCCATTGGGGGGCTGAGGTGAAGTTCGCGGGCTATAACCATATTATTGTATACCAGAGATCCCCAAAACCCGTTTACCTATGGATTGACGACGACAACGTGGAACTGCGTGATGCTAAGCAGCTCTGGGGCTTGAACGTGAGGGAGACGGATGAAACTATAAAACGTGAAAACGATGAGCCGGAAGCCAAAGTTGCATGTATAGGTCCTGCTGGAGAGAACCTCGTTAGATTTGCTTCGGTCATGAATTCGGTATATCATGCGGCTGGGCGAGGGGGAGCAGGCGCTGTCATGGGATCAAAGAGACTTAAGGCTATCGCGGTGAGAGGCACAGGTGAACTGAAACTCGCCGATCAAGATAAGTTCAATGAGGTTGCGCTGGCAGCGCGAATCGGTTTCTCTAAGGACCCTGAAGGGATAAAGCTATACAAGACAGGTACTGCTGGTGGAATGGAAGTTATCAATGAGCTCGGTTCTTTTCCTTCATACAACTTCAAAGTTGGGAAAGCTGACACTGTCTATCCGCTTTCCGGAGAATGTCTCGTTGAACAAGGATACCTAGACAGACGCGTTGGTTGTTTCAGTTGTACTGTCTCATGCCACAGATACTGCAGCGTGAAGACAGGACCTTTCGCAGGTGCTTCGGGTGGAGGGCCTGAATATGAAACTTCAGCATCTCTCGGAGGTGGAACCGGGAACTTCGACACTGGCGTGGTTATAAAGGCTGGTGAACTGTGCAACATACTGGGGCTTGACACGATATCCACTGGCGTTACGATCCAATGGGCTATGGAGTCCTATGAGAGAGGAGTCCTTGGAAAAACAGACACAGACGGCATAGATCTGAAATTCGGCAATCCTGACGCCTTGATTGCAACGATTGAAAAGATCGCCTACAGGAAAGGAAAACTTGGAAACATGCTGGCTGAAGGAACGATGCGAGCGTCACACAAAGTCGGGAAGGGATCTTGGAAATGGGCAATCTACAACTCAAAGGGAATGGAGCAATCGGATGTGGAAACCAGATCAGCCAAGGGTTACGCTCTTGCATTCGCGGTCAATCCGAGAGGTCCAGATCATCTGCATACCGAGGTGCTCGCTGAATTCGGCGGTACTCCTACACGGCTTGCTTTAATAAAGAAGATAACAGGTGACGAGAAGTGGGCGACACCTTATCGAACCGAATACCGCCCTGAAATCGTCAGGTGGCATGAAGACTGCTACGCTGTAACAGACTCATTAGGGTTCTGCGCTTTCAGCTCCACGGCAGCCTACGCTGTGAACCCGAAGAATATGGCGGAGATGTTCTCGGCAGCTACCGGTATGCGCTTTAACGAGAAAGAGATGATGCTAAGTGGAAGGCGCATACTAACGCTTGAAAAATGCTTCAATGTCCGAGAGGGAATCGATAGAAAGTATGATGACCTACCTTGGAGGCTGATGAATGAGCCGTCTCCAACTGGACCGGGTAAAGGGCTCATGAATTCGAGGGAGGAGCTCAACGGTATGCTCGATAGATACTATGCTCTTCACGAGTGGGATAGAAAGACAAGCTGGCCCTACGAGAAGACGCTAATCAAGGTTGGACTGAAAGATTCGGCCGAACAACTTCGAAAGATGAATAGGCTGCCTAAGCCCAGTTCAAAGAAGTGAGATCTCGGGACTTCCTCTATCTTTTCTCATATTCCTACTCTCTTACTCTCAGTCCTATGTCTTGGATCGAGCTGAGCTTTTCCTGTCTCTCAATCAACTCTTCCAGAAACTGGGAGTACCATGATGTGCGGATAGGCTTGCCGACTGCTTGCCATCCTATTATCCTCTGACTCTTCTTCTCAATAACCGCGTTCAGCAGCGCTTCACTTGGCTTCAAAATTGAGAATGCTGGATCAAGAGGATGGGGCGGCTGGATCGGAACCGATTCTGCCTCAATTCCTTGACTTCTCGCCTGCCGAGTGCTCAAACCCATACTTACTATCTCGATCCCGAATATTCTATCGTACTGCCGCCTTAGATATCCAACATATTCCCTCCGCTTTCCAGCCGCGTTTGAGCCGGCTATTTCTCCCGACCTAGCGGCTACGGTTCCGAGGGGTCTATACAAGACTTTCCGAGTAACTGAATCAAGAGTCTCCGCGCAATCTCCAGCTGCATAAACTGACTCCACATTGGTCTTTAGGCTATTGTCCGTGGCGATCGCTCCCGTAGTTCCCAACTTCAATCTGCCTTTCAGCGCCAATTCCACATTTGGTCTGACTCCCGTTGCGAATACGACTAGATCAGTCCTTACTCGTCTGTCGTTCACATAGACGTACTTCACGCGACTTCCACCATGAATGCTTTTCAACATTGAACCAGTCAAAACTTCCAGACCGAATCTTTCAACTTGGTTCTCGACTCTTGTAGAAAGTTCAGGCTCCAGAAGCTCAGACAGGATTCTCGACCGCATCTCAATCAATGTCACTTTGAGGCTGCGTTGAGACAAGGCCTGCGCTGCCTCCAGGCCGATAAATCCAGCGCCAACGACGCAGGCTGTCATACCAGGTCTGGCGAAACTTGAAAGACGCAGTGAATCCTCAATCCATTTGATCGAGAAGACACCGTTAAGAGCGAGACCGGGAACTGAAGGCACTGCGGGTATGCTTCCAGTAGCCAAGACTAGGTTCCTATAATCGAAGGTCTTCTCTCCGCTTGAATCCTTTAACGTAATTGTTCTGCTGTCAGAATCTAATGAAATGGCTTTTGTAGAGAAGAGAGCGTTGACTCCGAGCGCTTTCAAGCTGCTTCGCGAGTATATAGCGACATCATCAACAGACTTGACAAGTCCTGATATTGCAGCTGTCAACGATGGTCTTGGATATACTGTGTTTTCATCAGCTACCAAGGCGACCGAAGAAGATGGGCGAGCCGATTTTGCCTCTATCGCAGCGTTGACTCCGGCCACTCCGCCGCCTATAACGATCACATTATACTTACGAGTCAAGACTTGTACCTTACGTTCAGGTCTAATGCCCTCAAAGCGATTTAATACTTCTTCAATATCAAGATCTACCTTCGAGGCATTTGAGTGAGAGGGGAAACCTACGAGGATAGTTCAATTCGAAACATTGAATGAAGGTGTTCGGGCGGGTGTGGCAGAAGATGGCGTGATTCATGACCTTACAGGTGTGGATCGAAAACTCTCGTCGTTCTTTGAGATCTTGAAGGAATCTTGCGCACGCAATATGTCCGTGGAAAGTTTCGTTTCATCGTTGATTCAGAAGAGTACTTTGAAAACATATCAATATGATTCTTTAGCACGCTCTCCTGCAGTTGAGCGTGCTTGTCTTCGCATGCCTTATCAACCACCTGAGGTTTGGGGTTGCGGCGTGACCTACGTTAGGAGCAAGCAGGCTAGAGAAACGGAAACGACGATTAAAGGAATCTATGACAAGGCGTATGAAGCGATAAGGCCTGAGGTGTTCTTCAAGGCGACAGCCAGCAGATGCGCAGGTCCAAACGAACCGATATGTATAAGAAGTGATTCCAAGTGGACCGTTCCAGAACCGGAGTTAACATTCATTGTAGGTATGCGCAACGAGATAGTAGGATACACCATCGGCAACGATGTTTCAGCAAGGGATATAGAAGGCGAAAACCCGCTCTATCTTACTCAAGCTAAGATATACAAGGGATGTTGCGCATTCGGGCCGGTCATAACGACACCTGAGGAGATAAGGAATCCGAGAGACCTTGACATTGAATGCAAGATCTTTAGAAAAAACGAGTTGATCTTCGACGGGAAGACAAATACGTCAAGAATGAAACGCACTGTAGAGGAGTTGTGTTCATATCTTTGTCGAGACAATCCTGTGCCTATGAGCACATTATGTCTAACTGGAACGGGAATCGTTCCGCCAGACGATTTCTCGCTAAAACATGGAGATATTGTAGAGATAACCATCGAGAAAATAGGTACTCTCCGGAATCCGGTGATACAGCTATAGCGCCGAATGCTGTAAGAGTTGGCTGAAAGGTCGAGCTTCAAACCTATTTCTTCTTTCTCGCCTCAATTTCTTTCTTCAACCATTCAACTGCTTTTTCTCCATGAAGTAGCTTCGGGATCTCTTCATTCACTTTCACGGGTTGGATTTCGATTAGCCAACCGGCGCCGTAAGGGTCTTCGTTCATCAGCTGAGGCTTTTCAAGGACTTCTTTATTCAAAGCAACAATTCTCCCAGTCAATGGAGAGTAAAGCTCACCGATCCATTTTGAAGTCTCAATCTCTCCAAAAGGCTTCATATACTCAACCTCCTTGCCTATCTCAAGCATTTCGACGAACAAGATCTTTCCAGCAATCTTACTCGCGAAATCATCCACTCCAACCTTGACCGTCCCGTTTTCCTGTATTCTAGCCCAAGTATGCTCGGTCGTGTAGTAGAGCTCTGTCGAGACCCAGTATTGACCGATCCTAGGCATTTTTTATGCCCTCAGAGTTTAATTCATCCTGTGAGCGACGAGTACAGAAGCTCAGATAGATCTACTACCTCCAATCTGGAGCCAGCAGTCTCTAAGTTCTCTTTGAGATTCCATTTGCATGTGGGGCAACTGGACACTATGCCCGTGGCCCCGCAAGATTCGGCTTCTTTCAATCTGGCCACCGCGACTTTGGAAGCTTGGCTGGGATAGACTATCTTCACTCCTCCTCCCCCGCCACAGCACCAAGCCATTTCACGATTTCTATCCATCTCGACGAGCTTTATTCCTGGAATCCGTTGGATCAACTCTCTTGGCTGTTCATATACGCCGGACAATCTACCTAGCTCACATGGGTCGTGGTATGTTAGAACTTCCTTGGGCATTCCTCTAAACACCATCCTCCCTTCCCCGGCTAGACGGTGAAATAGCTGCGAAGTATGAATGACGTCAAATGGAATTTCAGCGAAACCGAGCAGTTTCGGGTACTCCTTGCTGAGCGTCTTGTAACAACCAGGGCAAGATACAAGTACATGCTTGGTTCTTCTTCTCTTTATTTCTTCAACGTTATGCCTCGCCATCTCTCTAGCCAGCTCATATTGACCAGTTGAGAGGAGAGGGTTTCCGCAGCACCATTCACTCGCCCCCAAAGTAGAGAAACCCACGCGGATTCTGTTCAAAATCCGAGCTGTCGACTCTGCTATCTCCGGAAATCTGAGCGAGGTCACACATCCCGGGAAATATAGCAGCTCGGCGTTCTGATCAACATTGATGTCTCTAGTTATCCAAGCGGTTCTCTTTTCGGGGGCGCTAGCGAAGATGTTGTGTCTGGTCTCCACAGCGTTTCCGAGTTTCTCGACTCCATCGGGGATATTCATCCCTCGGTTGTAGACTTCAGCCCTCATCGCTCTTATAATCTCGACAGTATCTATTCTTGCAGCGTCTTCACATTTCGTCTTGCAAGCACCGCATAGGAAGCAGGTGTAGACTCGCTGAACAAGCTTTGGCGAATATTCTAATCTTCCTTCAAGCATCGCTCTTGCTGCGAGTATTCTGCCTTTAGCTGCACCGGACTCGAAGCCTATGACATATCTCGCAGGGCAGGTTTCAGCTATGTATCCGCCTAGGCAATAGCCACATCTACCGCATTTCATAATCTCCTGAGCGTATGAAGACAAATGAGTCATCAGACACCTACTCCACCAATATGCCTGGCTGTAGAATGTCATTAGGGTCTAATGCCTTCTTCACCGATCTCAGCAGTTCATAATAAGACCCTAATCGACCTCGAATGAAAGGTAGGGCGCCGTCAGGACCTCCTATTCCAAATGGAACAATTCCCATCTCCATGAACCTACTGTTCATTTCATTTGAGATCGTTAGAATGGTCTCGAGTTCATCTGGCTCGATGTATCTCAAATGTGCATAGACAGTCCATCCCCTAGGAAATGTCCAAGCTCCAAACGTGCACCTTGGAAACTTGTACTTTCGAGCAACTATTTCGCGCCAAACCCCATTGAATTCCGGAAGCCTTCTTATCGGGATTAATCCGCAACCCGTGAAATGCCATACGCCTTGATCAAATAAGCCCTTCAGACCCTTAGTCACCCGGGTAAAGAACTCTTGAGATATCGACGCATCTACCTCTTTCCCTTTCTGTTTGTCGCAGATTTCTCTCAGCTTTCTCCTTCTGTATTCCAGCATTTCTCTATCGTAGCCATACAATTGAACTCGCACGGTAACCGTTCCTAAGGCACTGGATTCTTCGCTTGCCTCGAAGGCGTAAGCGATCTCATCTCCAAACGTTCTCGTAATAGCATCTCCCACTTCCATAACATTGTTCCAGTCGTTGAAAGTGAAAGAGAGATAGTCGTCTGCTTCAGGGATAGGCCTCACCTGCAGAGTTGCTTCGGTAAGAATCCCCAGCGTGCCCTCGGACCCGATGAGCAAGCCAGTCAAATCGGGGCCAATCCCGTACCTTCTGAACTGCGGAACACCGAGATACGCTCCAGAACCGGTTCTCACTATCTCGCCTGTCGGTAGCACAAACTCCAAACCGAGAACATCGCATTGGCCGTGAAGGCCGAACTTGGTTGTGCCGTACGGCCCTCCTCCAGCCTTTATTATGCTCCCTCCCACTGTCATGGCTGGTCCACCCATCTCGCTTGAGAGATAGGTCAGCCCTTTCTTTCTAAGCTCTCCATCAAGTTTGTACCAAGTGCAGCCGCATTGAACAGTCGCAGTCAAATTCTTGTCGTCGATCTCAAGAACATCTTCCATAGCATACATGTCAAGAAGTAAACCCCCGTGAACTGGAAGCCAAGCTGCCCAGTGTGAACTTCCTCCTCCTCTCACATAGACCGGGAGGCTGTTCCGATTTGCAAAACGCATTATCGCTGAAACCTCACTGCTCGATCTCGGCCTCGCTACCATTGAAGGCACTCTTCCTCTTGCTGGGCTGAGATCTCTGCTGTAAGCGTGTAAATCGAAATCTAGGTCAGTTACATTATCAGTGCCAACGATCGCAGCAATACCTTCACAAAGCTCTCTCTTATCCATGTCTTCTCCTCCGTTTCCAAAACCTCATTGACTAGATTGGGCCCTTGTGTTTAAAAAATCCGTTGTCACTTCCTCCGGGAACAGTCTGGAACTAAAAAAATTTGCGATCGAGTAGCTGTTGTAAGCGCTCAGGCTCGTCTAAGATTTCAATGCCTAAAAGCTCCAGTCAGCCGGAAGCCTTCAGTTCAGCTAGATTCCAACCGATAGAGCAAGTTAATCGGTCCGGAATGGAGCAGCCGTTCACCGACCTAGTCGGAAAGCCTTTGAGGCTGTCGCGAGTTGTTTGGCTCTATGTTATAGAAGAAGGACATATGTAGGACGAAGGCCTCAAAATACTCGCAGCTTGCTGGAAGGATAGCGATTCATGGCTCAAAAGAAGAGTGAGCGCGTTATCTACGACGTTAAGAACCTCGAAACTCTAAAGAGCCTAATCTTCATGATAGACGCCTATAGAATACACCATTATGAAGAGATTGCTTGGGTAGATAGAGCTGTTGATCGTGGAGATCTGGGGTGGCGCTTCAGGTATGACTGGGACGAGATCCGAACGATTCTTGTGGACATGGCTGCGCTTCCAAAGTCTCTACTACATCTTCTCAAGTGGGCAAATATTCAAGCCTACTTGAAGTTAATCGGCCTAATAATGTCCACAATAATGATCGGCTTAGTGGGAATCAGCCTATTCTTCTTCTGGGGAAGACAACCTGGGAGTCTGGCTTGGACGACTACTATATTGAGCTATGTAGCCATACCGCTTATTGCCGTGCTCATAATGTCGTTTGCAGGGCCCGCATTGATCGCTCGCAAGATATACAGGGAACTCAGCAATTACCGTGAAACGCATCCAGAGAAGTTCGCAAGATATGAGCCTAGACTAAAGGAGACAGTTCAAAACCTAATTGACAGCCTTGTGCACGCCATCAAGAAGGGCAAGGGGAAGCCTTCCGAATCGCCTCTCGGACCGGACCTACTTGAAGAGGCCAGTAGTATGTATGAGAGGTTTTTCGATAGAATTGTTCTAAGACGACGAAAGAAGAAGGAGCTTAAGCATTATTTCGACCTCTTTAATGTAGATTATGCGCGAATAACGATAGTTAAGAAACCTACGAGACTTCGGCGATTTTACATAGTAGAGCCTAAACCGTAGCAGAACGTCCTTTCCTTCGAGCTGCACAAAGTTGTGCGAGGCTTGACCTGTAACGAAACCATCTTGCTAATCACGAACTGACAGCCATTTACCACGACTATGTAAGGTATTATCTGGTTCTAGGCCGGTCGACAGCGGGAGGGCCAGGTGTATAGACATCAAGTTTCAAGGGAACTGCTGGAAAATTCTCAGAAACAACTGAAGAGGCGTAAAACTCGGCACGCAGGAAGCATGAAAGACAATTGGTAATTCCTGACTTTCCGGTTGGAACTTCATGGTGGAAAATCTTTTAAACGACGACTTGCGAAAGAAAGACTTGCGCGGAAGCAAACTAGACTCCGCGTTAAAAGGGTTATGAAAATGACTGAAGAGAGACCACTTCTGTTCGTAAGACGAGCTTCTGGACTCACAAGAGCTATCCCATACTGGACTGCAATCTACTTCGGGATCGCAACATCTGCTTTCATGCCTTGGCACTACTATCTGATGACGATCGTGCCCAACTGGTTTCCGGGGACCAACCTTCCGGTAATCTACTTCTTGGGCGGCTTCATTGTCATGTTCGAATGCTTGGCGATGGCCCTGTGCTACGTTGCAACCCCAAGATCGGGGTCGATATACGTTCCTCTCTCACGGGCTACCTCTCCAATGATAGGGTTACTTGAGGCTTGGAGGTCTATTATTACAAACCCAACGCAGCGTGGTATAACCGCGTTCTTGGCAGCAGGTCAGCTCGCATCCCTGGTTGTTATTACTGGACGATTATCTAAGGACCCTGGATTGATGGCTGCTGGCCAAGCATTGGCCGCTAACGTCTGGCTCCTAGTGAGCATCGGATTCCTATTCCAACTGATCGGTGTGAGCATCGACATTCTTGGGCCAAGGATAATGGCTAGGTGGTATGCGTTCTGGGGATCCGGCGTAGTCTTCGGCATACTATTGGTGAATGCACTGTATGCGTCAACGCCACATGCGGTCCTCCCAGGCAAGTGGGATGCGGTCTTCGGGGCAGGCGCATACGATGAAGTTGTGAACGTTGCAACGGCGAACGGTTTCGCGGCAGTTCCGTGGAGCTGGGGAGCGGTTGCTGGTTCGCTCACAATTCCTGTTGTGAATACGTGGCCCTACGTGATCGCCCCAGTTGTAGGTGAAGTTGAAAGGCCTAGGCAGAGCATACCTTTAAGCATGGTCGGCAGCGCTGTCTTCGTGATGATAATCAATACGGTAAGCGCATACAACTTCACAAACACCTACGGAACCTTCGGGCAGATGTACAACTTTTGCATCGGCGACCCGAAGATAAGTGCTCAATTCAAGATAAACACCGTCATGCCAACGGACCTCTCAGCCTACTCAGCTGTCCTGACAGGCATACCGGCTGTGGCTGCCTTGGCTTGTTTCTCCCCACAATGGTCCAACTTCGCGGACATGGTGGGTAACTGCTATTACACTTCTAGACCGCTCTTCGCTATAGCTATGGACAGGATGGGACCCGAGTTGCTTGCTAAGGTTCACCCGAGGTTCCACAGCCCATATATGGGGTCCCTGTTCTGGTTCTTCTGGTCGTTGATAACGCTCTTCTTGGCTGGATGGGATCCTGGAACCGTAGCAGCTATAGTCTTTGGCATAACTTTCGTGTACGGTGTAGCGCGCATGATGAATCACTGGGCAGAGGTCGAGCTTCCGTTCAGTAGACCGGACATATACAAGGGTGGGATACTTCTCGAGATCGGCGGATGGCCTGTGATGTCTATTATCGGAGCATTCATGACAGGCATGTTCTTCTACCTACTGGCGACGCTGCCGGCGAACCCGGTATCAAGTGGACTGCTTATCGGAATAGTGTACGGCTGGGGAGCATTCACATACATATACTACGGCAAGAAGAACCAAGCAAGAGGAATATTGCCTAGTCAGCTATTCGGGCAACTGCCTCCAGAGTAGAAACTTATCTATCCCCTCTTTTTTCGGAAAAAGAGGAAATGGAAGGTGAATGTTTAGCCCTCTACTTTCCAGCACTCCATCTTCGGATTGTCGGGTGAGGGCAGGTCGACAACGTAACCTCTCAATATTCCTCTCCTATAGTCAGATCCCGGGTTAACGCACAGCGTCCTTCCCAAGTAGAGGTGCGCTGAGCACTCATGTACGTGCCCATGTAACCCTAACAGGGGCTGATACTTCATTATCGCTTCCTTAACGGATTTGCTTCCCACACTCTCCATCTCGACGCTACCGAAATGCGCTATCGGCTTCAAGTTCTTGTCGAGTTTTGGAGCTATGTCCAATGTCGTTCCGAACGGCGGCGCATGGAAATTGCACAGAACGTTCTCGTAGCTGTCCACCCGACTGAACTCCTTGTCTAGCTTCTTCATGAACTCCTCTTCTGAGCACTCTCGTGGCGTTAACCAAGGTGTCGGGTTTACCCACTCGCAGCTTATGAGCTTGTACTTGTCGTCAATATCCACAACCCTATTAAGCGGGTATATGACTCTTTCATGGTTCTTTATCACTCCGTCAATTGCCAAGTGGTCATCGTTGCCGGGGCTGACGATTACATTGATCCCTTTAGGAACCTGCTCCTCGACCATACTCAACCATCTATCTATCGTCTCGCACATCACATTCTCAAATAGAGCATCCATCTTCTTCTCGTCCTGCTGGCACTCCCGTGCCTGACTCTCAGACATCTCGATCGCGTAGAAGCCTTCCTCACGTATACTCTGAATCTTCTTGTCAACCTCTTCCTTGGTGAAGTATCTCTCAGTCTTCCCGAAGGGGGCACTGTACCAGTCGCTCTCCCGCTTCACTATCGGCACGATCGCCTTTCCGGTGAGGTCTCCGAAGAGCATAATTACATCTGCCTTGTAGTGAACTGAGGTTTTCAGGTACTTCTTCCAGATCAGCTCGTTCCCATGAGGGTCAGTTGCATGAAAGATTCTCATTTCCTATCCCTCTACTTCCTGACATTAGCTTCCCTACTTACTCGAGAATCAGCTTATAAATGACATGCTGGTAAGGAAGGGCTATGAGCTTTAATAATGACGCGAGTTTCGTGAATAAAGCGACCTCGATCGTGAACGCGGCCGAAGAGAAGGGAGTCAAACTCAGGCTCCTTGGCGCGATCGCCTTCAGGGTACACTGCCCCAAGTACGAGTATCTTCACAGAGGACTTGGAAGGAGTATTTCAGATCTGGACTTTATAGGGTATAGCAAGCAGAAAGGTCACATTGAGAAGCTTTTCCTAGAGCTGGGCTACACGAAGCGGCCTCCATCTCTGGTGACCGCCTACTCGCTTAGGGAGATCTACTTGCATCCTTCACAGAACATTGTGATCGATGTCTTCTTAGACAAGCTCCAGATGTCCCACGACATAGACTTTAAGAACAGGCTTGAAGTGGATAGCCCCACTATTCCGCTTGCTGAACTTCTTCTTCAGAAGCTACAGATCGTCAAGTTGGCAGAAAAGGATGTCAAGGATGTCGTAGTCCTTATGAGAGAACATGAGATCGGCGACAACGACAAAGAAACAATAAATCTGCATCACATATCGAAGCTTCTCGCAAACGACTGGGGTCTTCACTACACCGCAACAACAAATCTTAAGAAGATTATAGGACTGCTGGACTCCTTTGATCAGTTGAGCGAGACCGACAAGCTGGACATAAAGGCAAAGATCGAGAAGACGCTTCAGTCGATAGAGAACGAGCCGAAGAGCTTCTCTTGGAGGATGCGGGCTAGAGTGGGTCCGTCCAAGAAGTGGTACCGAGAAGTTGAGTTAACCTCAGCGTAGTATGTCAGCTCTTTCTTGACCCCTACGATGCTTTTTCGAGCCACAATTGGTATTAGATGCCAGTTCTAGACTGAACCATTTCCACTCGATACGATAGAAGCTCAAAAGGAAAAAAGAGGAAATGTAAGTTATCCAGTCAAGCTTTCAATCGGACGATACTTGACGTTTGGATATCCGAAACGAGCAGCTCCGAACGCCTGCCGTCCAACCTCGGTCTTGAGACATTCTCTTAGTCTCTCGTGTGCAGGAAACCCGACGAATATTACTTTCGTTCGTGGGCGTAGGTTCGCCGTCATTACGCCTAGTCCTGATTTCGGGTCCAGCATACACAGTAGGTCCGGGAACACTGAGACCAATCTCTTATCGACGTGAGCCATCATCGTTTCGTTCTTAAAGACTACCTCCATCCTCTTCCTCTTGTACTTTCCAAAACCTTTCACAACGGCCTTAACGTGATAGAATCCGCCTCTATCTTCTCCGCGGATAGTCTGGATTGCACCGCGGAATATCTCTATTCCTTTGACAGCTTGCATGAATGCTTCTACGGGATCCTTGTTGGTGTCCAAGGCTTCTCTAACCGATCGTCCGACTTCAATCGATAGTGAAATGGTGTTCGGAACCACGCTCTCCTTCAGTTGTTTTCCTGACATCGGATAATGCGTGTTGGCGCCTGATCCACCGTTGAGCACTATGGCTGCACGCATAAGTTCATCCGGGTACGTTGGCTTAACTGCATGCTTAACCACGATGACGTTTCCTTCTAGATCCACAAAAGGCATGGGGGTCAATGAGATCCCGTGGCCTAGAAAAGATGACATTTGGGTTTCAGGGGCTGCTCGACCGAGCCCATCTCCGTCAACTGTGACTATTCCCGCTCGAGCCGCCAGGGAGAGAATTACTGGAGTATTTGCTCCTCCTAGTTCAAAAGGCACAACGTAATCGACTTTCCTATTGCTAGTCGATTCCATAATTCTCAGAGCCTCCATAAGTTCAAATCTAGACTCCCATCCCTCAAGCATCTTCTGGACGGATGTGAACGCCTTGACCGACCCAGCGTAGCCTCCGCTCACTACGAACGCATCATCATTAATCTCTTGCGGGTCAATTATTCGGTACTCTCTACCTTTCTTAATGTCCCAATGCACCAGAGGTCTTCCAAAGCTCTCTGGGTCTCCACCGCCTCCAGTTCCGAGGATTCCCACTCCGACGAGCATATCGTTCAATTCATCTTTACTCAATATTCTGTCTGTCACCGTCTTCACCTATCGCCATCTATAGCCTACATGAACTTGCTACTACTCAGCGTTTAAGTCTATTAACCGCTTACTATATCAGCGGCAGCTGAGACACATGTTACTTAGAAGAATTGAGACATATTTCGGGGCTTAGCTAGACGCGGGCGTACTTCTTGATGACTTCGCTCATCGCACTTCCTGTTCTCAGATCGACCACTTCAGTCTTCTCGATCTGATCGATTTCCTGCGCCAGTTTCAATGCCTCGCCTAACTTCTGCTTGGGGATAACGACCACTCCATCGGCATCTCCAACAACGATGTCTCCCGGAGCGACTGTGATGCCTCCGCATTGTATCG
>CAYOZM010000020.1:0-16511 GCA_964408475.1 uncultured Candidatus Bathyarchaeia archaeon | reverse complement strand
GTTACTCACGAAATGGGCTTCGCGAGAGCAGTGGCTTCTGAGATGATCTTCATGGATGAAGGTGCAGTGGTAGAGAGAGGTTCTCCAGAGCATTTCTTCACGAACCCAGTGAATGAAAGGACGAAGAGATTCCTCAGCCGACTAACCGAGCTCTATGGGCACCATGAAAGCAGAAACAGATTTGTTGACGAGAAATGATAGATTACCTAGGCTATCTATTAGAGGGCTTGCTCGTTACATTTGAGCTGAGCTTCATAGCGCTCGGAATTGGAATGATCTTGGGGCTCGCTGCTGCTCTCGCTAGAACATACGGTAACAAAACAGCATCATACTTGGCAAACGCCTACATTGAGCTTATCCGAGGAACGCCATTAACCGTTCAGCTCTTCATCATCTATTTTGGGCTTCCCTCACTAGGTCTCCTTTTCTCGCCCACGTTCTCAGCCATAGTGGCCTTGGGAATTAACAGCGGAGCATATCAAGCAGAATATTTTCGAGGCGCATTGGAGTCTATAGGCGGAGGACAGATGGAAGCTGCGCTTTCAATTGGAATGAGTAGACCCAAAGCCATAGCTAGAGTCATACTGCCTCAGGCACTTCGCTTGGCATTGCCGAGCTGGTCGAATGAAGCAGCCTACCTACCGAAGTACAGTTCCGTGGCATTCTTGGTCACTGTACCGGAGCTTCTGGCCAAAGCGAAGGTCGTGATAGCTCAAAACCTGAAACCGCTCGAGGTCTATCTTGTGGTCGGGCTCATCTACCTTGTGACAATCGCATCCCTCTCCAAGATCTTGGACATGATGTACGAGAGGTACAAATTCACGGTTGAATAGTGGAGCGGTACAGATGGTGTAGGAAAAGCTTGTGGGATTGAGGCGGATAGAGCAAAGGGCTTCCAGATAATGCGAGTGAGCTCGAGCCAAGATATCGCTTAAGACAGAGGCTACAGTTTTCGTATTCCGGACAACCCACTGAGGTTATATCGACTGATAATAATTTGAAAGATGAATCTTCAGGAGAGTGGATCCACGAAGCTATCTATCCCGTATGGCAAAGATGAAGTTCATTTCGAGGTCCCTAAACCCAACCTCATGGGAATATTCTGCCCCAAAACTGTTCCCGGAGTAGAAGATGAGTCGAAAGCCATTCAAGATGCTTTGCTGAACCCTATCGACTCCAAGCCACTACCGGAGATCGCTGAGGGAAGAAACCGCATCGTGATAATCACCACAGATGTGACGCGCCCCACAAAGGATCATTTGATCATTCCATCGATTCTAAACGTTCTCGCTCAGGCTGGGGTTAAGGAGGAAAAAATTATGGTGATTATAGG
Organism: uncultured Candidatus Bathyarchaeia archaeon; assembly: GCA_964408475.1. Taxonomy (GTDB): domain Archaea; phylum Thermoproteota; class Bathyarchaeia; order 40CM-2-53-6; family CAYOZM01; genus CAYOZM01. The sequence continues at coordinate 15,178 of CAYOZM010000020.1, read as the reverse complement.
TCGCGGGCAGCACAGGGAGATGGCCGAAGCGGAGGTTGAGCAGAAGGTAGGGAGAGATGTTCTCGATCGAGTCACCGTGGTGCAGCACAATCCTGACAAGAACCTTGTCGACCTAGGAGCTACCCGAAGAGGCAACCGAGTCTTAGTCAACAGCGAAGTCGCAAGGGCCGATCTCAGGATCAGCACTGGCAATATTGTTCCCCACAGTTATGCGGGCTTCGGAGGGGGAGCCAAAAGCATTCTTCCAGGTGTCTGCGGTAGAGAAACCATCTACCGGAACCATCTCTACGTTGTAGAAGGAAAGTCTGGGCCAGGCGTCTTGGAGGATAACCCAATAAGGATTGAGATGGATGAAGCCGCGGCAATGGTAGACCTCAACTTCATTATCAATACTGTGATGAGTTCAGGGGGACGCATCGTAAAGGTTTTCGCGGGGCATTTCCTAGGTGCGCATAGACAAGGAGTAAGATTCGCGAAAGATCTGCTAGGCGTTCACATGCCTTCGAGAGCTGAAGTGGTCGTTTCAAGCGGCTCGCCGATGGACATCAGTTTCTATCAGGCTTCCAAAGCTCTAGAAATCGGAGACCAAGCCGTAGCAGATGGCGGAGTCTATATTCTAGCTTCTCCCTGCTACGAGGGAGTGGGCGAGGAGGATCTCTATAGGTTTCTGACCCTCAAATCGCCCGAAGAGATTCTTCGCGAGCTCAGGCGACCAAAACCTTCCACAAACTTGGTATCAGGAGTAGCGGCGTACTTGATCGCTAAGATGAGAGAAAGGATTGAGATTGTTTTGGTCTCAGACGGATTGAAGCGAGAGCGGGTTGAGGCTATGGGCTTCAAGAGGGCTGACTCAGTTCAAGCCGCTATCGACAAGTCGCTTGAGAAAAAAGGAAGAGACTCTCGAGTCGCAGTCTTCCCTCAAGGCCCAATAACTTTCCCTGTCCTCTAGACGATTCCATCAACGTCAAGCCAAGCCTACGCCACAGTTTGACTCCGCATTTCTAGATTCTTGGAAAACATTCAGGAACTGCTCTAAAGCCGAACGAACGCTATCAGAAGTGAGTCGGCTCCTTGATAAAGGTGTGAGCCGGTAACTCATTTTGGCTATCTTTGGTCTTAGGCTAGGGTAACCGACTGATAACTTCAGGAAAAGACAAGGGAGAGACATAAGGTGTTAAACCGGAGGATTGAGCCAAAAACCTCCTAACATGATTCAGAACCTACCATAACTTCTTAAGACTGAAACAAGCCTTAGAAGGCGAAACACCAACGGAGATGGCAAACCTAAACTCGGATTTAGAAGGAAAACGACGGATGGAAATTATCAGAAAAGGCTCAAAAAGCAACACAAACCCCGATGATGCAACAGAACCGATATTCTCCAAGTTTATAGAGCTGACGGATTTGTAGTATCGTAAAATGTGACCTACCATGGCTGACAAACTCGAAAACGTCGTCTTCATAGGTAAGAAGCCCCCTATGGCCTACATAACCTCGATCATCACAGCTTTCACTGTACATGACGAGGTTATAGTCAAGGCCAGAGGAAGGGCGATCTCTTCAGCCGTAGATACGGTTCAGATACTTCTGAGAAGATTCATGAAAGATGTCGAGGTGAAGAGCATCAAGATCGGAACGGATGAACTCAAGATGAATGATGGAACTCTGAAACCTGTCTCAACGATAGAGGTCATCCTGACTCGAGGATCTTGATGGGCACCTGTGAAAGCGTTGAAAGCTTTCCGACAGTTTACATGACTCCAGGCCTTTCATTTTCCAGAAGAGATTTCATTGCTGAGAACAGCCCGAGCAGAAAAGAGTAGAACTCCTCGGGTTGCGGTTCCGGCATCTTCTCACGGAACTCGAGCAAGCCAAACTCTCTGCGAACCGGCCTGATAGATATCGTTCCTTTCTCCATCTGTTCCTTCAAGAAGAGTTGAACATCCTCTTCCGATAAGAGAGGCATCCTTTTGCTTGCCCTCCAGTTATTTCCATTATCAGTAATCAGTTTCGCCCAACCTTCGATGCTTGTCAAATCATAGGGGAATCTCTCAACAGGCATCAGCGGGCTCAGTAGGCTAAGTATCCAACATCCAAGTAGCTCGCTGTAGGATGGTGCTTTGACTGCTCGAATCGCATTCAAAAGTTCTTCTTCGTCCTGAAGAAGGGAATCCCAGCTTTCGTCAAATGCTACTCTGTGTCCATCGAATGCTACAGTCAGTCGAAGGTTGAATGAAAGCATTTTCTTGAGATAATCGACAGCTTCTTTTGTGCGTCCTTCACCTAATATAGAGATGAAGCCTGAGTATGCTCTGCCTAGTATCTCTGCTATACTTGAGACGACTGTTTCACCGACAGATCCGACGAATATGGATATTTGTTTCTCTTTCTCTCCTGTAAGGTTCTCGCTGGAAAGTTCAACTTCACATGTGTATGGGATCTCTCCGAAGATTATCTCGTCGTATCTAATTTTACCTCTATGAGCCTTGATTATGCGTTTCGTAGAAGTCTTCAATAGTCCTAGTTTATCTCTGAGAAGCTCCTCATACTCGACGCCTACGCTGGTCTTCCTATAGAGATGGTTTGGAATCTTGTGCCCGCGCCTGCTTACCTTCATCTCTACGCATTTCTCAGAGCGGAGAGACTTTAACGTCCTAGCGAGTGTTGAGAAGCTTACTCCAATATTCTCTGACTTGAGCTTCCTCCAGAGTTCATTAAAGCCCACGCCTTTATCATCAGGAAGATGGCTGAGCACTTGGTGGTGTTGTTCCTCCGCCTTAGGGAATGGCCCCCGCCTTGCCAACTTGCTCCCCTCTTGAGTAGTACTATCTAATTCAGTAGTATTTATCAATGCCGAAAGCTCAATTTACGTTGGAGGCAGGAGTCTATGCCGTTTATAGGACCTTGGGAGATAGCTCTCATACTTGTAGTCGTTCTGATCCTATTCGGACCGAAGAAACTGCCTGAACTGGCTAAATCAATAGGCGATGCAATAAGACAATATAGAACGGCAACAGAAGCGCCTTTAGCTGAAATACAGAAAATAACGGCAACGCCAGCGAGAACTGAATCAGCGCCTGGCACCGTCAAAAGCGACGAACAGCTTCTAGTCGAGACTGCTAAGAAGCTGGGTGTATCGACTGAAGGGAAGACGCCAGAGCAGATCTCGAACGAGATGATAGAAGCTGCAAAGAAGAAGACTGAGACATAGAACCTGCAGGTAACTCGGAGGAGTAGCGTACGAGAGCTAAGGTTGCGTTAGGGTCAGTTCTACTCATGGTAGGCTTCATCGTTTATCAGTTCGGCATTTCCATCACTGCGGTGCCTGGAAGCTATTTGAGTGAAGTAGAGAATAATGTTCTCACCGCCCTTTTTCCAGGGCAGCCGGTGGATTTGCTCGCCGTTTTTCTTCAGTTTGGCGGCGGCATTATCGCGATTCTCGGATTGATCATGGCGATTAGTGGAGTTGCTGCTCCTCAACGAACAGAGATACGGTATGTTCAAGCACCGTCGCAACCGTCAGCCAGGCCAACGCAACTTTTAATTCGGCTGTTCAACTGCAAGTTCTGCGGAGCTGAGATTGAGGAGAATGAACTTTTCTGCCCGAATTGTAGAAAAGCTCAGAAATAGTGTGCGTAGAAGCGACAAACACACAGGAGGTCAGCTCGTACCTGCTCTTGAATAAGAGATAGCGATGAGAGTGATATGAACTCTGAAAGTAAGTCGAAAACCGGAGAGATGACTTTCTGGGAGCATACAGAAGAGCTCCTGACCCGACTGCGGACAATTCTGGTAAGTGTTTTTATCGCTGGAGCGATCGTCGGCTTCTTTCCAGTGAATCCCACGACTTTTCTCGATCCTCTAGCCATTACGTACACTCCCATTATTTCAGTCGTATTGCGACAGATAGAGAGGGATTTACTTCCGAAAGATGTAGTGCTTATTGCTGGAAATATGATGGATACGGCTGGAATTTATTTGATGATGTCGGCCCTTATGGGATTGATAGTTTCTATGCCGATAATAGCTTACGAGTTGTACAAGTTCGTCAATCCAGCTTTGGTGGAGACTGAACGAAGATACATGGGAAGATTCATAGTATCATTCGTAGGCCTCTTCGTCGCTGGAGCGTTCTTCTCGTATAAGATCATAGTTCCGATAACTCTCAGAGTAATGCTCTGGTTCGTCTACAGTTCAGGCGCGGCTATGCTCATACCGATCGCAGACTTTTTCACTCAGGTCATAATACTAATAGGCGTTGTCGGATTATTCTTCACTTTCCCGGTATTCTTCATTTTGCTAGTTCAGTTCGGCATAGTGAATCCCGATTATCTTTCCTCAAACAGAAAGGCCGTTTACGCAGGTTTCATAATTCTAGCGATTGTCCTGACCGCTGACCCAACACCGATAACTGACATGATCCTCCTTGTTCCTTTCATAATCCTCTTTGAAGGTACAGTCCTAGTTTCACATTATATTCAAAAAAATAGAGAGAAAGGCGTTGCCACTCAGGTTAGTAGCCTGTCGTCATACTCGACCTTTGAAAGGAATTCAGGTCCTGTATCCGTGACTAGTATAATGTCTTCTAGGCGGACTCCGCCGAATTCTGGATGGAATATTCCTGGTTCAACGCAGACAACCATGTTCTTCTCGAAAAGCTTCTCCTTAAGAATCACAGCTGCCGGGTGAGTTCCTATCGTCGGCAGTTCATACAGACTTGTTCCTATTCCATGTCCTGTCTCATGCTCATGTTGACACTTGCCGTAGCCCGCGTCCTCAATTATCCTTCGAGCCTTCCTGTCGACATCGCTGGGATTTACGCCGGGTTTGATCATTTCTATGGCTTTCATATGGGATTCGTAGACTGTTCGATAGATTTCCTTCTGCTTTTCATTAGGTCTGCCCACGATCTTCGTTCTTGCGTATTCTGCGCAGTACCCGTAGTAGATGCATCCAAGATCAACTAAGAATAGATCTCCTTGCCTAATCATACGTTCCGATGAGTATCTTTGGAGCCGGGCTGTATTCTCGCCGGAAACGCAGAGAGGCGCGAATGTGTACCATTCCGCACCGTTCATCATCATTGCATATACGCCTGCCGCACCAACCTGGAATTCTCTCACTCCAGGCTTCGCCGCCTCTAGGGCTGCTTGGACCCCTATATCCGCGACTGCAGCTGCCTCTCTCATGATTTTTACTTCATCTTCACTTTTGACGGCTTTAGCTGAGAGTATGGGCTCAGTTGCATCGGTGAACGTTCCTTTAGAGCATTCTCTCTTCAATTGCTCGTATCCGTGAACTGAGTGAGGTGTATCTAGGCCTATCTTCCCGTCGCTAGCTCTGTAGTCGTTCAGGACCTCTTCGACTGTTTTCGCCCATTCTGTTCCAGCGAAGGGTATAGCTCTAATATCTTTAATCCAAGGCATGTTTCTCTTGGCATTGGCAAGATCGGCGTGGCCGACGAGTAGAACCGGCTCATCCTTTTTAGTAAGTACTGTCGCGAATCTTGTAACGAAGAACATGCTGGCTAGGTATCTGCAGTCGGTCGTGTATCTGACATTCTCGTTACGGACCATGATCAGTGTGTCCAAATCATATTCTTTCATCTCATGTCTAAGTCTTTCAACTCTCCACTTGCGGAGATTATCCCAGTCGACTCCTTGTCTCCCGGACGGGCAAAGTGATGTGACCAAGATCTCACTTCCAATATTAACTAAGTTCATTCTCTTAATCCATAAAGGCTTCCTTGATGAATGTTCTTAACCTACTGCTCATACAGTTCTGAATTGAGAGCTATGCAACTGTATATTGGAACTTCAGGTTGGAGTTACGATTGGAACCCTGACGGCTTCGATTGGTATATTAAGAATTCTAATCTGAATTCTGCTGAACTCAACGCTAGCTTCTACCGCTTTCCATTTCCAAATATGGTCTTATCATGGAATCGTAAGAGCCCTCATAGCTTCCGCTGGGCGATCAAAGTCAACCGTCTGGTGACTCATGCATCCAGATTCAGTGAGAGAGCGGTTGAGTATTGGTCACGGTTCAAAGAGCTCTTCGAGGTAATGGATGAGAAGATCGAATTCTTTCTCTTTCAACTCCCACCGAGTTCTACCCCAACGCAATCTTTCATCGATAGACTCGAGAAGTTCATCGCTCAAATCAAACTTGGACAGCGATTCGCTTTAGAGTATCGGAACATAAAATGGTTCGAAGATGACTGGTATCATTGGGCTGAAAGCCAGAACATAACTCCGGTCTCGATAGATAGCCCTGACTTTCCGAACAGAATTCTTAACGTGAACGGTTTAGTATATTTGAGGATGCACGGTAGAACCTCTTGGTACAGCCACAGATATACTGATGAAGAATTGAAGGAGATAGCATCCAGAATAAGAAACACCAATCCTAAGAAAGTCTACATATTCTTCAACAATAACCATGACATGCTGGACAACGCGCGGAGTATGAAAGAGATCTTAAGCTAGCTTCACTATTCCTCCTTGCGGGTAAGCCTCATCCACTTGAACTCGATTATTATCAGCCCGAGCAGCATAAGGGTGTTCGATGTCCAGAAGGCAAGCTCCAAAGGCTCCATCCCGTTTCACTCTCCAATCACCGTGAAGGTAAGCCTAGACAGCTGAACGATCTCAGATAGGACTTTCTATCATTGACCCTGTTAAGACGTATGCAGAGTCCTAAAGCTCGTTTGTATGCGCATGTCTCTAATAGTATTACTAGCGGAGAAAGGCCTCAATTGCCTCTGGCGCAATCATTCATCCCATTAGACATTTTCTTTATATGAACCTCTGAGAACCGGATTATCGTTCACTTTGGCGGATTGGGACAAACACTCTTGATCGGGCAGATTTTGCATTTAGGCGAATAGGCTTTACAGAATCGTTCTCCATGAAGATACGTTAAAGTTTGAACCCAACCGCCAGTTTTGAGGAGGTACATCAAACGGCTCCTCAAGCACGTGCCATTCGTTGACCAACTGCACAATGGAACATTGAACTGGCTAGAAGTCTTCTGGTCACAAACATACTTTGAGCACAAGACCTTCGAAGGCATCTTAGCCCCCTCCACCTCAGCCAACTCTAGTCTTTCTGCCACTATTCTCAAGTGCGTATCACAAGGGATGAAGTGTGAGGCCTTGAACGTCGACAATATTATTGAGTCAGCGACCTTCGGTCCAACGCCCCAGCATCCTCGAATCAAAGTCATCCTAGCCAACTCTGGTGTAAGCCAGAGAAGAAACTCTTCAGCTGGAACGTACGGTTCGCCGATCAACTCGAGAACACTCTCAGGTAACCGTTCAGGATGGCTAGGCAGCTCACTGAAGCTTCGCAAGGTCTTCTGAAGTTGAACGACCTGGTAACTCCTTCCGATTGATCGAAGATCGCTCTTATTCGCTTGAGCAAGCAAATCGATACGGCCATCATATCTAGACCAGATCCTTTGACACCAATCCAAAACGAATCTGCTGTAACCGGTTCTCTTCGAAAGAGCTGCAGAAATAAGCATGTAAGGGAAATCCAAAGGAACTATAGGCAGTCTAACACCCGGATAAACCTCTGCCAAGGCTTGGATCTGGGGCTGAACCCTCTTTGGGAGATTTCCTATCCTCTCCTCGTAAGGACCTCTCCAGAGTCCAGTCTCGATAGTTGCTCTTCTTTGAAGAGCTTTCTCGGTTAGCCCTGCGCTGCAATTGACCTCCAAAGTGTCAGGCTTAATTTGCTTGAACTCAAGCTGATTACCGAGATGCCCGGCCACCTTAACCCAGATATTCTGGCTGATCTTCCGGTAAAGCGTTGAGACAAATGATGGCTCAAAGGTGAGGTTGAGATTGAAGTTTTCAACATTAATTACAGTCTTCACAGATAACCGCCGTAGACGACCTGCTTCGCGCGTCGGCTTGGCATTAATGTCATCTCTAAATCAGCTTTTGAGGAACCTTATGAGGTAGATGAGAGTCGTGATAATCCAAACCATATCGTTTCAGCCTCTCAGCCACATGCCCATAGAGGATTAACTCCTCAATCTCAACCTCTTGAGCTAAAGAGAGATCGATCTGTCCAATCCTCTCGATCAAATTGCGATAACTCTCTTCTGTGGAAAAAGATGTCATCACAGCTGGATGGCATTTGACTCCGGCGTCTATCATTTTCTGCAAGGCCTTGAGTTGAAGATTAAAGCTTTCAGGTTTAGCACCCGTCAATTTCATGAATTCGTCTTCATTACATCCTTTGAGCGATACTCGAACATGGAGGAATCGATATCGAGATAGATCCTCAGCGTATGATGAATCACTGCCGATCAAGATGCCGTTGGTTTCTAGGATGAATTTGTAGCCTCTACTTAGTGCTAGTTCATCAAGCAGTTGAAGAAGGTGCTTCCTCCCTATCGTCGGCTCCCCTCCGCTAACACGGAGTTGGCTAAAGCTCTTCCTTTCAGCTATACTTAGTAGCCGATGGGCAACGTCGCTTGGGGAATAGAAGGTTCCGACCTCTGAAGGCCTATGTAGGACCGTATCTGAGACCCAGCAGAATCTGCAGAGCAGCCCGCAACCGACGACATCGGCGGTAGCTATGCCGCCGTACCATCTGTCTGGCCTGAACCTGTAGTATTTCTTGAGTTGCTTGTTATCTAGGTTCTTTGTAACAAGCTTCTCGAGCGCTCGATGTCTTTCCGCTGGATCGTATTCCAAGACGAGAGCCGCCCTTTTTTCCTCGTACTGAATGTACATTCAAAGACCTGTTAAAAGGTCAGGTTTGTTGGTTACGACTCCATCGACACCCATCTTTACGTAATTTTCGATTTCTTCTCGAGTGTCGACTGTCCATATATTGACTCTCAGATGGCTACTGTGGGCGTCCTCGATCATTCGGGTTGTGACATACGTGTAGTGCGGGAATAATGCATCAGCATTCGCATCTAATGCAAGTTGTGATGGCTTAACAGGTGCAGATCTGAAGATTACTCCCGTCTTAATTTGAGGGTTAAGTTCCTTAATCCTCTTCACCGCGGAGTGTATAAATGATGTAACGAGAGTTTGGTCCGTGAAATTATTTTCTGCAAGAATCCCAGCAACCTTGTCTGTTACGCTAGGATCTTTCAATTCTACTACAAGTCCAACTCTACCCTTAACCAGATCGATAACTTCTTGCAATGTGGGTATTCTTTCTCCTTTCCCAGCATCAAGCTTTCTAAGATCACTGAAACTCATTTGATGAACATAACCTCTCCCATTCGTAGTTCTTTCAACCGTCTCATCATGGATTACTACAATTTGCCCATCCCCAGTCTCTCTGACATCAACCTCAACCATGTCCACAGCGTACTCTAACGCTCGCTTAATCGCTCGTAGAGTATTCTCAGGCTCGTAAGCGCTCGCACCTCTATGCGCTATCTTTAGAATATTGGCCATGCCCTTCATCAGGCTCTCCTAATTCGGACATATCCTATTCGTCGCATCAAACTTCCTTGATAATACTCGGTTCAGTCTCGACTTTCCGAGTTGTTCCTCTACGGACATAAGATTCGTCAAGAGCTCTTGTAGCATAGAGGTTCACTAGAGTGTTGGTACTGGCTTCACCAGTAAGTTTCCCTAGGCTACCCTTCACCTGCCTCCATTTCAGTTTGGTTCGCCCACTCTTCGAGTTGTATATTACGCCGAGCACGTTGGAGACGCGTGTGAATTGTATGTCCCTTATCTTCTGTAAAGTCTCCTTATCCTCAGCCTCAACATACATTGTCCCTTGCTCCGCAGGCCTCTCTGGAAAAACTTTCTCATCTTCCATTAGTTCTTCAGGGATGAACGATTGACAGGTGCTTAAGATCATGAACCTCCTAAGATTCTCCAGCGGGCAGATTGCATCCACCTTCATCTCTCAGTCCTCTATAACTATGAATACAATCACGAGTGATTACGCGCTAGCTTATTCTCAAGCAGATCGAAAGAGAAGAACATTTTGGAACTACGCAACGTACGTCAGAGCAGCTCTACGTCTAGCTGCTTCGCTTAGATCGATGCTGACGGTTATGAATCGGAGAGGCTTAACTCCAGACTGGATGAGTGTGTGAACCTTCTTCGGAGGAATATATGACATCGCCGGCCGTCACCTTTTCCTCTTCATCATCTATCGTCATCCTTTCCATACCTTCAATTACATAGTAAACTTCTTCAACATTCTCGTGAAAATGAGGCGTAATTCCCGCACTATTTTTCAGCTTAGTATCCCATATTCCCAGAAGACGGATCGTGTCATCTTCAAGGCTGAGATTATATTCAATCCTTTTCACGATCATGCTCGAGGCACCGATTGCCTTGAGTGCAACCGTTGCCAAAAAACTTGTCTACATTATTCGGCGGCTCAGAGCAGTACTCTAATCGGGTATTGAAAGAACAAGAAGTATGCAGCTGCCATCATCACTATGCTTTCCGCAGCTCTTCGATCGTTCTGGAAGAAGATTGCATTGAAGATGCATATCGACGGGTTTGTAGCCAGTATATAGAATGAGAAGAGCGGATGAGAGAATATGAAGTAAGATGGAAACCAGACGAAATATGTTACCGAGAACCAGATGAGAGCGAACAGAGAGAGCCGATCCTTCGTCCTCTTGAGATTGTATATCGCATAAGGAACGGAGGCCAGCGATAAACCTGAAACAAATGGGTTGAAGACTTCTAAGAATGCAACTCTAGCGACGGATAGATTTCCGTAATAATAGTTTCTAGGTGAGTAAATCCAAGTCCATGGCCCAGGTTCATTGCTCTTAGACCAGTATTTGGAACCGTGAATTTCCAACATGTATTTGAGATGGTTTACAGGGTTCGAGAACATTTCCAGATCCGGTCCGGTGTAGACGCGATCGAAAAGGTATAAAAAGATGAAGAACGAAGCCAAGAAAACGCTTATCCAAATCGCTATCTTTGGCCATCGAATAGATTTCACCCAAGCTTTGATTGATAGAGAAAATCGGTCAAAAATATGATAAAGAATCAAGACCGGGGCAGTAAGAACTGCATTGAGTTTGCATACCGCCCCAAGCCCCGCCGCTACCGCCGATCGAGCCAAATCACCCCTGAAGAAGAGGTAGAAACTCAAGATCATGAAGAAGATGAAAAAGACATCTAGCAAGGCGAGTGAACTGAAGGTGAAGAACATCTTCTCAAAAGAGAGTAAAGCAGCCGACATAAACGCCGTCCATTCATCCTTAGAGATCTCTTTCACCAGAAGATACAAAACCAAAATCGATAGGACGCCGAATATCACACTAAAGATACGCCATCCAAGAGGATTATCTCCGAATAGAGTGATTCCCGTCGCCATGAGAACCTGAGCCAACGGAGGGTGTTCAGGCCTCAGATCGACTCCGTCTTGCATTATCCTCTTCGCCGATGGTATATACCAATACTCATCGAAAACATAGTCTCTAGGGAAACCGATTATCAGCAAGTGAAGACCTAGATAGATGAGCAGCAGAAGAGCTATCTTCTTCATTCCAGAACCCTTGAATCTTCTTTCATATGGGTATGATGTTCCTTAAAGAAAAGCTTGAATCCTTGCACGAAGCTTCTGGATTAAGCTAGGCGCTGACCTCATGGTCGACTTGGATTCAATCTCAAAAGAAATTGAGTTCTTCCATTGTGAGAAAGAGAATGAACTCTACCTAAACTGGAGTGGACTTAAGGATGAAATGAATCTCTCTTCAGTCTATGAGAAGTATAGACATCTATTCGGTTTTTCATCCTTCCCGGATGTCGAAGAAGAAGGCCTCCACGGTCGAGCATCGTGTATGTTTCTGTTATATAGTCGGTCGGCTTCACTTCGACTTTCCTCATCAGCCCCGCCGCTACCTGAGTCTATCTTTAAGGGTTTAAAGGTTTTTCAACCGTCCCGACACGCGTTTTCACAAGATTCATAAAGGGAAAAGGAGATTTCCATAGGGCTCTTCAGGGTTATTAAAGCGCGCTTCGGCTGGTGGCAATCGTGGGGTCTATACTTAACGTATACACGTGCATATGTAAAGCGAATCAAGCCCGCTATGAACGTGAGAAGAGACTGATAATGAGTATAAATCCGCGAAGCTTGCAGTTACCTCTCTGGACGGCTTTCATCACGCTCTTCATTTTGAATCTCCTTGATATCGCAAGTACAGTTTATGGACTGAAAACAATCTCGTTTGCCTATGAGACAAATGCTATCTTTGCTACTCTTCTCCACGATATGGGTGGCTCTGGACTTGCTGCAGCCATATTCATGAAGCTCATCGTCCTTGTTATTCCTTTCATGGCTGTACATTACCCAATCGCGAAGAATAGACATGAGTTGGCTCTTAGAGTCCTTAAGCTCGGTTTACTTCTGGGAATAGTATCAATTATTCCGCTATACGCGTTGATCGTGGCGAAGAATTTCTGGATTATCTGCGTCTTTCTCAGCTAGACCCCAGTCGATTTACATCCCCATTAAGAATCCCTGCGCTAGCGCTGAACCGATCATCCCTCTAATACTTCTAGGGAATATCTCTAATTCTCCCATATAGGATTCTTGAAGCGCCTTAGCAATTGAACAATCATCTAAGTTCCTTCCTCGAAGACCATCTACAAAACGTTTCCAATCCTCAGCGACCTCCAAACCATTTCTCAAAATCTCCTTTGCTCCGCTTCCAATAACTGCGCCGAAGTGCGGGAAGGCCAGGATATTGACATCATATGCCAAAAGTTTCTTGATCGAAGCGGTATAGTTAACATACTTAAAGCTTGGAGGAAAACTGGTCGGCGTAATCGTTTTAGAAATAGGTCCGAAAGTTCCTGCAGCGTCGCCACAAAATAGTAAGCCGGTCCTCTTCTCGTAAAACGCAAAATGATCCGAGGTGTGTCCTGGCGTGTATACCGTTTCAAGCTCGTAGCTGTCGCCAAGCTGGAAGGTCTCCCTATCGTTGAGGACCAAGATCTTATTCTCATCTTTGAGCGGTTCCATTGGAACCGCAAATCTTCCGAACAATTCCCTTGCTCCCTCGTTGATCTTCGACGGATCGATTAGATGTTTCTTCGCGAATTCATGCACTCCAACTTGAGCGTTTGGAAAATGTTTGAGTAATATGGCCGCTCCCCCTGCATGGTCATGATGGCGATGGCTTACCATTATGTATCGAACTGAGTTGAAGTCGATGCCCAGAGAACTCACGGCAGTCGTAAGCCCATCGGTGGAGTCTGCTGTTCCTGAATCCAGCACTGTTGTCTTCTCGCACTTCAGAATGTAGAGCGAGATCATTCCTCGCACCCCGTAGCCGTAGACGTCGACCAGGTAAATGTTGTCGGCGATTTGACTTGTGTTTGTGACTATCTTCTCCTCCACTTTCCTCACCACTTCGCTCACTGCGTAGACCGCATGGAATGTTAAATCTTGCGTTTGCGAGTGCTGATACGGGTTCTAAGCGTAGCTCCATGGCAACAAGCAAGGGTGAGCGGACATTAAATCACCTATCTTGCAGATTTTTAAGAGAACGATCAATTATTGACTTTCTCCTCTCGACATGTTACTTTAATTATAGCTGAAACCAACTTGCCTCGCTTCACGGCTTCGTTGAAGATCGGGCCGCCTTCTTTGATCCTAACTTTTCGCTTGCTCTAAGCCATACATATACCCAGACAGCTCGAACTCATACTCGAGGATCTCGTCCAACACAGAAATCTGTCCGAGCGAGCTCAACCATTCTGATGGGTCGTGGTTGCGCAAGAATGTGTCAACTTGGTCCTTCCTTCAGCGCCGAATTAACAGATGTTTGTCCACGACATACTCTAGTGAGATCACCTCTTTCGAAACGCATAAAGAGCCAGATGTAGCGGACGCGATTGACTGTCTCTTCTTCGCAGAAATCTTGATGTGTAGAGGATCCTCAAAATAATGACGAGTGCTTTTTTGGTAGATCTCCTCTAAGTGCTCTCAAGGCCAGCATCCCATTTCTTCCAGAACCTACAACTCCTCCCACTTGCACCGGCCGAAACTATGACGACTCGCGATGAGACACGCGAAGCAAATCGAACTCACTTAGCTTCGATCGCACGCGATACAGTTCACCAGAAGCTTTTTATCATCAATCTATGGCGATATGTAGGATTCTACGGTGAGACTGATGTTCATCCCAAAGCGTTTGAAAAGACCTCGTCGATTGTTAAATCCGGCACCAACTTTAACTAGACTCAATCAAAGTTACCGCCGATCGAAATTTCCTCTTTCAAATTTGCCTTGCGCAAATAAGTTTGGAAAAGCGTCAGTACAGCCTTTTATATAAAACTGTCTAAAAATCTTAATACGCATCTCAGGTCGTAGTCTACTTTCACTCCACTAGGAGCTTGACTCTCACTTGAATTCATCCACAGAAGACTCAGTCGTCTGTAGTTCAGACGATTCTTCATCGCTTGGCTAGGAGGGGAACTGATGACTCCACTGGTAAAAGGCATCACAAAAATTCGAAAACGGGACGGCAGGATCGTTAACTTCGATCAAGAAAAAATCACGAACGCTATCTTCAAAGCGGCTGTAGCTGTTGGCGGTAAGGACAGAAGGTTAGCTGAAGAACTGTCTGGTAAAGTTGTAGCGATCTTAGAGGAACGGTTTGACGGCCACACCATTCCAAGCGTTGAAGAAGTCCAGGACGCTGTCGAGAAAGTTCTTATAGAGAACGGACATGCAAGAACGGCTAAGGCATACATTCTCTACCGCCAGAAACGTAAGGAGATTCGTGAAGCCAAAACCGTTTTGATGGACGCCGAGTTTGATGCAAGACTGTCTCCTAACGCTATAGCCGTCTTGGAGAGACGATACCTCAGGAGAGACGAGACCGGAAGAATCATCGAGACGCCCACAGCCATGTTCCGCCGAGTCGCTCAAGCCATCGCGCTCGCCGATTTAACGTACGATGCCGACGCTGACATCAAGAAGACCGAAGAAGAGTTCTACAAGATCATGACGAACTTAGAGTTCCTTCCAAATTCTCCAACGTTGATGAACGCTGGAACAGAGCTAGGTCAATTGTCCGCTTGCTTCGTTCTTCCCATCGAAGACTCCATGCAAAGCATCTTTGAAGGCGTGAAAAACACAGCACTAATACACAAGTCTGGTGGTGGAACAGGTTTTTCATTTTCAAAGTTGCGACCGAAGAATGATGT
>CAYOZM010000019.1:0-17254 GCA_964408475.1 uncultured Candidatus Bathyarchaeia archaeon | reverse complement strand
GATCCTCCATCCCATGCGAACCCTTAACCAAGTAGACGCCGTAGTCAATGTCTTCTAACATCTCTTCAAGCTTCCATTCTCCTTTCTCAAAGTATGTATTGCTCATCCTGACGAAGATCTTATGCGAGAAACTTTCAGCTCTCCCGTTTCCCGTAGGCGCAACGTTGAAGCTGGACGCTGTCTCTCTTGAATGGAGGAAACCCTTCAAAATGCCTCTTTCAACAATTGTGTTCTTTCTTGAGCGAACCCCTTCATCGTCGAATGGGTAGGAACCGTAAGCAGACTCATATGAACTGCTATCGACAATCGTGACCAACTCGGAGGCAACCCTCTTTCCGACCATATTCGAGAGGAAAGAGCGATTCCTCAAGACTTGATCAGCTTCCAACCCGTGGCCGAAAGACTCATGCGCGATCAGCCCAGCCATCTCTGCGTCAAGCACAACCGGAAGTTTTCCGCTAGGCGCTCGATCAGCGTTTAGAAGCTCAACAGCTCCTTTGGATACGGATCTGCAATCCTCCTCAATATTTAGGCGATCGATGAATTCGTATCCTACCCCAAATCCCCCGTGAGCCATATGGTCCACTTGAATGTTCTTCCCAAACTTCGCGAATGAGACTAACACGACCCTGATGACAGGCGCTCTATAGTAGAGTTCAGACCCTTCAGTGTTCATAAAGTACTTTTCAACTATGTCGTCTGCATAACGAGCTCCCGCATTCACTATTCTCTCGTCAAATCCTTTAAGTCGCTCATACAATTCTCTTACAAGCGCTATCTTCTCTTCCGAGTCAACGCCTGTTGGATCTTTTCTGCACTTATACTCCTTCTTGAAAGTCCAAGGCTTCAGCTTCGAGTATGATGATTTCTCTTTCAAGGTCGGCGAGAATTTCGTCAATTTCTTCGCTGAGGATAAAACCTCTCTTGCTTCAACATCCGATAGACTGATTGCACGCCACTCACTACCCCTCAAAACTCGAATATGATACCCTCGTATGGACCCGGAGGCGAAGTTCTCTTCAGCAACATTCTTACTAATGGCTGTTATACTGGATGAGTCGAATCGCACATCACCATAGTCGACGCCGCTCTTCTCGAGGATCTTGACGACCTTCTCAAGGACAGCTGATATCTCGGGCAATCACTTCCCCTACATCAGAGAAGACTAAAGTGGCGACTTATGTTTTCTCTTTCAAACCTCGGCGATCAACGTGATCTCGATTCTCTTGTTCGGGTCTCGAAGCTCATTAACAAAGGAGCGTGAGAAATCTGATGCTGACTTATTTGAATGGGTCATCAGCGTTCTCCCGCAGACGAATCCGCTTTTCCTGACCACCATGTCGGACGGGTGAGTAAAGGAGAGCCGCCTCGTTCCCCGCCCAGTCGACATCTCGCTTCTTCCGTCTGCCTGTAGGACAATGGTTATTCTCGCAGAATCATTTCGAGCTAGCCTTCGAAAATCTAAGGAGAGATCCTTAGCGCCCTTTGTGGATTGTACCGCCACTATGCAGTCCCCACGCTCAGTCAAGTGCTCATCTTTGGTGATCTCGAAGGTTGTCCTGTGAGTTGCCAGAATCTTCGGATGACCTCTGGCAACGATGTACTCAAATGCTTTGGCCAGAGCCCAACTCCCCTTCAGCCTCAAAGGCCCTTTTGCGCTTAAGTGAGATTGATTAACATTCTCATCCAATTTAAATTAGACAAACTGGGAATCAAATAGATTGGTGAAAGAGATGAGGCAAGACTTTCGCAAGCAAAAGGAAGCGGCTGTAGATGCATTGAAAGCTGAAGGTGTACTCAGATCGCCGAGCGTTATTCGAGCTATGCTTAATGTTCCACGCGAGGAGTTCCTTCCCAACGATGTCAAGCAGTACGCGTACGCCGATACGCCGCTGCCGATAGGATACGGTCAGACGACTAGTGCGCTGCATATGACCGCTATCTTCTGTGAGTATGGAGAATTGAAAGTCGGCCAGAAGGTTCTTGAAGTCGGAGCAGGGTGCGGGTATATGAGTTGCGTATACGCCGAAGTCGTAGCTCCAACCGACCTACCGAAGGAGAAGTGGGGGCACGTATGGACCGTTGAAATAATCGAAGAGCTAGTTGAATCGGCGAGGAGAAATCTAGAGAAGTCCAGCTATTACGATCGTGTGACAGTGATTCATGGAGACGGATCTATCGGCCTTAAAGAGAGCAGCCCCTACGATGTCATAATTGTAACGAGCGCAGCTCCAGACGTCCCCGACGAGCTGGTTGAACAATTGAAACCTAACGGAGTTCTACTTATCCCAGTTGGAGGAATGCATTTCTATCAAGAATTGGTAAGGGTTAGAAAGCATCCGGATGGAACGACATCGAGACAAAGTCTAGGCGGCGTGGCGTTCGTTCCTATGAGAGGAAAAGCTGGATGGAAGAGCTAGGATCTAAGGAGAGAGCAATCTGATGAGTGTTAAAGCCAAGAGGCGACCTAAAGTCGAGATCGATCGAGATGAAGAGCAGCTATCCCGATTCATCTCAGAGAATCCTGGAAGTACAGTCGAAGATGCATCAACACGCCTCAACTGGACAAGCGGCAGAACAAGTAAAACGCTTGCAAGACTTGAGAAGAAGCGATTAATGGCAATTCGAATATACCCGATCAGCCAGCCCGCTCCGAAACAATTTCCTTCATCACCAGAAATTGCAGAAGCTGTTAGACAGATGAGAACCCAACTCAGCAGGCTCGAGAAGTTCAAGAATAGACTGAAACTCCGGGACAAGGAGATCTTTGAGAAATGCGTGAACGCCCAGATGGCTAGAGACTCGGCGTCCGCGTCTCTGTACGCAAATCAATGTGCAGAGATTAGGAGGTTGATAAGGCTCGTCTCGAACATGCAACGCATAGTAGGACAGTTTGCAGTCCGCCACCTTGGCATATCGTGAAGAGGAAGCCCTCATGCGTGGCTAATTTTAGCAGAGACGAAAACATTGGCTAGGCTTTCGCTCACTTAAGATCGATATCTATAGTCTCGCCGGTAAGCCGGTCGAAAGTCTCCTCGATTTGGCCCTTGACCTGCCCCATTCGCCTTACCATATCATCGCGGCGATTCTTGGTGTTTGAGAATTCTAGGCTTAGTCTTCCCATGGCCCGCTCAACTTCCTTCATTCTCTTTTCTAGGTCTTGGCGTTGTGCAGCGAGTTCTGCGAGAATTGGAGAAGACAAGAGTTGATTCATCTCTTGTTCCGCTGCTAAGTAGTCGCGTCGCAAGGGCTCGAGGACATTGTTATTACATATTTCAATTATACTCTTCATCGCGTTGCGATTTCTCGCGGGCTTCAATTCTAGTTTGTTCTGTTCTAGTATAACTCGCAGTTTGCTAAGCGCTATCTGAAGGCCTGAAAGTCCCTCCTGCTCTTCACAGACCATCTTGACCGGGTCTCCGAGATAGTGTGAAAGAATGTTCAATGTAGGCGCGTCGACTATCTGTTTCTTCGCCTCTACAAGCTTCAAGAGCTTCTCAACCGGCTTCTGCAAGGGGTCGAATAGGATTGTGATCGATCTGCGAATTCCTTCTATCCTATTCTCCAGGCTCGAAACTCTTTGCGACTCTTCCGATCTCTTGGTGGCCTCTATCTTCTCGGTCAAATCGTTCTGCAGTCTACCCAGATCCTGTCTCTCACAATCGAGTGCGCGTAACCTTTTTTCCAGGTCACCGGCCTCCTCCGAGATATATTTCAAAGTTCGAGCATCTTTCATGAGACTTTCGAACGTTTTGACTTGCCTATACTTGCCGTTGACATGATCTTCAAGGATTCTTGTAAGGCTTTGGAGATTTCTCATTCGAAGCTCGAGCTCTCTGATTCTGCTCTTGAACTGCTTATCCAGCCTCCGGATCCAAATCGCTCCAAAACCGACGGTCTGCGCTTGAAACCTTCTTACGCTTTGGACATACTCTACAATAGTGTCGTAGGTTATCTGCTCAGGCGTTCTGACGGTTTCAGCGAGGCTGAGGATTTTTGAGCCTAGCTTGTCGGCGGCCGTTAACACTGGTTCACTGATGTTGCCGATTTCCTTTCTGACGTTTTCCTCCAAGAGATGATTGGCAATGTTCCTTATTTCCGCGAGTGTAGAATCGATCCGATTGCGAAAAATCTCTGCCTTTTGCCTTTCCGGACCGACTTCTTCTTCAACGAGTTTATCAATCCGCTCCGGCAGCTCTTCGATCTTCACCAAGGTTGTCCACCGACTCCATGATTTTAAGGTCTAGCTGAAGAAAGATTCCAAAGTCGTCTTTTCTCTTCTCTCTTTTATCCCCGCCACCATTCTCTCAATCGCGTTTCTAACCCTGTCCTCTGAGAAATCGCGTTCTCGACATAGAAAATTTACAACCTCTTCCACGTTAGGTTTCTTCCATTCAATCCTATAATCAGCTGAAACTTTCGGCTTCAGAAATATCTCCTTTATCTTTACTAGATTTTCAGGAAAATCGAGACCCTTCAACTCCGAGGCGGTTCTTTCGATACTTCCATACTCTTTAACCATCTTCAACGCTGTCTTCGGACCTATCCCTTTGATGCCATCAGGGTTGAAGTCTGTTCCCATAAGAATTCCGAGATCGATAATCTGTTCCCGGGTTATTCCAAGCTCAGAGATAACTTGTGAGAGCTCGATGATCTCAGGTTCAACTTCGACATAGACATCCTTTCTCGGAAGCTTTCTTCTCCCTGTAATGGCGAGGTTTCTAACGAGTCTAGGCGCTCCGAAGAGGAGAGAATCGAAGTCTTGACTTGCAGCTGCCCAAACATCGCCTTTCGCAGCCATGTATGCTGCTTGAGCTTCTCCTTCTGATGGAGCTTGAACCCAAGGAACACCCATAGCTGTTAGAAGGCGTTTAGCATCATCGACCATCATATCCTTGAGTCTAGAAGTCATCTGAGCGTATCTTCTAGCTTCCTCGACAGCTCCCTTCTTGAGAGCTTCCTCATACTTCACGTAAGCTTCCTCCTTGACCTTCATCCTCCTTTTGATCTCAGCCTCCTTCAGTGCAGGCGGCTCACCGTCGAATACATAGACGAGTTTTATTCCCCTCTCAATCATGTTCGCTGTTCTGTAGAGCAGCCCACTCAGATGACTCGTCACCCGGCCCTGCCTATCCATTAAAGGCTCTCCAGTTGCGCCTCGAATTATCGCTAGAAACTGGTACAGAGCATTGTACGCATCGACCGCCAAAGTCTTCCCTGAAAGATCGTCAAGACTCGTCTTCTTCTTAGAAATGAGATCGCCGAGATCAACTCCCAAGAGGGTTCTACCACTTGGAATTAATTCGATAGTTGGTCTTGTGGGTTATCCCAAATCAAGAGGCTCGGAACAATCATACTATAGATTCTGCACCTCAATGAGAAAGCTGACGGTCTCTATTTTCTCTCAGACTCTTGGCTTCTCTTCCCTCTGTTTGATTATTCTTATGGTGTACGTGCCGCCTTCAGCGGTTTGAAACTCGGCGAGAAACTCATTTTCGGTGACTCTCTTCTTTTCGAGGAAATTGGATTTCTCCTCGTCTCCACGTTTTCTACTCAATGCCGCGGTATCTCCAGTTCAGGATTAGATGTACTTGCAGTTGCTAGATAATGTTTCTGATACAATGGACACTGAGCAGTCTTGTGTTCAAACTCGAAGAATGTGCAAAGATAGAATTGTGGAGTAGACAGGTTTAGGTAGCGGTCAAGGGCTCGCGGCGACTAGCTCAACCCTTCTCTTCCCTTTCATTAATCTTGAAACTCGAATTATCCCGGAAATCTCAAGCTTCATTAGGATGCGGTTCAACTCTCTTAGACTTATCTCTCCAAAGTCATCCTTGATATCATGAAGTAGATCGATGTCTGTCAAAGCGTCTTTCTTCTCGAGGATCTCTACGACAGCTAAATGGAGCGGTCTTGGGCCCCAAATCTTATCCATCCGCCGTCACCTAGGTTATAGGGATTGCAACGCGTTCTTTCTTGAACCTTTTCGCAAATCCTTGATACCAAGCGTCCATATCTGATGTTATACTTGGCTTGATTTTAGCCATAGCCTCCTTGAAGTCTTGAAGAGTAACCTCCTTGCTCTCTATATTCCGCCTCAGAGCAAACATAGCAGCTTCACGGCATACAGCCTCGACATCAGCTCCAGAATGGCCGGCCATATTTCTTGCCAAGTCCGACAGGTTGACATCTTTCGCTAGTGGCATTCCACGGGTGTGAATCTTAAGGATCTGGACTAGAGATTTTTCATCAGGTGCGGGCACATAAATCAATCTATCAAATCTTCCAGGCCTGAGAACAGCTGGATCGAGAATATCAGGTCGATTGGTGGCAGCGACAACGGCGACATTCTGTAGAGCCTCGATTCCATCGATCTCAGTCAATAACTGGCTGATGACACGTTCAGAGACCCCTGAATCAGCGTATCCCATACCTCTCCTAGGCACTATGGAATCCAACTCATCGAAGAATATGATAGCTGGAGCAGCAGTCCTGCCCTTTCTGAAAACCTCCCTGATCGCCTTCTCACTCTCCCCAACCCACTTCGAGAAGATCTCAGGACCCTTGATCGAGATGAAGTTCGCTTCACTCTCAGTGGCTACAGCTCTAGCAAGTAGAGTCTTGCCGCAGCCAGGCGGGCCCAAGAGCAAGATTCCTTTTGGAGGGTTAATCCCCATTCTCTTGAATACGTCAGGCTTCTTCAGAGGCCACTCAACAGCCTCCATTAACTCCTCTTTAACCTGATCGAGACCCCCTATATCCTGCCAGTGAACGGTGGGAACCTCGACGTAGACCTCACGCATAGCCGTCGGCGTGACCTCTCTATAAGCTTGCATGAAGTCATCGAGCTTCACCTCCATCTTCTCAAGGATCTCAGGAGGCACCCTCTCCTCCTCGAGGTTGATCTCAGGCATGTACCTTCTAAGAGCTTTCATAGCGGCCTCACGGCATAGAGACGCGATATCCGCACCTGTATACCCATGTGTGAATTCTGACAAACGTTTCAAATCCACATCCTGCGCAAGAGGCATACCTCTCGTGTGAATTTGAAGTATCTCGAATCTGCCCGGCTTATCAGGAACGCCTATCTCAATCTCTCTATCGAATCTCCCTGGCCGCCTGAGGGCGGGATCGATCGCATTGGGCCTATTGGTTGCACCGATGACGATAACATTCCCTCTAGAACCCATACCGTCCATAAGCGATAGAAGTTGAGCTACAACTCTACGCTCAACTTCACCAGTGACCTCTTCACGTTTAGGCGCAATAGCGTCCAGCTCATCGATGAATATGATACTGGGCGCTGTCTCCTGAGCCTTCTGAAATATCTCTCGAAGCCGTGCTTCAGATTCGCCGTAGAACTTCGACATGATCTCAGGGCCTGAAATCACGTAGAAGTTTGCGTCAGACTCATTGGCTACAGCCTTCGCAAGCAGAGTCTTGCCGCAGCCGGGAGGACCGTACAAGAAGACCCCTCTAGGCGGCTCGATCCCAAGCCTCTGGAACAACTCCGGATGCCTAAGCGGTAGCTCAACCATCTCGCGAATCCTCTGAATCTCCTCACGTAAGCCTCCAATATCCTCGTAAGTGATAATCGGTATACCCTTCTTCTCAGGAGTAGGCTCACTCAAGACTTGTATGCTGGTACTCTCAGTTATCTTGACAGGTCCGTGGGGTCTAGCTCTAATAACAACCAAGGGGACAGCACTACCGAAGATCGAGAGCAAGGTCATGTCTCCCTCCATGAAGGGCATGTCCATGAAC
This sequence comes from uncultured Candidatus Bathyarchaeia archaeon, assembly GCA_964408475.1. Taxonomy (GTDB): domain Archaea; phylum Thermoproteota; class Bathyarchaeia; order 40CM-2-53-6; family CAYOZM01; genus CAYOZM01. Next base: position 9,490 of record CAYOZM010000019.1, on the reverse strand, counting down.
CTTCTCTTCACGAAACTCACAAACTCCTCATCTACGCTTAACCGTACATCCGTAGGTGCGAAGACGAGCGATTGAGCATCTTTCACTTCACATTTTCGAATAGTGACATACTCGTTTAGAGCTACACCAGCATTTCTGCGGATTAGCCCATCCATCCTGACTATCTCTTGGCCTTGATCTTCAGTGTAGGCTGGCCAAGCAACAGCCACAGTCGGCTTCTTGCCGTGGATCTCAACGAAATCTCCTGCCGTTATCCCTAGCTTCTGCATAGTCTCATTATCGATTCTGACTTTGCCGTGCCCTATGTCCCTTTGTCTAGCATCAGCGACTCTAAGCTGAATCTCTCTACTTGCCAAGTTTTCTTCCTCCTTTTATGATACAGGTCAAAGGACCTACATATCGATAGCGGCTTATACGCCTCAAAACGCTCCTGTCATGCATATAAGTGTTACTGAAGGTAACAAACTTGAGACGGAAATAATCCCTATTTTCCCGAGACGCGTCTGACAGCGATCGATTGGATCTCGCTCACAGACTTAATCGACTTCAAAGATTCCTCCAGATCGTTCATCTTGCCGGTCTCTTCTTCTGGCAAGAGTACATGTGCTACAAGAGCTACAAGTCCGAACGCGATCGGTTCCTCTTCAAACTTGTAGATTGAGGTGCTGGATGGCAAGGCTTTGAGAACGTCTTCTTTTAGAGCGTTCAAGCTGATCGAGGTGTCTGAAGGAAAGATCTTGATAGAAGCCAATACTTTAGCCAAGATTCTCATCTCACGGTCCTGCGAAGCCGCACTTAGGGCATTTGTATGGTCGTCCGAACAATCTGCACTTCTCGCATCGCCAAACCTCGACCTCACCGCAATTGGGGCAAGCAAACTTCGTCGCGCCTTCACCCGGTAAGATCATCCTCCCACACCAATTGCAAGTAGGCATCTTGACAGTTTTCGCTTCACTCATCCGACATACCTTGCAGTTGCAAACGATTCATAGAGCGTCTATTTATCTATTGCTAACGATGTTCCGGAAAATCATTTATCGACCTTTCTCGAATAGAAGTCAGATCTGCATCTTCAATCGTAGGCGATGCTGATGGTTAAGACAAAGTTCATCTTTGCGACGGACATTCATGGGTCTGAAACTGTCTGGAGGAAATTTCTGAACTGCGCCAAGATGTTCAATTTAGATGCACTGGTCCTGAGCGGTGACATGACTGGGAAAGTAATCGTTCCTATAGTTGAGAGAGCTGACGGTAGATACGACTCTTCGCTGCTCGGAACGCCATATACTTTATCGAAGGAGGAGCTTCCAGACTTCATGAAGCGATGCAGAATGGTTTCATACATTCCATATGTGACAAACCCCGAGGAGGCTAAGATATTCGAGTCTGACAGCGAGAAACGTGAGAAGCTCTTCGAGAAACTTGAGGTGGAGATCGTCAAGTACTGGATGGACCTTGTTCCGGAGAAGGTTCCGAAGAACTGCAGGGTTGTAATCAGTCCTGGCAACGATGACAAGTTCGCGATCGACGACGCTATCAGAAATCATCCCGCAGTCATATATGGTGAAGAGAAAGTAGTCTCGTTAGATGATGAGCATGAAGTGGCATGTTGCGCTTGGTCGAATCCTACACCATTCAATTCGCCTAGGGAATGTAGCGAAGAAGAGCTGCTCAAAAAGCTTGAAGCTGTAGTATCGCAGATAAAGAACATGAAGACTGCGATCTTCTGCTTTCACGTCCCGCCCTACAGGTCGGAGATAGATACAGCTCCGCTATTGGACAAAAATTTAAGGCCCATCGTTATCGCAGGCCAGCAGCAGACAGGGCCTGCAGGTTCAAAATCAGTTAGGCAGGTGATTGAGAAGTATCAGCCTTTGCTGGGGTTGCATGGACATATACATGAGAGCCCCGGCTACATCAAGGTTGGGAGAACTCAGTGCATAAATCCTGGAAGTGAATACGGTGAAGGAATCTTTAAGGGATTCATGGTTGAAGTCGACGGAGAGAAGGTTAAGAAACTTCAGAAGATCGAAGGCTAGCCAATAGCTTATCGAGAAAGAAAAGGTTTTGCTCTGATTCGTTTAGAGTAGTTAAAAAAGGAGTGGGAGTTTTCTACTCTGGTGGTATCTCGGTGAATATTGTCTTATAGTCTACGCCTGTTACCTTAGCTCTGGCCTTGTAATAGAAGTATAGAACCACGGGGATCAGGAGAAGGATTAACGTAAACAGGAATGGAAAGATCGACTCAAGGGTCACAGTTATTCCGCCGACGTTTAAAGCCTTCTCATTGAAGAGGAAGACATAGTCGCACCACAGGTTAGTTACAACCCCTATGATACCGACTATCGCTACGAGTGGAACTCCCGCGATGCTGACCTTCCATGTCGGCGACCTGTCATAGAGATCTCTTCTCCGATAGTAGATGAGAGCTCCTGTCAAGCAAATTGCTGTGAAGTATATGTAGTCCCAGAGGTCCCCAGCCGCTATTCCTGTAGTAAAGATTAAGCTGAGAGGACCTATGTCTATTCCGCCAGCGGCGGGGTTGAATATCCCTGACTCAGACGCAACTCCTATCAGAGCCCACACCACAGTAAACCAGATAGCCATAATCGGCGAGTGCCACCTTTCATTGACATCGGCAAGTCCTCTCGGAAGCATTCCGTCGAAGGCCATGGCGAAGATCATCCGTGATGAACCCAGTATTATAGGCGGCAGATCGTTGAAGAGCCAGAATGCGCCCACGACGGCCAAGAATACCATGATCCAAGCCCATCCCATACCTCTAGCTGCTATCGCAGCCATGATCGGGTTCCATGCTTTCACTGCAGGAAGACCGGCCTTCGCAAGGTCACCTCCGCCATAGGAAAGGTATCCCCATGCTGAGAAGAACGACCAATCTCCTATCTTCCCCGCCATCATAGCGGTGTTTGCCATGAGCTGGGAGATCGTGACATAGAAGATTGTGAGAATTATTCCCCCAGTCATCATGACCCCGACGAACCTCTTGCTCGCTTCCTTCACCTCACCAGCTGCAAAAGTCACGCTTGCAAAGCCAGTCCAAGCCCAAGCTGCACCTATCACTGCAACGTTCACGGCGTCCCAGTAGCCTCCTTTGAACGCTGTCGCCATACCTTGAGCCAACGCAGCCTTCGTATATTCCTCGGCCGTATGACCAGTTAAGGCGACGACGCCAGCAGCTACAGAGGATGGCGTGGCTGAGAGGTATATCGCATACATTCCCAGAAGGATAAGCGCTGGGATCCAGAAGAGTATCTGTATGAGCCAGCCGAACCACCTTACGCCGAAGGAACAGAGAGCTGCAAAGATGCATATCATTAAGGTTCCCCAGAGGAACAAGCTATAGGGGTTGACGAACGGTGCTATGTTCCATCCCGCGAGCCCCCCGAACATCATCAACGACTCCAGAATCAGTGTTGATATCATTCCGTATGCAAGCCAGAACCAGCAGAACTCTATCCAAGTTACCGTGAATCCCGCTAGCGGATGTATCACTCGCGAGATGTGTATGTACCCGCCGCCCGATCTCGGCATCGCTGCCGAAAGAAATCCGAGACAGAAGAACGTTGCCAATGCAGGTATTGCCGTCAGTATGAAGGCGAAGCACATAGGCGAGAGACCCAGCACGAACGTAGATTCGGGAACCGGCGACCATCCTGTAACCTGAAAGACTCTCTTCTGCCAACCAGCACCGATGACTAGGCATAGTATTATTATGACAGCCGTAATCGTTCCGATCTCTCTCGTTAATCCAGTTGCTTTTCTCACCCAGACTACCTTTTCCATTTCCAATTCTCCCCGATTGCTAGTCACTTTAGAAAAAGCGACCGCGAAATTTCTATCGACCCACTTCTAATATAAGTCTTTGTATGCTCTCATGTAGGAGTCGATGTAAGGAGTGCGGAAGAACACTGAGGAAGCTTGTCTGAGACAAGTTAGGTAGCAAGTTTCGAACGTAGAGGCTCTAGTTCTTCTAGGTTTGGAGCGACCAGAGGTGGTTTGGCCACTGTCCTTAGGGCGGCTTCTGGGTCTTTCAGTCCGTTTCCAGTTATTACTAAGACGATGTTATCCTTTCGATCTATAATGCCTTTCTCGACCAGCTTCATTAATCCGGCAAGAGGCGCTACTGCAGCAGGTTCACCGAAAATCCCCTCATAGCTTGCGAGCATTCTTTGGGCTTCTAATAGGCTGTCGTCTGAGACGGCTTCCGCTACACCCTCTGACTCCCTCAATGCTTTGAGTGTCTTGGTTGCGTTTCTCGGTTTGCCGACGGCGATTGCACCTGCCAGCGTATGCGGGGTAACCGGTTCAACGCGTTCAGCCTTCTCATTGAAGGCCTTTACCACTGGACATGATCCCTCTGCTTGGATCCCCACAATTCTCGGCTTACTGGAGATGAATCCAAGCTCATAGAACTCTTTGAAACCCTTCCAGTGACCTGCAAGGTTGCATCCGTTTCCTATCGGAACGATCACCCAGTCCGGAGCCTTCCAATCTAGTTGTTCACAGATCTCGTATGCCATTGTCTTCTTCCCTTCAGTGCGATATGGGTTGATTGCTGGATTGCAGTTGTACCATCCGAACTTTTCGCAAGCCTGTGTTACGAGATCGAAGACTTGGTCGTAGTTCCCTTTCACTTGAACAATTCTCGCCCCGTAGGCTATTGATTGAGACACTTTCCCTATCGGAGTTGTCTCCGGGATCATTACGATACATGTTAAACCGGCTTTTGCAGCGTATCCAGCCATAGAAGCCGCAGCGTTTCCCGTAGAAGCTATAGCGGTTGTATCCCTATCAAACTCGAGAGCTTTTGTCGCGACAATCGCGGTCGCCCTATCCTTGAAGACACCAGTCGGATTCCTCGTCTCGTCCTTCAAGTATAGATTCTTCAGACCGAGCCTCGCAGCAAGCCGCTTTGAATTCAGTAGCGGTGTGCCGCCTTCCCCGAGCGAAACCATTTTTCTCGGTTCCAAGATGGGAAGCAGCTCAATATACTTTGCAAGGCTCGGCGTCCTTTCGGCAAGGACCTTCTTATCGATACTTTGAGCGATCGCGTCGTAGTCATATGTTATGTCAAGCGTGTCCCCGCATTTTGGGCATGAATATACGATCTCTTTGAAGCTGTACTTGGATCCGCAACTCACACAGATCAGCGATTTAAGATACTTCTTCATGAAACGCCACCGGTGGCAGAGGCCTCTTCACCAGCTAGCGGTATTGGCATTAGTTTTCAATTAAGCTTTTGCGCTTAATTGCCAACACACTGTTCTCTTCAGCTTTCTCTCAGTAGATCATGAAACTAGTTCTCGTCATATCGACCTTTCTTACTTCGCAAACGCTCAGTTGCGTGTAGGTAGACGGTTCCTGTCTTCCAAAAAACCTTCAGCATTCTCTTCCGGCAGCCGAAAGCCTTGCCGACTTGATCCAGTAGTCAGGATATGAGCGCCTTCACTAGGTCTCCAACTATCCTTGGCACTATCTTCATAACTGAAGGTTTCTTGGCAAGTTTCGTCAAGATTGAAGATTGGAAATCGATATCTCCGCTTGCCTCAATCTCCTCCGTCAGGTTCTCTTTCAGAACTATCTTGAATAGTTCGTCTAATGTCGAATCTGAGAGAATACTGTAGATTCGTCTTGCAGTGGACATTTTTGAAAATTCGTTACCAAGAAGCTTTCGCCATTCAAACTCGTATAAGTTGGATAGAAAACCTAATGATGTATCATGCCTTTCTATGGCGGTTGCTGCTGCTCGAGCTGCAACTAAGGCGCAGATGCCCCCGGTGACGACCCCCCCTCCTGTAGTCGGTTTCGTCTGCCCTGCAACATCACCGACAGCCATGAAGCCTTGTAAACATGTCTTCGGTATCGGTCCACCTGTTATGATCAATCCTGCTTTCCTATCCGCTCTTCTGGACCCAGGGAAGTTCTCATCGACGAACTTGTCCAGCAGCTGACGAATATTCCCTTCATTCGAAGCCAAGCCGACTCGCGCTGAGTCCGACCCTGTCGGGATCACCCATGCGAAGAAGTTTGGGGCGTATCTTCTGCCGAAGAAGAGATCTACAGATTCTTCTTCGACTTTTACGTCAGCCAGCTCGTATTGAAGCGCCGGAAGGACATGTTTCTCGTCTACTGGTTTTAGGCCGCTCTTGGCTAGCAGTCTTCCGCCAGCGCCCTCTGCATCTATTGTTATCGGGGCCTCTAGGATACTTTCACGATCATCTAAGATCCCTCGAATTACTCCATGAGATCTGTTCAGGGTTTTCGCACTTCTACCGAGAATCAGCTTTACACCGGCTTCGACGGCTTCTCGAGCGAGATGCTGATCGAACTTGGATCTATCGATTACATACGCCATGTCTCTTCGAGCTTCAACCTTAAACGTTAAGTTTGATGGCGAGTGGAAACGCGCGCTCTTGACTCTGTTCTGTATGAAATTTGGGTTCGGTCCGATGCCGATCAATGATAGGCCGTCTACACTTACGAGTCCTGCGCAATGAGATGGTAAGCCGACTTCCGCGTGTTCCTCTAGAACAGTAACTTGGAAGCCTCTCTTCGCTATAGCTTTAGCTGAAATGAGCCCGGATGGGCCTGCACCGATCACGACAACATCCGTGGACTCGGGCATGAGATCTTTATCCTTCCAAATCGAGAGGAACGCCATGAGTAGTCTGCAATTGCTTACGCTAAGCCTTTTCGAATTCGATTCTAAGAGTCAATCCTCTAATCTCTTTCGCGAGTCTCTTGATGACATCGAAATCAACTGGCATCCGCCTCGGGCTTCTCCCCGATAGTATGACTTTAGTCTCTGTACTCCCGTCTGGAAGCCAGATCGTGTTTATAGCGAGAATCGAGAAGGGGTTGAAGAGTTCCTCGAGAAACTCCCTTGCGTCTCCTCCGTAGCCCAGTATCTTTATTCGCCTACCCGTTTTCTCTCCGATCGCTCGAAGAATCTTTCCGCCGTAGCTGAGCACCCTGCTTATGTCTCGCTTATCAACGAGTATCGCGAGAGTATTTCCAACTTCCGCAGACTTGTGAAATGATATATCTTGAAGAAGAGAGTACTCTTTCTCGAGTTCAGATAGAATCTTGATTACCTTCAAATCCAACTCGGTTACAAGGCCCCTTCTGAGCTTCTCCTCACACTTGGCGCATAGTATGCCGCTCTTCACGCAAAAGTTGTCCAGTATTGTCTTTACCAAGTCTTCCTTCCTCTCCGAAAATAAAGAGAGGGATTAGGGAGCCTATGATCATCGACTGTTTCACTTTGTCAACACAAGTTCTATTGTACTGACATTACTGGGAGGTCCGCCTTCTTCGCTCGTGAGTTGCTGAGTTCCGATTCTGATCTCCTTGATCTTTATGTCAGGCATGAATCTCCTACGAATTATCTCCACTACGTCAACTGCACGACTTATCGCACGTCCTCTAGCCTTCACAGTCAATTCACCCGCTCCCCCTTGAAGCAGTGTGATGCATGCCAATACGTAGTTCATCACCGGCTTTTTTCCGATCAAGACAGCGCTTGCCTCTGACATTCAATCCACCTCCGTAGCTGTCATTATCTTCGATGATCTGGCTGAACTAGCTTCTTGTGGGAATAAATGCATTACGGTCAAGTTATCGAAAACGATTTTAAGCCAGTTTACTTACGTAAAGTGCAATTTGACATTTGGAGATGTGGGCAAACGATGATAGGGAAAGGCCTCACGTCAAGGTCGCTTCAAATCTTGAGAGTGCTCTTTGAACGTGGCAATCGCGAAACCGTGTATAATATAGAGAAGAGGCAGAATGAGGTCGCTGAACAATTCAAGATTACGAGGCAAGCATTGAATGTTCATCTGAAGAAGCTGCGGAATATGGGATACGTTAAGACAGGCAGAGGCTTCATAAGTGTCACAGAGGAAGGCTTGAAAGCGCTTGGGATCTACAGGAATCCGGCGATAGTGACCGTTAGAGTCTCCCCACAGAAGAGATCTGAAGCCTACGAGAAGATCAAGCTTCTACCAGCTATCCAAATACTTAGAGTGACCGGCGACGTCGACCTAGTGATAATGTCAGATCAAAGCAAAATGGATGAAACATTGAAGAAGATCTCGAAGATCGACGGAGTGGAAGAGACCCGGTCGTATGTATGCATCGAGATTCTTAAATGAGTTGAAGTCTGGTTGTGAGCTATGAAGCTCTTCGAGTATGAAGCGAAAGCTTTGGCAATGGGCTTCGATCTTCCACTTCCGAGATCTCTCTTGGCGTCAACTCCTGATCAAGCTAGAGAAGCGGCTGAGAAGCTTGGGAAGGCTTGCGTGATAAAGGCGCAGGTTCTCGTTTCAGGCAGAGGGAAGGCTGGAGGGATTCGATTCGCATCCACTCCAGAGGAGGCTTACCAGATCGCTAAGATACTTCTCGGAAGCAGTGTGAGAGGGGAGAAGGTATGGAAGCTCCTTATTGAGGAGAGAATTCCTTCAATGAAGGAACTCTACTTAGGACTGGTAGTCGACCGTTCCAAGTGTTGTTACTCTATTCTTGCTTCGACTGAAGGAGGCGTCGATATAGAAGAGCTTTCAGAGAAGGCTCCTCAAAAGATAGTTAGACACGCCATAAACCCGCTCTCAGGGCTGCGGGAGTATGAGGCAAGAGAGATAGCAGCGAACTTGGGGTATATGGGAAGGCAGCTCCTAGAGTTAGCCTCGATCATACTCAAAGTCTACAGGATAGCTCTAGCATACGATGGTGAACTTGTTGAAACGAACCCTTTGATAGAGACTCCTGGAGGAGAGTTTGTCGCTGCTGACCTCAGGATTTTGATAGATGACAACTCATTGTTCAGACATCCAGATCTCCAGAAGAGGGCGATGGAGATGACTGAGGAGATGAAACCTCTCGAGATCAAAGCTAGAGAGAAGAGATTGGCCTACGTAGAGCTTGAAGGAGACATAGGCGTCGCAGGTAACGGCGCAGGCTTGGTGATGGCTACCATTGACATGATAAAGCGCTACGGCGGAAAGCCTGCGAATTTCTGCGACATCGGCGGAGGCGCAAGCGCTGATAGGGTTTCAGATGCTATAGAGATAGTTCTATCGAATGAGAAGGTGAAGATCTTGTTTGTCAATATTCTGGGTGGGATAACGAGGTGCGATGAGGTTGCGAAGGGAATCATAGCCGTTCGGGAGAAAGCTGGAGTGACCAAGCCGATGGTGATTAGGCTCGTTGGAACGAACGATGAGGTTGGGAGGAGGATGCTGGTTGAAGCCGGGATCGAGTCGTTCGATAGCATGGAGAAGGCGGCTGAGAAGACTGTAGAGTTGGCTTCCAAGGTGTAGGAGAATGGCTATCCTAATCAACAGCCGCACGAAAGCGATCGTTCAAGGTATCACAGGAACCCAAGGGAGTTTCCATACGAAGTTGATGCTGAACTACGGAACAAGAATTGTTGCCGGTGTGACTCCTGGGAAGGGCGGATTGCAAGTAGAAG
>CAYOZM010000018.1:0-17486 GCA_964408475.1 uncultured Candidatus Bathyarchaeia archaeon | reverse complement strand
ACTATCTCTCGCCCCGTCACTTTCGTTTATTCTCTTTCTCCAAGAACTTCTTGAGCAAGAAGCATACCATTCGCTCTTACCTTTACAGTCCCGTTAATATTCACATCTCCGACATTTGAATTTCACATTTATTTGGCATATATTTATGAATCTTTTTCGATTCCTTTTCTCCCGCGGATAAATTATGTATGATTTCACGCCCGGAATGCTAAACTATCATTGGTTGCAATTGTTCTTTCATCTCTTAAATACTGGTGAGAGTCCATGTAATTTCAGAGAAGAGGTTGAGGGAACCCTATTTGGACTTCGTAGATGTCTCACGTGTACTTCATGGTGAGTTTGATGGCAAGACTGTTCGAATTCATGGCTGGGTTCACCACAAGAGGTCTAGCGGTGGAATCCAGTTTCTCCTCCTTAGAGATGGAACAGGCACCATTCAATGTACTCTGAAGAAGGATAGAGTCGATACGAGGAGCTTCCGGGAAGTGGAGAAGTTGCCTGAGGAGTCTGCTATAGAAGTTTCGGGGGAGGTGATAAAGGATCCTCGGGCTCCTCGCGGTCATGAGGTCACGATAAACGAGATTAAGGTATTGCATAGAGCAGAGGAAGACTACCCGATCGCTAGGAAATATCACGGCCCAGAGTTCCTGCTTGACAACAGGCACCTCTGGCTCAGGAATGAGAAGATGCAGACGATAATGAGGATTAGAGCGAAACTGCTGGAAGCTGCGAGAGAATGGTTCAAGGAGAGTGGCTACACCGAGGTTCAGATGCCGACTTTGATCACGGCTGCTTGCGAAGGCGGATCGACTCTCTTCCAAGTGAAGTACTTCGACATGAAAGCCTACTTGACCCAGAGCTGGCAACTATATGCAGAAGCTGTTATCGCTAGTTTAGGGAAGATTTACACTATTGCTCCATCCTTCAGAGCTGAGAAGTCGAGGACTAGACGCCACTTGACTGAATATTGGCATTTGGAAGCAGAAGCGCCTTGGTGCGATCTGGATTGCATAATGAAAGTGCAGGAAGGGCTTGTATCGCACATCTGCCAAAAAATCTCTAAGGAGTTGCCCGAGGAATTGGAAAGTCTTGGAAGAGATCCCAAGACCTTACTCGAGGTAGAGCCGCCTTTCGAGAAGATCACATACGATAGCGCTGTTGAGATGTTGAAGAGAGATAAGGTTGAGATAAAGTGGGGAGAAGATCTTGGATGGGAGCAGGAGAAGCATTTAGCGCTGAAGTTCAAGAAGCCCTTCTTCGTCACACATTATCCGAAGGGTGCCAAAGCCTTCTACCATAAACCCGATCCCACGAATCCTCAGGTAACCTTGTCGGCAGACCTGTTGGCTCCAGAAGGATATGGAGAGATAATTGGCGGAGGACAGAGGATACATGACCTAAATGAACTTCTTGAGAGGATCGAGAAGGAGAAGCTAGATATCAAGGACTATCGATGGTACGTGGATTTGAGGAAGTACGGTTCAGTTCCTCACGCGGGCTTCGGGCTTGGGGTAGAGAGAACACTCGCTTGGATCTGTAGACTGAAGCACATTAGGGATGCGATACCTTTTCCAAGATTGATCAATAGAGTCTACCCATAGAGCTTAAACCGTTCTTGGCATCGCTCAGCTCGTCATGTAGCCTTCCAGTTTAAGTACCTCTACAAGTTCGCTTATAGCCTCGATAGAACTGGCTTGAGGGTATGAGAAGACGATATGTTCAACTCCAAGCGTTTCCAGTCTCTCAATATAGTTGCGAAGCTCTTTCTGGCTTTTGAATATGGAGAATCTCTCGACGACATCTGAAGGGATCATACTGAGAATCGATTCAACACTATCAAGAGGTCTCTTCAATAGTTCTCTTCGAGCAGGTTCAATCAACTCTAACAATCCAAATTTCTTCAGGACATAGCTGGAGGCCCTCATAGCTACTGTTACTGATGCCAGTTTCAGCAGTTTATACATTTCAGTGTTCAAGGTCTTGTATACATATGAGGGTGCGAATACGCCGATCATAGTATGCTGCCTGATTCGAGATCGTTCGATAACCTCTAGAGCCCATCTTATCATTTCTGGTGATGAATAGTTTAGTAGGACACCATCAAAATGAGAAGCGATCTTGAGCAGCCTCGGGCTCTGAGCGCCGAGCCAAATTCTGCATTTCAGACCTCTCTCACCGAGGGCTTCAGATATAGCATCTTTCGCGTTGATCATATGGTTGGGGATGTCGCCGACAGCATCAAGGTCTACGCCAACTCTTCCTAGCTGAACTCTGTCGCCGGGCCCTATGCAGAGCTCGAAGCGTCCTCCGTAGAACTCGATCAAAGTAGTCAAGGAGCTTGCGATCTGTTGTGGTGTGTGGAGAAAAGGACTGATCAGGCCAAGGCCTATTCGAACCTCACGCGTTGTCGAGGCGACAGCCGCTGCAACTGCTGGCGAGTACCTCTGGCTGGGAAGATCTAAGACCCATACATGATCTAACCCGAGACCTTCAATCTCAAGACCCTTAGCCAAGGCATCGGCTATTGAATCATTTGTGTTGATGCTGACTCCGAACTTCATCGAGTCCTTCCCCAGGTCTCTGCAATCTGAGAGATTGCGTCTTTTGGGTCTCGTCCATAGGGTAGGCCGAAAACCACTTCGTCAACTCCAAGGCCGATATAGTTGCGGAAGATCTTGCAGATACCTTCTGCGTCCCCGCTGATGCAGAACTGATCGACCAGCTCTTTAGAAATATTCTCGGCTGCTTCTTCTAATCCATGTTTTACTATGTCGCCCTTAATCACTTCGACTTCGTCCCTCGGGATGCCAGCCATATCAAGTACTGCGTCAGGCGTGTCTGAAACAACAATAGATACCGCTTTCTTAGCAAGCTCTAGGTCGCTCCCATCTTGGAGCATCACTGTTGGAACCCAAAGGACAAATGAGAATCTAGAATTAGACAGGCCAGAGGCGGCTCGTCTCCCTCGGACGAGCTTGATAGCCTCTTCTATGTACCTCTTAGGTCCACTGAGGATTACGCCATCCGCGATGTCTGCAGCTTGAGTTAAGAGTCTAGGCGCTCTAACTCCTAAGAAGATCGGAATTATTTCCGGACTGCTGAACTGAGGCCTATAGTCACTGATTTTGAGTCTCTCGTCACTTACTGGTATGCTTTGACCTGCCCAGATAGTTCTTAAGAGGTTTACAGTTCTTCTCATAGGCTCGGCAGGCTTCTCAATGTGAGTTCCCGTCAAGGCAAGCTCTTGCAGCCCACCAACGCCCAAGCCGAGCTTGAACCTGCTGGGCGAGATCTCGCTTATTGTTACAGCGGCTCTTGCTATTGTTGTGATGTTTCTGAGAAGCGGGCTTGTTACACCTATTCCAACCTTGACCCTTCTCGTTCCAAGAAGGAGTAGGCTGCTTGCGGTGAAAACTTCTTGTGGGCCGCCGATATCTTCCCCTATCCAGATTCCGTAGAAACCTAAGTTGTCGGCTCTGTCAGCGATCCACTTGATTCGTTCAATTGAACAGCTTGTCGTAAGGCCTAAACTCAAGTTCATCATTGCCAGCCGCTTTATTCATTACAAGTATTCCTCTATTGGGTTGTGCATAAGAGTCTTCAGTCCCTCCCAAGCCTTCTCGAACGTATCAAAATTCAACCAATTACAATCTCCAGCGCCTGCTGCCAGTTGGAGCATTCAAAGAATGAGGATGATCGCTCTTGCGCTCGCTGTACAGAAAACCTCATGAAATCGAGACTCCTAAACAAACCGTTAACTCAGTCCAACGTTTTTCTAAGATGCGTGGGCAAGGTCCCCCAATTTAAAGAGGATAGGACGTGACAGAATCGAAAGAATAGTATGTATATACGATCCTGCCTGAATCATTCTGCAGAATCGACCGTCGAACCTAGAGGCTTCAGGGATGTCGTCCATAAGAGAACAGATGGAACCGTTCTTCAACCCAAAGTCCGTAGCCGTGGTGGGCGCATCTCGCGAGGCGACGAAGCCTGGCCATGTAATATTGAGAAATTTCTTGGAGAACAAGAGAAGAGGGGTTTTCAAGGGCCAAGTCTTTCCTGTAAATCCTACCGCGACCGAGATTCTTGGGGTGAGATGCTACGACTCGATAGTCAATATTCCTTCTGACGTAGAGGCTATAGTCGTTGCCGTAAAGGCGGAGCTTGTTCCAAACGTTCTGGAAGATGCATCTCGGAAGGGAGTATCGGTTGCAACTATAATCAGCGGTGGATTCAGCGAGGTTGGAAACGTAGAACTCGAGGATGAGGTGAAGCGGATAGCTAGGAGAGCTGCGATCAGGGTGATCGGGCCGAATGGTGTCGGCGTTTATGATGCGTACACAGGTGTGGACACGATCTTTCTTCCTGAAACGAAGACGATAAAGGAGGGAATGGAAGTCGTCGCCACGCCGAGACCTATGGCTGGGAGCATCTCCTTCGTCACGCAGAGCGGCGCGTTCGGTGTCACTTTCTTGGACTATATGGCTGGGCGAGAGATGGGTGTAAGCAAGTTCGTTGGGTACGGGAATAAGATAGACATCGGCGAGATTGAGATGCTTAAGTACCTAGCTGAAGATGAACGGACGAAGGTTGTGCTTCTATACACGGAAGGGATTCAGGAAGGTCGCAGTTTCATCTCGACCGCGAGCCGAGTTGCTGAGAATAAACCTGTAGTTGTTCTGAAGGTTGGACGAACGAAAAGCGGCGCGAGAGCCGTGGCCTCTCATACCGGAGCATTAAGCGGAGATGATAAGATATACGAGTCCGTTTTCAAGCAGGCTGGCGTTATTAGAGCTATGGACACTGAAGAGTTCGCTGACATCGGCAATGCTTTAGCATATCAGCCCCCGCCGAGTGGCGATAGAATCGCTGTGCTCACCGACGGTGGTGGAGCAGCGGTTATGGCGGTTGATGTTCTTGAGTTGGTTGGGATAACCATCAAGAGGCTATCTGATGAAACCTTGAAGAGATTTGATGAGTTGAAAGCTCGAGGCGAGATCCCTTCCTTCGCACCTTGCTTCAACCCGGTCGATTTAACCGGTTCGGTTACAGGAGAGATGTATGAGAAAGCTTTGAAAATTCTCTTTGAAGATAGAGAGGTCGACGGTGTGATCGTTCTGGCTTTACACCACGTTCCGACCTTGCAGGAGGATTTTGTGGATGACATTGTCAGAGTCTCTAAGCAGTATTTTAAGCCTGTAGTGGCTTGCGATGTTGGGGAGGCTGAGATGGCGAGGCGCGTAAGGTTCAGATTTGAGAAGTCTAGGATACCTGCCTATCCAACCCCTGAGAGAGCCTCCAAGGCTATGTATGGACTGATCCAATATGGAAAATTCTTAAGGAGAAGAGGGGTATACGAACGGCATCTGAGTAGACTTCGCTCTGAAAAGCCTCAAATCTGAAAACCGGACAACGTCTATTGCGGGTGCGAACAGATTGGCTGGAGCCCCGAGAAAAGAAGAGTTCCGCTTATCAGGGGGAGAACTCGTTGAGAAGGTCAAGGAGATCGTGCACGAAGGGAATATCCGAAGAATAACAGTGAAGCATGACGACAAGACAGTGGTCGAAATACCTCTGACCGTTGGAGTGATAGGCGCACTCATAGCGCCTCAAATAGCCGCCCTAGGAGTCATAGGAGCTCTGTTGACCAAATGCACGATAATAGTAGAGAAAGAGGAGGAAAAATAATTCCCACACTTTGAAATCAACCTTCAAGACCCACCACCCTCTGTTTTATGTAAAATCTTAATACGGGTGTAATACCTCGAGCATTTTTCACCCCCTCCTAGTAGAGCCATTAGCCATCCATCGGCCTAGGATCTTCTGACGAGAGTATTTTGAACAGGTGGTAGAAAGGTGAATCGACATACCGCCCAAAAACCCTAAAGCCAAGAAGCAAAACTCCTTACGGTTAAAACACTTGAAAACTGCCAAAAGAGGCATTTAATGCTAGTACAGTAGATCGGATTGGACCCCGCGAGTTCCACGGTTGTTCGCTGATTTATATTAATGTTCGTTATTAGCGAACGAAACAGAACTTACATTTCTTAGGAAGGTACTCACCCTTAGGTAGACATCGGAGTTAGTATTTGTTCCAATAAATCGTGAAACAGCAAAAATACCGTATGAATCTATTGATTTGAAAGCTTGATTTATTCTGCTCATGCTAAATTGGATAACGCCTCTCTCTTTGGCTGTTAGTCTTGCTTTTTTGACACAATTTACATAATTCTCTGAGGCGTCTTCAGGATTGCCACCAGAGAATCCACTTATGGCGTAGATGTCATAACTGTCCTTATCAATTAGGCGAGGGAGCGCCAAACCCTTCATGGTTAGGGCTCCAACGATATCTGCTATGTTAATTGCTGTTACGATTTTGCCGTTGTTTGGCAATGTTCCCTCTATTTCCGCTTCGTAATAAAACTTGAAAACGATGCTGGATCCTTCAATCAAACACGCTGTCAAATCTTCTTGAACCTTTATGAGTGGAAACGCCTCCTTTGCAGCCTTAGGCTCTGTTAGAAAATCGACGCCTATACGATATTCTTTCTTGTCAAGAGGTGAAACAACTTCTTTCTCGAACCTGAAGGGATTAGGCGTTTCTTGATAACCTAGCCTTTCCACAGTTTTTCTAATACTTTCGTACTTCACCATTATTGAGGGCCTGAGCACTAGGTCTATATCTTTTGAGCCGCAATGGTTAAAATAGTTTTTAGTAAGGAAGTATGGCGCCCATCCTCCGGCCAAGACGAAGTCGCCTCTATAAGTGTTAAGAGCGGAACATAGCTCAACGAGTGCAGATCGAGAAGCTTCTGTGAGATTTCTGTCGTACATCTTAACTACCAACCAAGGCTTTTCCCCATTTCTCAACTATTCGCTTGTATAAGTGATCCGCAGCTTCCAAGCCCCTAGCGGGGTAGTTGTATAAATCGACGAAAAGCTGGACACTGGAAACTACATTAACTACACTTACCACCTGATCTGAAGTCCTGATGTTAGCCCTTTGTTGGCCATAGAAAACTCCATCGTCGTAGGGAATTACAAACTTGACGTTGCCTCCTCTTGGGATTGGCTGAAGATTAAGGGCTTTAGCAATTGCTGTCGCATCTTCTTTGCTGTGAATATACATGTGGACGTCAACTGGTCTGACATGGGGAGCAATGAGGAACGCTCCTGCCAAAGCGGTCATTGCATATGAGGTATTATCGACGGCAGATAGCTGATTGATGAACTGATCGATTTCACGTTCGAAAGTATAGTATTCGAGAAAAGTATTCACTTTATCATATTGATGATAAGCAGCCCATCTTCTAAGCAGAACAGTGGGATTAACCATTTTAATCTTATAGGTCTCTGTACGAGCCACATATCCGAACTCTATAAGCGTAGAAACAACTGCATGAGCGTAGCCCACAGAAATTCTTACTTCTTCTGCTAAACCTCTAATCGTCCAATTACGCTGCGGATCAGTGAGCAAAGCCCTCAGAACCCGCGTTGCTTTCGGCTCAAAAATATTGCTTACTTTTCTCATACCAGAATTGGTGTTCGCTAAAATATATAAAGGTTCGCTGTAAGCGAACATGACTTCGATAACGACAACCGATTGAGATGCGTTAACTATTCCTCGATTTGTACATGCTCTATGCGATCAAGAAGGCTACGGACGCTTGAATGAAGGCTTTTGAAGACTTACGCTGAAACGCATCAACTCTGGTTCGTCTGTTATCTGAGTCCTCGTCGAACAACGCGAGAAAGACGATCCGCGCTATATCGGAGCGCAATAGTCAATTAAATGCCTAAGATACCCCAGGTTTCACTCACATTTGCAATCGTTATTAGCGACTATCGTCATCGGCGTGAAAGTATTCTTCTCGAGGTATGGCAAAAAGGTTCCGCTATGTGAGCGGCGTAAGTCAAAGAAATATATCTTCACAAGAATTTGGAGGTCTGAGGTCTCCTTCAAGACATTCATTACCTTGGCGCGTGCGGAAATCCCAATTTGAACATATTGTATACGAGCAACCCGACGTAGCCTAGGGCGGTAAAGACTGTGAACCATTCCATGAGCGGGGTATTGCTGACGGCAATAAAGGCCACGTTGATCGCGGCCACTGTGAATCCGTAACAACCGATCGGTCTTATGAAGTCGGGATGGGTTATAAGCGAAGTGTTTGCCAAGACCAAGACTACAAGGTTCAAGACGAAAAACACACTGGACCAGAAAAGATGCTCCGCTGGATAATCCTCTGAAAAGACGCCGATCATTATCAGGGCGAAGGCCGAAAAGAATCCGACCACCTGGGTGAAGACTAAGAGGCTCCTTCTCCACCGTTCACCCCTATACCATTTGTAAAAGCCTGCAAAAAATGGGAACAGCGCGAGTCCCGTGAGGATGCAACCTGTATTATAGAAGATCGCACCCTTAGGGTTAAAAGTCGAGTTTCCTAGGTCGCTCAGCCAATTGTTGACAGGAGCGTACGCGCTGGGAAACAAGGCGAGCGATGTGAAGGTAAAGAAACAGTAGAACACTATAACGGCGATGCCTGCGGTGCAACTTATCGGCCATTTCAATAGGTTCCATTCCACTATTCATTTCTCCTGTACGAATTATGATTCACCAATGAACTTATATTTAGACAAGCCCGTCCGGAGAATCTGATAGCGAGCTGAAGATAAATTCTTTCGCGACTATCATATCTATTCTTGAAGCGACATTTTGAGGAATTTTGAAAACACTACGGGAGCGCTTCATAGCAAGGCTTTAAGGCTCAAATCTTAGAATAAGCGTCCAAGAAAAAGGGAGCTAGAAGGGCGAGCTTGTGCCTGCCGCATTACTTATGAAAAATGATCTGAAATCATGGATCAGTAGCTTGGCAGATGCGTACAGGATCTATGGTCCGAAACCTAGAGGAAACAATTTCGCCTTCGAGAGAATTCATTCCCCAGACGAAATAGTTCTTGACTATTCTACAACTATACTACCGCTCAAGAAATTCCTCGGACCACCTTCTGAAGCAATACTCCGATTCGAAGAGAGCAGTTTCCAGCCCCTACCTGCACACGAAGACGCTCAGAAGACGCTACTATTCGGAGTTCACAGTTGCGACGCCAGCTCATTCGCGGTCCTAGACAAGGTCTTCATCAATGAGTATAAGGACGATAGATACGCGAAGCGAAGAGAGAATATCCTGACCGTAGTTATCGCTTGCAGCGAACCTGGAGAGACTTGTTTCTGCTCATCGATGGGTACGGGCCCATCTTTGGAACAGGGCTACGACGTACTGCTGACTGATCTTGATGATCGTTACTTGGTTGAGTCGGGAAGCCCTAAAGGAGATGCGCTCATACAGATGATTCCTAAAGCAAAAACGCCAAGGCCGGAGGATTTTGAACAGAAAAAGAGTTCGATAGAGAATGCCCTCAAGAAGTTCAAGAGAAAGGTCAATACGGACAGGCTTCCGGAACTCTTCCTTAAGAATCTGGATCATCCTATGTGGACTCACATAAGAGACATCGATCTGGCATGCGGACAATGCGTACTTGTATGCCCCACATGCTACTGCTCCGATATCCGCGATACGAGTGAGTTAACCTCCTCTACCGGTGAGAGAGTTAGAGAGTGGGATTGCTGTGTCCTCTTGGAGTTCGCAGAAGTTGCTATGGGAGGAAATTTTCGAAGAGATCGGGGAGCTAGGATCAGGCAGTTCATGGGCCATAATCTGAGCTACTGCATCGAACAATTTGGGCGGTTCAAGTGTGTAGGATGTGGAAGATGCATACAAGCCTGCCCTGTTCACATCGATATTACGGAAGTCGCTAGTAAGGTCAGAGGCGGCTGAGATGAGAGATCCGTACCTACCTGAGAAAGCGGCCATAGAGAAGATTAGGAGAGAAACTGTCGACACGAAGACGTACACAGTTCGCTTGCTAAATGAGCAGAGGAGAGCGGAGTTTTCAGTAGAGCCTGGGCAGTTCATAATGGTCTCATTGTTAGGGATAGGTGAGGCGCCTTTCTCGCTAAGTTCAAGCCCTAACTCTGACGGAGCTTTCGATACGACGATTAGAGCTGTTGGGAATATTACGAGTACGTTAGACAGGCTCGAGGTGGGAGCCGTCATAGGAGTGAGGGGTCCTTACGGCCGCGGCTGGCCTATTGAATCGGCTCGAGGAAAAGACGTCCTTATTATCGCAGGAGGCATCGGGCTCCCTCCACTTCGCCCTGTGATAACCAAGATCGCTGAGGAGAGAAGAGACTACGGCAGGCTTGAGATACTCTACGGCGCTCGAACGCCCGACCAGATGATATTCCCTTATGAGTATGACGATTGGAGAAAGATTAAGGAAACAAGGTTAGAGCTTACAGTCGACTCAGTGCCTCCGAGTACTGCTTGGCAACATAAGGTAGGAGTCGTGACGACGCTATTCAGTGAGATGGAAACCTCCCCTGAGAACTCACTCGTCATGACATGCGGCCCTGAGATAATGATGAGGTTCGTTGTAAGAGGCCTCCTAGCGAAAAAGTTCTCTCCAGACCAAATCTATGTTTCACTTGAGAGAAGAATGAAATGCGGAATCGCTCAATGTGGTCACTGCCAAATAGGTCCGAAGTACGTCTGCAAGGACGGTCCTATATTCAGGTTGTCTGAGATACAAGGTCTCCCCGACCTAGCCTTATGAGGAGGATTTCACGTTTGAGCAAGAAACCGACAGTCGCTGTTTGGAAGTTCACCGGATGCGCTGGATGCCAAATGGAAATCCTACGTCTTGAGAATGAACTCCCAAGCATCCTCGAAGTCGTTGACATAGCCTACTTTATGATGGCGAAGCGCCGATATTCAAGCGGCCCCTATGACGCAAGCTTCGTCGAGGGTTCAGTTTCAACTCCAAGAGAGATAGAGGAGATCAAGAAGGTTAGATCGAGCTCGAAAATCCTCGTCGCTCTAGGTGATTGCGCTGTATACGGCTGCGTCCCTTCGATTAAGAACTGGTTTCCAGAGAGATCCGTGGAAGAGCGTGTATACGAGAACCCATCGCTAATCCGTTCGACGAAGGTCCATGGGATTGATGAATACGTCCCAGTAGACCTCTATGTAGGAGGATGCCCACCGCATAGAGGAATGTTCATGGAAACGGTTAGGGCGCTCCTAATGAATATTCGACCAGACTTGAGGAGACACGCAGTCTGCATGGAGTGCAAGTTTAGGGAGAACGAATGCCTTTTGACCAGCAGAAAGCGACCTTGCATGGGGCCCGTCACTCTGGCCGGATGCGGAGCTATCTGTCCCTCTTTCAATAGAGATTGCGAAGGCTGCTATGGACCTATGAGCGACGCTAACGCAACAAGCCTCGCGGAGGAGTTCAAGGCTATCGGACTCTCGAGCGATGAGATCCTTAGAAAGTTCAGAAAATATGCGGGGACCTCTCCAAAATATGCTAAAGAGGCGGAAACAAGATGAGGCAGGATACTTCCATATGCGTCGACTACGTCGCGAGAGTGGAGGGGCAAGGCGCACTCGACATAAAAGTGTCGGGCGGCAAAGTTGAGTACGCCAAATTCAGCATCTATGAGCCTCCAAGATTCTTTGAAGCATTCTTGGTTGGCAGAAGGTGCGATGAAGTTCATGAGTTAACATCCAGAATCTGCGGCATCTGCCCTGTTGCACATCAAATAACCGCTCTAAGAGCTGTAGAGAATGCTCTTGGCATAAAGGTCAGCCAGCAGACGAGAGATTTGAGAAAACTTTTCGCTCTCAGTGCACATATATCCAGTCACGTCCTCAACCTATACTTCCTAGCTGCTCCAGACTACTTCGGGTATGAGAGCATTATACCGATAGCGCGCCATAACCCAGACCTCTTCAAAAGAGCTCTAGCCCTGAAAAAGGTAGGAAACGATCTCACGGAACTGATCGGGGGAAGGTCTGTGCATCCCATATCAGCGGTGGTAGGAGGGTTCACAGCGCTTCCTGATAGAGATGGTCTGAGAGCGATTAGAGCTCGACTGATTACATCAAAAGAATATGCGTTAAAAGACGTTGAACTCTTCAGCAACCTAAAGATCCCTTCATTCGAGAGAAGATGCGAACATGTAGCTCTCCGTAGCGATAGCGAATACGCCATAAACGACGGAAGACTAGTCTCAACCGATGGCCTCAACATAGCGGAAAGCGAGTACAGAGAATACATCGGAGAGAAGCAGGTTCCCCACTCGACCGCCAAACATTCTCATGTGAAGAACAGAAGTTCAATAATGGTCGGTCCTCTACCTCGAGTTAACCTTAACTTCGACAAGCTCTCTCCAGACACTCGGAAAGCAGCAAAGCAGATAGGCTTTCAGCCACTCGTCTTCAAACCATATATGAGCATAGTGGCTCGAGCTTTGGAAGTCGTTAACGCGATAGATGAGAGCGTCGAGATAATTGACCGTCTCAAACTGAAGCAGGAGGACCTATCATTTGAGATAAAGGCTGGAGAAGGAGCTGCGATAACTGAAGCTCCTAGAGGTATACTATACCATTACTACAAGTTTGACAGAGAGGGAAAGGTCGAGAAAGCAGACATAGTCACTCCAACAGCCCACTACGCTTTCAACGTCGAGAAAGACCTGTACGAACTCGTTCCGAACCTACTGGATCAACCTCTTGAAGAAGCCGCATTGAAATGTGAAATGCTTGTAAGAGCCTACGACCCATGCATCTCCTGCTCTGCACACTTCGTTAATCTAAGGGTAGAGAACAAAACATTACACAGCCCAACAATTAGGAAGCGGTAGTACAGGCACCAACCCGTTTTCTCAACCAAGAGAAAATATCTTCCAGCATCAGACTCACTCGTCCAGTAGATTCATTAACACACGTTATAAATGAACCGTCCAGGGAATGACTCGACTATCTAAGAACCTTCCCAAGGGCTGATGTTTACAATTCGACCGTCTTTCTCTTCGAACAAGCACAATCTACCCCGAAGCCTCTTCGCTTCATTAATCAACTTTTGTTCGTCCTCCGAGATCTCACGGCCTGGAATTGTGAGACTGCAGAGTAACCTACCCCATTCCTCAGTCTTTACCTCGGCGACCCAGAGTCCTCCCGCATTTCGATAAACTTCTCTAACCCGTCCTATGAAGCTCCTCCGGTTCAAAGCCAATCTCGGCACCTACAAACTGTATTCTAGAACCGACTCCGTATAAACCATGGCTTTACGCCTTTAAAGGACAACTTTTATTCTACATTGAAGCAACCAATTACTAGTTGCAGAGAACTCGATCGGTAGAGTGGTCAAAGACGTTGCGCCGTTCTATAATTGCTAAGATCAAGAAGAGAGATGGATCGATCGTCGAATTCGATCAAAACAAGATCACGATCGCGATTGGCAAGGCGATAGCTGCGGTCAACGCCAAGAACGGTCATGTAGCCGAGAAACTTTCAGGCGAAGTCGTGGACATTCTTGAGAAGAGATTCGCAGGGAAGATCCCGGGGGTGGAGGATGTTCAAAACATCGTTGAAGAGGTTTTGATAAGATATGGATATTCGGACGTCGCTAAGGCGTACATATTGTATCGCCAGAAGCGTGCGGAGATAAGGGAGGCGAAGAGGTTCTTGGGCGTAACCGACGACCTGAAGCTTGGAGTAAACGCAGTACAAGTACTGAAGAGAAGATACTTACTGAAAGATGAAGAAGGCAGAGTGATCGAAACACCCAGTCAGATGTTCCGGAGGGTCGCAAGAGCGATAGCGGCAGTTGACTTGCAACACGACAGAAAAGCTGACCTTAAGAAAACCGAGGATGAGTTCTATCGGCTCATGGCCAACCTAGAGTTCCTTCCAAACTCTCCAACATTGATGAACGCGGGAACGGACATTGGCCAACTTTCAGCATGCTTTGTGCTGCCGGTCGAGGACTCTATTGAAGGAATCTTCGATGCTGTAAAGTACATGGCCATAATCCACAAGTCAGGTGGCGGAACAGGTTTCTCTTTCTCGAGACTGAGGCCTGAAGGAGATCTCGTTAGAAAGACTAAAGGCACCGCTTCTGGGCCGGTCTCCTTTATGCGAGTCTTCGATGCAGCCACAGATGTTATCAAGCAGGGGGGAAGACGGCGAGGGGCAAACATCGGGATACTACGGGTTGACCATCCAGACATTCTGAATTTCATTAGGGCTAAGAGGAAGGAAGGTTTTCTGAGCAATTTCAACATATCAGTTGCTGTCACTGACAGCTTTATGAAGGCTGTTGAACGTGACGAGGAGTACGAACTGAAGAATCCTGCCACTGGGAAAGTTGTCAGGACACTTAAGGCTAAGGATGTCTTCGACCTGATTGTAACTATGGCATGGGAGACCGGCGATCCTGGATTAGTATTCATCGATGAAATAAACAGGCGGAACCCTACTCCCCACATCGGAGATATAGAGAGCACGAACCCTTGCGGTGAACAACCGCTCGTTCCTTTCGAATCTTGTAACTTGGGCTCGATAAACCTCGCGAGGATGGTCAAAGGCAAAGAGATCGACTGGGCGAAATTGAAAAGAACTATTGGAACAGCTGTCCACTTTCTAGACAACGTCATCGACGCGAATCAGTATCCCCTTCCACAGATAGAGAAGATGACAAAGAGCAACAGAAAGATCGGTTTGGGCGTTATGGGATTTGCAGAAGCGCTGATCAAAATGGGGATACCATACGATTCCAAGAAGACTCTCGAAACCGCAGAGAAAATAATGAAGTTCATAAGAGTCGAGGCTGAGAGGAAATCTATCGAGATCGCAAAAGAGAGAGGATCCTTTCCCAACTTCAAGGGAAGCATTTGGGAAAAGAAAGGATATAAGCAGATGAGAAATGCAACTGTAACGACCATAGCTCCGACAGGAACTATAAGTGTTATCGCAGGAACGACGAGTGGGATCGAACCGTTGTTCGCGGTCTCCTTCGTTCGGAACGTAATGGAAGGCACTAGACTGCTTGAAGTCAACACTGATTTTGAAGGGATCGCGAAGCAAAGAGGGTTCTACAGCCGAGAACTCATGATGATGGTCGCGAAGAAAGGTTCTGTTCGTGGTTTTAAGGAGATCCCCGAGGATGTCCGCAGGCTTTTCGGAACAGCTCTCGATATAGATCCTGAATGGCACGTAAGAATTCAAGCAGCCTTCCAGAAGTATGTCGATAACGCGGTGGCAAAGACGATAAATCTTCCCCAAGATGCTACGCCGGAAGATGTGAGAAAAGCCTTCCTGCTGGCTTACAAATTGAAATGTAAAGGCATAACTGTGTACAGATACGGAAGCAAGAAGGAACAGGTCCTCTATATCGGTCCAGCTCTAGGAGAGAGACCTGAGGAAGAGCATGTAAGTGTTGATTCAGAGTACTCCGGCGGTTGTCCGGCGATGACTTGCCCGTTCTAGTTCAAGACATCCCCATCTTGTTTGATTATTTTCGTTTCTCTCTCTTGATTATAAATTCGAATCCACTTCCTATCGAATAGTGGAGAAAAGTGCACTCGAAAGACTGCGATTACTGCAACCGAATTCTAGATATTCTATCCAGAAATTCTCTTTTATGGTGCAGTGCTATCGCAAAGCATGTTGAGTCAAACCCATCCACAGTGCAACGACACCTTTCAGCCCTCATTGAGAAGGGCCTCGTTAAGGAGAACAACTACGCAGGAATAAGATTCTACGGAAGAAGAAAACGCCATCTTTCAAGGAACAAAGGCAAACAGCACCGAAACTAGCTACTCAACAGATACCTCTCAATCTCCGAAATGCCAAAACCACTCATATATCACACCTTATCGCGCTAACTGTTACAAAGGCGGCAGAGAAGCGAAAATTGTAGATAGAACTTGCACTTACAGTAGCTACTATGACGCAACTGAAGGAGAAGTTTGCGTTGCCGCTTCGAGGTGCGACGGGTCATGGCTTATGAAATTGCAGCGGTAACACTTATCGGGGCATTCATTCTAGGGCTCGCCCACACTCTAGAGCCTTGCGAAGACAAAGCGGTCGTCTCGCTTTATGCTCTCTGGGCAAGCGAGAAGTGGAGGGAGGGGATTCTAATGGTGGTACTCTACGGGCTTGGAATGGCTTTGATCGACACATCCTTAGGATTCCTATTTGCCTCTGTCGGAGTAAGCCTTCTGGAAGCATTCAAAGCGATTCTCGAGTTGATAGCTGGGCTGATAACTATCGTCTTCGGCTTCTTTATGCTCACTGGCTGGTCAATAATTCACATAACTCATCATCACAACGGGATCTCTTCTAGCGAGGCCAAGACAAGCGAACGTTTGAGAATGTCAACAGCCCTGCTCTTAGGCCTCGTTAGAGGTCTCCCACCCTGCCCTTTCGAGCTGGCGGTCTTCATTTGGGCAGCTTCGATGGGCAGTGTACTGATCGGAACGATAACTGTATTCATATTCGGTTTGGGGACGACCGCGGGCCTTATACCTCTGGGCTTTTTGATGGGTGGAATCTCCGGTATTGCTAAGAAGACGAAATATGCAGGCTGGATTCCGAAGATTTCGGGGTCCGCGATAGTAGCGATAGGTATTGCTCTTATCATTTCCTCGCTTGTACGGGGCTAGTAAGCGGTACGAGGGATTGACAGTCTCCTACAATCGACAGTTGTACCAAGTCTGCGATAGCTCAAACCGAGTTTCGCACGTAGGATCTTAACTCTTGCAAATTCAAATTTGTTATTGAAATAAAGAACTATCTTCGCACGTTCTCGAGGATCAAGAGGCATAAAAATCTTAATAATCTGTGAACTACAAGGTCTATTGGTGATCGATTTTGTCGAAAGAAGAAAAGCGTGGACTAGAGAGCATTCTGTCTGAAGAGACTAAGAAGGAGATTCGAGCACGTGTTGATGAAATCGCTGGAGAGTTGAAGAAAAAGATAGAAGAGTTCAGGGAAAAGAGGAGAGAAATCCTTGAAGATAACACTCTCATGGCGATGGGTATAGCGTTCGCGATAGGATTGGCTCTAGGCGTTGCTCTGGCAAAATCCAAGGAGTAAACCTTACCGTTGCCGAAGGACGTCATCGATGCGATTCTGAAGAAGATATATTCAAGTATTCTTGGACAAGCTCAAGACGCCGTGGGCGGCTATGTGAAGGATAAGATCAAGCAAGTCTTGAGAGCAATCGCGGTAGCGGTGACAGGGATCGTCTTGCTTGCGGCAGGCATAATTTTTTTCTGTGTGGGTTTGATTGGATATCTCAGTCCGATCATCCCTTCTTGGTTGGCTTGGACCGTTGTCGGAATAATTGTAGCGATGGTAGGTCTTGTACTCTTGCTAGTTTCCCTACTGTCTCTGAAAACCTGATTCTCGAAGGTGAAGAACGCTCTAAGGGCACATCTAGCATCACTCCTTTCTTTCTCGGCCGCCACCAGACTTCATCCTCAAGTATTCTCGCCGCAGTCCTCTCCTCACTCAAGACGCTCTAGACTCGACATCAAACTCATTCCGGACTCAACGCCTCCGCGATCAATC
>CAYOZM010000017.1:0-17600 GCA_964408475.1 uncultured Candidatus Bathyarchaeia archaeon | reverse complement strand
AGGGCAGATCGATACAAGATCATTATATGCAGCTTTTATCGCTTCAACCGATAAGCTGCGCGTTCTTATCACCGGGCTTTCGCCAGTCAAATCATACTTATCTGTGTCGTCGGCGACTATGGTTACCCCGAGCTCCTTGGCATCCAAGTATAAGGTAGTTCCAGGGAATGGTGTGGTCATACTGACGTAGATGAATGCGCCCATATCTTTCAATTCGAGCATGAACTTTTTTGTCTCCTTCAC
Source organism: uncultured Candidatus Bathyarchaeia archaeon (assembly GCA_964408475.1). GTDB lineage: Archaea > Thermoproteota > Bathyarchaeia > 40CM-2-53-6 > CAYOZM01 > CAYOZM01. The sequence goes on along the minus strand of CAYOZM010000017.1, from coordinate 17,357 downwards.
AGTCTTCCAAGTGTCTTCAGAGTGAGGGACCATGAAGCTGCAGACGGGCAGGATCTTCGTTTCGACAGCCCATCGAACCGCTCTTCTGACTTGATCGAGGTTAATCCCCTTCTTAATTGAGTTCAAAATCTTCTGCGAACCTGACTCAACTCCGAATTGGATCGCAGTACACCCTGCCTCAGCCATCTCTTGTAGGGTTGGCTTATCTATGAAGTTGGCTCTGGACTCACATACCCACTCGACTTTCTTTGGAAGGTTGTGTAGGAGCTTGCAGATTTCTCGGGTCCTATCTCGGAAAACGGTAAACGTGTCATCTGCGATGAAGAAAAACTTCGGATTAAAATCATCTGCCACCTTCTTGATTTCAGCGACAACGTTTGAGGGGCTTCTGACACGGTATTTTCCTCCAGACATCGCTTCTGCTGCGCAGAAGATGCATTTCGATGGGCATCCTCGACTTGTGATAACTGTTCCGGGCGAGAGGTATTTGTCCAATTGCATTAGATGTCTCGCCGGGAACGGTAACGCGTCGAGATTCTCGATTACTGGACGGTCCGAATTCTTCACAATCACGTTGTCTTCGCGGTACGATATTCCAGCAACCGGTCCAAGTTCTTTATTCTCCCTTAGGAGCCTCTGGCAGAGTTCGAGTATTGTAAGCTCCCCTTCATGGCGGACCACGACATCCACTTGCCTATTTCTAAGAGTCTCTTCATCTGTGAACGTGACATGCGGGCCTCCGAGGATCGTCACAATGTTTGGATCGAGTTCCTTCGCAATCGTTGCGACATTCAATGCGTTCTTGTAGGTGCTCGTTGTGGTTGTGATTCCCAAGATCTTCGGGTTTCTTCTTCGGAGCTCTAACTCAATTCCTTTTCTATCTGGGTTCTCAATAGATAGGTCGGTCAATTCCACTTCGAACCCATTTTCCAGAAGAGTCGAAGCAAGATAGCCAAGTCCAAGAGGGGGGCACACTATAACCTCACGTGCATATTGGCGCAAATGTTCGGGCATAGGAGGCTGCACAAGGACAATGTCAGACATGTATTTTCCTCTTAGCGACGGCCGCGCGGAAAGTATAGTTCATTTGCATTATCTCTAAGCAGCCTCTGTGCAAGTAGAAGCGCTTCTTTTTGAGTGAAGTTGTCATCTTCTACTTTCTCTGTCAATACTCTCGCTATGTTCTCTCTTGCCAAGAGGGCGTGTCCATAAACGCCTTCAACAAATCTGTAGTCTCCGCCGAACCCGAGGATCTTGTTGCTAGGCACAGTGTCCAAAAGCTCTGAAAGTACGCGACGAGCTACCGTCGGCGAGATTATGTGAAGCCAACACAGGTCTACATAGACGTTTGGGAAATTCTTTGCGAGTGCTGTGAGTTCGCTTGTATATGGGTATCCGCCATGGAATACGTCGAACTTGACTTCTTTGTATTCCATGAAGAGGTTGACCAGATGTACAGGGTTAGAACTTGCAACTACATTTTCATTTCCTTCCTGAAGGCCCGTATGAATCTGGACTGGCAGTTGGTAAGCTCCTGAGAGTTGAAGGACCGTGTGAACAATGAAGTCTTGGAGAGGCTTGGCTTCCTCGAAGGAGATTCCTTCTGGGATGTTCACTCTCGCGCCATCTGGCAGTTCGATCCGTCTAAAGACTTTTTGAGAGTAGATTTTATTGAATACGCGTTCAGCATCAGAGGTGGTCGCCTTTTCGAAGTAGATCGGCCTTCTATAGGCTAAAGCTATCTTCACTCCCACTATGGACTTGGAGAGTTTCTCGAAGTGCAGCGTTAGTGCTTTAGTCAAGTCTGAGAGTGAGTGAATCTTCATTTCGCATTTTCTCTCCAATGCTTCGACATCGCTTCTCTCCTTCAGGAGGATGAAATCGTCAAATCGCATTACAGGCGCGAACAAAGATCTATCGACATCAACTGTCTCATTATCGAGGATGGATAATTCTACACCCGCTTTCTCCTTCAATACCCACTTGTAAAGTCCCGGCTTGTTCACTGACTTTATCTTTGCCTCTAAGTCTTTGCAGTTTCTTTCATTTATACCATCGATATTGTAGAGTCCCTTAACAGCTAGATTGAGGGATCTAGCGTAACCAGTATTCTGAATCTTCTTCCAAAACGGCGCTAGCAGCCTCCATCGCTCGTTAAGTGGTAAGCTTGTGCTGCGAACTCTATATAGCACGTCTTTGGGCATGCCGGCAGAAACTAGGTCTGAAGATATGTAATGAATTAGGAAGATTGCAAAAGGGTCAGGCTTACCTTTTATACGCTCCGACTCCTGCGGCAGATGCTCATGGGTATCTATAAGTTTGATCCTGTCGACTGCGCTCTTAATGGCGTCATAGCTTGTTGAGTATCTACCCATTGTAACAATGCCTCTCGTGCAGTGTTGTCGATTCAAGCATATAAACCCGAACTTAACCAACCGTGGTCCTTATGAAATAGCGATTTATTTCTAACGCGGCCTTCTCTTATCTCTAATGAAAACATCTGGGTTGAGACATGACTCCTTATGAGAGATTCGTTACTGCGGCGGAGTTGAAGCAACCTGATCAACTTCCAGCTATGCCCTATTGCACAGGGCCGTTCATATCAAGATTCGCTGGATTAAGTGTATCAGACTATTATCGCGATGCGAAGAAGAAGCTGAACGCACAACTAAGCGTGTTAAGACGTTTTCCGAAGGTGATGTTCTATAATGGAGTTTGGGCGGACGAGGGCGTCGTAGTCGAAGCTTCTGGATTTGGATGCGAAGTAGTTTGGTCAGATACGGCTCCTCCTTGGATTTCTCATCCTATAATTAGGGATTCAATTGATGTCGATCGCTTGCAGGTCCCCGATCCAAGGCACGACGGCCTCATGCCGTTGATGTTAGAACACCTAGATTACATGAGGCGGACTGTACAGCGAAGGTTGAAGGAAGACTACGGTTATGTCGACGGGGTAGGATACAGCATTGGACCTATCGACATAGCCGCTCAATTGAGGGGTCTCACTGAACTTTTCAAAGATATCTATATGAGGCCCAAACTGCTCCGCAAGCTTCTAAGTATCACAGCTGAAACTGTGATCACTTGGTTGAAAGCACAACAAGAAATCGTTGGTGAATTTAGATGGTTTGCCATTGCCGACGATTATTCCGGACTGATGTCCCCTAAGCATTTTCAAGAATTTTGTATTCCGCCATTGAAGAGAATCTTCTCGAAGTTTAGTGGAATAGGGGTATTCCATAACGACTCTAACACAAGGCATATTTTAGAAAGGCTTCCAGAAATCGGAGCCAGAGTATTGTTCGGCTTTTGCCCAGAGTTAGATCTTGCGGAGGTTAAAACTAAAATCGGTAAGCTGATGTGCCTTGCCGGAAACTTGTCTCCTTTAGGTGTGCTTCTCAAAGGCCGACCAGAGGATGTCTCGAGAGAATGCCAGAAGCTTATCGAGATCGGTAAGCCGGGCGGAGGGTATATACTATCCTTCGGTGGAACAGCTGCTCCTCAAACACCTCTGGAAAATATCGACGCATTTATTGGGGCAGCAACGACCCACGGAAAATACATGTAATTCTGGAACGGAGTTGTTACGCTTCTATTGTTCGGCTTTCCAACCTGTTAGGCGACTGAAACGGTCGAAGATTCCCTGCCCAACTTAGAAACCAGGTCAACTCAAAGGGCATTCGAGAAGGTTACTACGGCAATTTTCTCCCAATGTTTATTCGAGTTGCTCCAGAACACCCGCGCGTTCAAGATCGAACCGAACTCTCGCCATCTCCGCTGTCTTCAAGTTCTCAAGCGGGCTTCGAACAAATCCGCCCGGCAACCCCACAAGGTTCAAAGCGGCTTTCAAGGCGGCTGGGAAGGTTCCGACGAACATAGCTCTGAAGATAAAGTGAACTCTCTTCTGTAAATCTCTAGCCTCATCAACTCGCTTTTCCAATGATGCCTTGTACAAATCTAACACAAGTTTAGGCGCCACAGCTGCGCTCCCGAGCATCCCGCCTTTAGCCCCGAGAAGTAGGCCCGCCATAAGCAAGGGGTCCCAACCGCATAGGATTGAAAACCGTTTTGGAGAGAGCCTTATTATCTCAGTAAGATCGAAGATCGCTCCCGAGCTGTCTTTTATGCCTACAATGTATTCCTCCTGTGAGAATCTATAGATCATATCTGGAGTAATCGCGTTCCCTGCGAAGCTTGGGATATTATACACAATTATAGGAAACCTGGTTTCTCGCGCAATCGCAACGTAATGGTCTTTCATTCCAACAGCGCTCGGGTGGAAATAATATGGAGTTACTACGAGTGCTGCGTCAGCCCCAGCATCCTTCACATATTTAGTGAATTGTATAGTCTTCCTTGTGGATGGCATACCGGTTCCTACTATTACCTTAGTCTTTCCGTTCGCTTCGTCTACAGCGGTATCCACCACCTGCTCTAGTTCTCTATCCGTGAGCATAGTCAGTTCTCCAGAGGTTCCTAAGACCACAACTCCACTCAACCCTGCCTTCATGTAGAATTGAATCAAGGTTCGTATACCTTCTAGATCTAACGATTCATCCTTCTTGAATGGAGTCGGCATTGCCGAGAAGATTCCTTCAGGTGTATAGACCAAGTTCTCTCACTCTTCTTGTTTAGGATATAACTCGTCGACTACAAAGCTCAGTCCAAGCTGTTTCAACTTCATTCTTTTGGGTATTCCGTCCTCAGTCCAGCCCGAGATTCTATAGTAACGTTGCAACATCTCTTGAGCCTTTGCGGTCATACCTTTACATCCCCCTTTAGGAGCTGGCTCATGAACTGCCCTCCATGGGAGTTTATCATCTTTGCTTGTGAACTCTTCTCTAACATTAAACGAACGAGTTAGATTATTGATTCGTTCTCCAATCAGCATGAACTCCTCTCTTGAAAACTCGAAGCCCGTAGCTGCATTTGTTAGATTCAGTAGGTCTTCTTCAACCGATATTGCGAATGTTGCGAACATACAGATGCCGACGCTGTCGATTATCGCTGCTGCTTCAGTCTTCGCTTTAACCAGAGCAGGCTTATCTTCGATAGTGAATGGGTCTATTCTAGGCTCGGTTCCTAGCCACTCTGCCCCGTAGGTCCATGGCCGAAGATGGCATGCGCCTCTGTCCGCTAACATGTAGCTAAGGGCCATTCCTTGGGCTGACCGGGGGTCGTAGGCTGGGATCTCTAAGCCTTTGACATGCATAGCAAACTTCTCCGACCCTCTCCCAATGTGTTCTGATGCTCTCTTTACACCATTTGCAGCCAATCTGCCTAGTTTTCCTTCCAAGGATCCAGCGGCACGCACAGCAGCTAGTAAAGCGTCATCATTCCCAAATCTTAATTCTATGCCATTCGTCTCTTCGCTTGTGATGAGCCCTTTCTCGTAACACTCCATGAGGAAACCTACAGTATTACCTAATGATATAGTGTCAATTCCGTAGTAGTCGCTGTAGTAATCAGCCGCAGTTATAGCTTCTCTATTTGAGATTCCGCATTGAGGACCGAAAGCCCAAATCGTCTCGTACTCAGGGCCTTCATCTAGGATCTCAGCATATTTCCCTTTCATGAGTTTGGCGACGTGTGAGCATCTGATCGTGCAACTGAAGCAAGGCCTCCAAGCGCGACCTCCATCCCAAAGATCCTTGCTGAAAGATTCGCCACTTACTTCATCCGCCTCATTGAAGTATCCTGACTGGAAGTTTCTCGTAGGCCAGCCTCCAGCCTCATTCACCGCTAGCGCAATGTTTGCCGTTCCATAGTTCGGTAGGCTAACGCTTGTAACTTCGTTCTCTCTAATCTTCTGGTTTGCAACGTTGCATGCTTCACGAAGATCTTCCGGGTGCGCAACCTCTACGTTTGTATGTCCAACCACGGAGATAGCTTTCAAATTCTTCGAGCCCATCACAGCGCCGGAGCCGCCTCTTCCAGCAGCTCTAACATCAGCAATAATGCTCGATAGCAATCCGAGCTTTTCACCACATCGACCTATAGACGCAACCCTGACAGCTCTATCCGTCTTATGTCGCTCCTTCAAAATTTCCATGGTTTCGAAAGTGCTCTTCCCCCAAAGTTCGGAAGCATTACAGATCTGTGCTTGGCCATCTTCAATATGCAGATATACCGGTTTCGACGCTCGTCCATCGATTATAACTCCTTCAAATCCGGCAAATCTTAGTTCAGGGCCCCAGAACCCTCCGCAATGTGCATCAAGCCAAGTTTCAGTCAAAGGGCTTCTCGTAGCTACTGAGAACTTGCAGCCGGCTGGGGCAGCAGATCCTGTGAGAGGACCAGTCATGAACAGAAGTTTATTCATCTCGCTTAGCGGATCTGTGTGAGCTTTGAGCTCCTTGAAGAGTAGTTGCGCGGAGAAGCCTTTGCTTCCAAGAAAATCTTTGTAGATTTGGGTCCGGATCATTTCTTTTTTTATCTTTGATGTAGAGAGGTTAACGCGTAGCAGCTTTCTCGGTGTCCATCCGCCCAACCATCTTCTCTCCTAAGCCTTATCATGAAAGCTGCTTGCGTTAATTTAGCTATTGAAGGATGAGAACTGTAAACTACTTCACGTCAAACCCGCTCTATGGCTCGCGAGTGCATCTGCATGGGAGACTCTTGCAAAGAGGGCACTTTTGGTACTTCCTTGTGACTGCTTGTTCAAGATCTACTTCTAACAGATTGCATATGCTACAGAGCCACGCCAGAACGTCTGCTGCTTCATCCTCGATGTTTAATCTATTATTCTTGACGAGAGCGTCGGCGAACTCTCCGACCTCTGAAATAAACCAGAGCATCGTTCGGTCTGGGCCTCTCTTGACGTCGCGGTGTATGTACATCTTCTTCATTAATTCTTGGAACTCTCTGATGGTCGCCAAACCGTTCGGGCCTCCGAAATACTTACATCTGATGAGAACTTGAGCTTATGGAAGTATGCGCATTCTTTTGGAGGACTCTGTTTTGGCGCAGTCGGAGTTGGCTATGTTCGGTCTGAACGTCTTAGACAAGGCGTTGGGAGGCGGATTGCCTCGAGGAACAGTTCTACTGCTTGAGGAAGATACTGGCACAAAGCCTGACGCGTTGGTTGCACACTTTATTGCAGGAGGGCTGCGGAACGGCGAGTTCTGCTACATCTTGAACACTGAGCACCCGCCTAGAATGATAATAAAGATGCTAGCTTCCTATGGAATCGATGTTCAGAAGTTTACGAACCTTAGCAAACTGTTTCTGATAGATGGCTTCACAGACGCTTTTGGTTGGGGAGAGTTCCGATCGGACGTCAAACATGTTGTTCACGATATTCGGAACATAAAAGAGGTTCATGACATCATTCGCCTCGTCGTTTCATCCGTTAAACCGAAGAATAATCTTCGTGGAGTTGTCGACTCACTTTCAACCTTGTTGCTTTCTTCACGGGATGAAGGAGCAGTTTTTAATTATATCCATCATCAAATGGCTGCTCAGAAGAATTTCGGGAACACTTTGATCTATGTCCTACATAAGGGCGCACATAGGCCTGAGACAGTAAAAGCCTTGGAACACATCGTCGACGGTGTAATCGAGATAAGGAGAGTTGAAGAGAAACATGGGTCCAAATCTGTACTGCAGGTCCAGAAGCTCAGAGAGATGCATTACTCCACCAAACAGTATTGGTATCAAGTAGATGCTAAAGGCGTGGTTATGAAACCTAGAATCTAGCATGTGGTCTGATGAAGAAGCATAACCTGATGATTTTTTCTGTTGGGCATAGCAACAGGACACTTGATGAATTCCTGCAAATTTTGAAGAAGTACGGCATAGAACTTTTAGTCGACGTAAGGCGTTTTCCAACTTCGAAGTGGGAATGGTTTAAGAAAGAAAGCCTTCGAGAAGCGCTAAAGGGGAGGAATATCAGCTACGAGTATTTAGGGGATCTGCTTGGGGGTTTCCGAAAAGGCGGGTACGAGAAACACATGAAGACTGAAGAATTCAAGAGTGGACTAAAGCGAGTTAAAGAGCTTGCGAAGAATTGCAGGGTAGCAATAATGTGTAGTGAGAAGATGGTCTTCAAGTGTCATAGGCGATTCATAAGCAGAGCTCTTCAGCGCAGGAGCGTTCGCGTTACGCATATCGTGGATTCTGAGAGGGCATTCGAGCTACCGCTGTTGCGTCTCAAGAAAGCGAAATAGTGTGCTCTATTCTTTACTTGAACGGTATTTCTGTGCAAAACCTTAATTCGACCGTTCGCTCCAAACTGAGTATGCTGAGGATTGAGAGATGTCTACGCCTCGTGAATCCTATGATAAAGTATTCCAACTCCTGCAACAGCATCACGACTGGTTCTCGAAGAGTATTCCGCTAATAGCAAGTGAGAATGTTCCGAGCCCAGCGGTTCGAGAGGCGATCATAACAGATTTCGGAAATCGCTACGCGGAAGGGTGGCCGGGGGAAAGAGTTTACGCCGGCTGCATCTACATAGACCAAGTTGAACTTCTTTGCGTTGAATTGGCTAAGAAGCTTTTCAACGCTGAGTTTGCTGATGTCCGCCCGGTTTCAGGCGTGTGTGCAAATCTTTCAGTCTATACTGCCTTCAGCCAACCCGGCGAACGAATGATGGCTTTGGCTATCCCTGCCGGGGGCCACATAAGCATGGGGAAGCTTGAGTTCGGCGGAACAGCTGGCGCTGTTCATGGCCTAAAGGTTGAGTATTTTCCATTTGACCACAAGGAGTTGACCATCGATGTCGACAAGACGAAGGCTAAAGTAGAGGAGATGGCTAAGGAGAATTTTCCCCCAAAAATAGCTATGTTTGGCGCCAGCGTTTTTCCCTTCCCGCATCCAGTCAAAGAATTGGCTGAGACTTTCCACAATGTAGACGCAAAAGCTTGCTATGATGGAGCTCATGTAGCAGGATTGATTGCAGGCGGAGTTTTTCAAGATCCATTGAGGGAGGGCGCTGATGCTATGACTTGTAGTACGCATAAGACTTTGCCAGGACCTCAAGGCGGATTGATCCTCTCATGGAGTAAATATGGGGATTTGATAAAGAGCAAAGTCTTTCCGAGTAATGTGAGTAATCATCACCTGCATCATGTTGCCGGCAAAGCTGTGGCATTGGCTGAGATGCTTGCTTTCGGAAAAGAATATGCTAGACAGATAGTGAAGAACGCTAAGGCTTTGGGGCAAGCGCTTTTTGAACGAGGGTTCCGGGTGCTAGGCGAACATAAAGGATTCACAGAGTCTCACGTGGTAATCATAGACGTGACGAAGTACGGGCTTGGCGGCGATTTGGAAAGGAAGCTGGAGAAAGCGAACATTATCCTGAATCGGAATCTACTTCCATGGGATATTAAAGAAGGCCGGCATTTCCAGAACCCTGGAGGAATAAGAGTCGGAGCGTCGGAGGTAACTAGGTTGGGGATGGGAGAGTCAGAGATGATTGAAATTGCTGAGTTCATGAAGAGAGTCGTCGTCGATAATGAGGCCGTTGAGAAAGTTAGAGGCGATGTGGAGGAATTTAGAAGAGGTTTTCAGAAGGTACACTTTGCATTCGATACAGCTAGAGACGCCTACGAGTATATTCGCATAAGATAACGCTTGCTTTCGTTTTCAAAGTTTAAAACAGCGTCCCAGATTATTGTTCTAAAGGGATAGCGGTTGAGTCGCAGAGAGAAGAGGCGTCGAAGCGAAGCGCCGATGCCTGCCGCAAGCGCTGGGCTACTCAGGTTTTTCGAAGAAGAGACGCTCGGCATAAAATTGAGACCTGAATTAGTAATCTTGATGGCAGCAGGCCTTATAGCAATAAGCTTAATCGCTTATCTAGCGTTCAAGTGATGAAGATTTCTAGTATATTGAGACTTTCGCAACACCCTTTATTTTGAGAAATTCTGGAACGAGTTCTCCAAGGATCTTAGTCTCAGTAACGAGTGTCAATTTCGGCTCAGGCGAGAGCTCCGGGTCGTCGACTATCGCTTGTCTGATGCTTATGTTCTTCTCAGCGATCAATGTAGCTGAACGGGCGAGTATTCCCGGGATCTTCGCGTCTACAGGCGTTATCTCCACCACGCCAAGATTCAAGTGTCGAGCGATCTCTTTCAGCGAGTGTCCTGCTGACCTTATGTTATTGAATATGACTTGGAGATCTGGGTTTCCTTCAATAGCTTTTATCGTCTCAGTTACGGTTCTTCGATCAACCTTTGAGACTCTTGCGATTCTTATCGGTGGGACCTCTATCTCATTGCAGTAGATCTTTCTGTTCCGTACGCTTAGGCCGTTCTCCACGAGGAGCTTTGCGACTGACAAGCGTTCTGGATGGTTTTCTAGGTATTTTGCTATCCTATTCCACATGGGGTTCCACGCGTACAGATGTGTACGCGGAAGCTTAAAATACTTCCTATATCCCCACTACTGTGAAATATTGAAAACGGCAAGTGAAAAGGCATGGCATCTAGGAAGATATTATTAGACGAAGAGGAAATACCCAAGCAGTGGTACTGCATACTGCCTGATCTGCCTAGACCACTTTCTCCAACAATAGAGCCAGACAAGAGGGCGCCTGGACCCGGAATCGTCCCTCGGTTGTTTCCCAAGGAGATTATTGCCCAAGAGTTCAGCAAGGACAGATGGATATCCATTCCTGAAGAGGTGAGGGAAGTCTATCGGCTCTGGCGACCCACCCCCCTCTTCAGGGCTGTTGGGCTGGAGAAGGCTCTAGATACCCCCGCCAAGATCTACTACAAGTACGAAGGCGGCAGCCCCCCAGGAAGCCACAAGCCCAACACCGCCGTTCCACAGGCATACTACAACATGAAGGAAGGCGTAGAACGCATTGCTACGGAAACGGGGGCTGGCCAGTGGGGCTCCGCCCTAGTCTTTGGCTGCATGACCTTTGGCCTTAAATCCACCGTGTATATGGTGAAGGCAAGCTACTATCAGAAGCCCTACAGAAGGGTTCTAATGGAGCTTTGGGGCGGCGAGGTATACCCAAGCCCCAGCACCAAAACAGAGGCTGGCAGAAAGATCTTAAAAGAAGACCCTGACAACCCTGGGAGCCTAGGGATTGCCATTAGCGAAGCCGTAGAGGACGCCCTCGTCCACGAGGAAGCCAATTACAGCATAGGCAGCGTCTTCAACCATGTCCTTACGCATCAAACCGTGATAGGTTTGGAGGCTCAAAAACAGCTTGAAATGGTGGATGACTACCCGGACGTAATATTCGGATGCATAGGCGGAGGCAGCAGCTTCTCTGGGCTCTACTGGCCCTTCTATTACGACAAAGTTTCGGGGAAGGCCCCGAAGAATATAAAGTTCGTAGCTGTTGAACCCACGGCTTGCCCCTCCGTTACCAAGGGAGAATACATGTACGACCACGGCGACACAGCGAGGCTAACCCCGTTGATTAAGATGCATACCTTAGGCCATGAGTTCATACCGCCACCGATCCACGCTGGAGGCCTACGCTATCATGGTATGGCTCCTACCCTATGCTTGCTCGCCATGGAGAAGAAAGTGGAAACAATAGCCTACAACCAAGTGGAAGTCTTTGATGCCGCCACGCTCTTCGCTAAAACTGAAGGAACGATACCGGCTCCAGAGCCATCCCACGCCATCAAGGGCGTCATCGACGAAGCGTTAAGATGCAAGAAGACAGGCGAAGAGAAAACCATTCTTTTCCTGCTGTGCGGCCACGGCCATTTCGATATGCAAGCCTTCGACGACTACCTGCAAGGCAAACTTCCACCCTATGATTACCCACAAGAAGAGGTGCAGAAGGCTATGAAGAAGCTGAGGGAACTGTATCCATGGTTAGAAACCCTGCCTTACTAACAGATACTCTTCCATTTCCTTTTTTCTAGAATCCTTGGAGCCACTTTGAACTATAGTACAAGCGAACCTGTGAAGTATGAGGTTTTAGAACCCAAATGAGTGGAACCTACAGGAGTGGGGATCCGTGATGACAGCTTTGCAGACAGGCGCTTATCCGTCTTCTTAGAGGTGAGTTGCGATGCCAGAATCTTCACGTACGGTCCTTTGAGATTTATCGAGTTTCAGTTTCAAAGAAACGTCTATAAGACTACGAATTGAGTTTGCTTTCCTTAGCGGTTATGAGATTTACGTGGAGTGGACCTATTGAAAGCTGAACCTGCCTGTATTCCGTGTATTCTTCATGATGTCTTCTGCACCGGAAAGCTTGCAACGAAGAACACAAGGGTGCAGATGGCGATTATGAAAGAAGCGAGCAGAGTAGTGGCGGAGAAAACATTAGCTAGAGTTACCCCCTCCCAGCTTAACACATACGCTTACCGAGTCGTGAAGCGTTTGACCGGCGTCAGTGATCCCTATAGAAGAATTAAACGCGTATGCAACTCTGTTGCGATGAAGATTGTCAAGTCTGTCGAAAGAGAACTTATGAAAATGAGGAATCCTGAAGAGAGATTCAGACGATGCATCCTATATGCGATTGCTGGAAACATCGTAGATTACGGAGTCATGGGGCATAGGTTCAAGGTTTCAGCAGACTTGAGGAAGGGTCCTGAGGAAGCTGCCAAGCAAGGCTTGGCGGTTGACGATGTTCCAAAGATCTTCAGAAAAGTCAGATCATCGAAGAGTGTGCTCTATCTACTGGACAATAGCGGTGAAGCTGTCTTCGATGCTTTATTGATGAAAGAGATAAAGCGGTATGGTCCGCGAGTTACCGCTGTGGTTAGAGGTGGCCCTGTATCGAACGATGTGACTCTGGCTGACATTTCGCAGATAGGCTTGGATAAGGTTGCTGATGAGGTTATCACTACAGGCAGCGATGCGTATGGCGTAGAATTCGCTAAGGCAAGCAGGAAACTCAAAAGAATGCTGAAGACATGCGACCTGATAATAAGTAAGGGCCAAGCGAACTACGAGGATGTTAGCGAGATGGAGGACAAAATATCGGGGTCGATCGCTTATCTCTTGAATGCGAAATGCGAGCCGATGGCACGAACAGTAAGGGCTAAGATTGGTGAAAACATAGCAAAGTATGTTTAGCACAATGTCTCTTGCTTGAAGACTACCTGCAGAGCAAGAGGGAGTTTCTTGTGAGCAGGCATCAAGGAACGAGAAAGGCACAAGCACTCTAGGAACAATGATAGAAGATTTGCTAGTGACCGCGGAAGAAGAGGCAAGTCTTTGAGGAAATCCCTTTCACTTTCAATGGATGAACTGGAGCGGCTGAGTAGATTCTTATCATACATTTTGCGCCACAGGCCGAGAAGGTTCGGTCTTCATCCTGATGGTGATGGATATGTACCGATCGGCAATCTGGTGGCCCAGATTAAGAAGAAAGATCGCTGGCGTTGGGTTATGAAGCAACATATCATGGAGGTTGTGGAGAGGTCTGAGAAGAAGCGTTTCGAGGTGGTAAGCGATAAAATAAGGGCTCTATATGGGCACACATTTCTGACTGAGATTCATTACCAATCTGTTACTCCACCTGAATATCTCTTCCATGGAACCGCTAGAAGAAATATAGAGAGGATTGAGCAGGAGGGGCTTCTACCTATGAAGAGGCAGTATGTGCATTTGTCGGTAACACCGGAGGATGCCCGTAAGGTAGGACTGCGTAGAGATAAGAACCCTGTTATTCTTAAGATCTCAACTCTAAAGGCTCATAATCAGGGGATACATTTCTACAAGACCGGGGACCTGTTTCTTGCGAAGAGGATTCCGAGAGAATACCTTACGATCGCGTGACATTGCGAACTGAAATTGCAAGCTGTCGTCATAGGATCGTTTTGAATTCTACAGCTTCTTCTATCGTTTCCAGCGCCTTGACTCCATCTTGAATCGACGGGGCTGGATGGACGTTGTGCTTTACGGACGAGATGAAAGAGTTCAACTCTTTCTCAAGAGGAGGTTTCCAGGCGATCGGAATTTCCGCATTGTCTACGAACAGTCTCCACCTGTTATCTTCAAAGAAGGCGTAAACGACCTTGTCTTCAAATTGAAGTACCCAACGGCGAACTTTAGGTCCAAGACAATCAGATATGATCATGGCTTCTATCCCACTGTTGAACTTGAGCTCTAACTGCCCAAAATGGAATCTTTCCATGGAACGGATCACTGTTCTTCTCGGCTCACCCAGCATCCAGCGGAGTAAGTCCACATCGTGAATGGCTAAATCCTTCAAGACGCCTGTCTTCTGCGCCACGAGAGTGGGGGTTCCTGATCTCTGGCAGAAAATTCTTAACGGCTTCTTCAATGTGCGTATAACAAAATGAATTTTCCGAAATACTGGGTTGAATCTTTCAATAAAACCGACCATGACGATGACATCGGGGGTTTCTCTGGCGACCGCTTCAATCTTTCGCGCTTCCTGTAAGGAGCTCGCCATCGGCTTCTCGATGAAAGTGTGTCTTCCTGCTAGTATAGCTTTTGAGGCCACGTCGGCTAAAGATTCAGCTGGAACGACTACATCAACGACATCAACTTTTTCGATCAAGCTGTCCAACGAAGGTGTTGAGTTGGAAAATTTCGGGTCGTAGATTGCTTTTACTTCGATATCCGCATGTCTCTTCCATATATCGTAGTGCCTCTTTCCCCAATTTCCTAAGCCCACTAAGCCCAATTTCAGCTTTGGCATCCACTATTCCTCCTCGATCTGTTTTCTGAGTTCGCTCGGCCAAACTCCAAGGTCGCCGTTTCGAACGACCGTATCCCAAGCCTCCTCTACGTCTTCTACATCAACTTTTCTCTTCGTATGGGAGGCAATCCAATTCGCCTGTTTCTCGATGAAACGGCGCAACTTGTCCTTCGAGACACGTATATTCTTCATGAATTCCTGAGTTTCTTTAGAGTCCAGCAATTCGTTAAGCCTGTGATCAGCCTCGCTTGTCAGTGGCAAATCGCTGGGCGATTCGAGCGGTTTATTTTCGAGCTTTCTAAGTTGGCTCAAGAGTTTCTCCTGATTCAATAGAAAACAGTTCGAAATTTAAAGTATCGGAAATCCGAGGTTGATCGTACAAGATAGAAGTTGTGGATTGTCCTCATAGAGCAGTATAAAAAGGGGATTGCCTACGCTGAATGTAGGATAAGTGAACCGTGCATTTGAGCAAGAATGGGTTTGCGGCGCTTGTGATCATTGCGCTTTGCCTTAGCACGGGCCTATTAGCTTTCTTCTACTTCAGCGTCCTTCAGAGCATATATCGGGAGAGTACGACTGGACAGGACGCTTATAGTGGGCAGACCGAGACATTGCTTCGCGAGGTCTCAGGAAAGATGGTTCTAGTGAGAGGGCTTTCTCCACCACAAAATATACCTTTGAAGGTCGTTACCCTCGATTGGGTTGAAGAGAATTGGGGTAGAAAATTTGCTGAAGAGTCGTCAAAGGAGTTGAAGGTCGAGGAGGAGATCTATAAAGCGCTTTTCCTTATGCCTCAGAACCTTTCTCTCGCTGAAGTTATGGTTGAGCAGTCTGGAGCTACGATGGCGGCAGTGTGGGAAGGCGATTTATACGTTGTTAGAGAGTATTTCAATCCATTCGACAAGGTCTCTGCAGAACGGACGTTAGCTCATGAGATTATGCACTTGATGCAAGAAAAGTACTTCAAGAATCCTGAAATGCGTTTTCACGATGAGCTTCAAGCGTGGGCTGCTCTAATAGAGGGAGATGCAGGCTTTACCTCGGACAAGTATATAGAAGAGGCGACGGCTACCCCCACGGTTTCAAACGGTCTTACATTCACATCCTTATTCAACAAACTGTCAGTTGCGACTGGCCTCCCATCCGTGAAGATGCCGGAGTCGCTTATTGAACTATGGCTCTTCCGGTATAGGTACGGGGAGAGTTTTGTCTTAGCGCTATACAAAGCAGGAGGGTGGGAGAAGGTTAACGCGGCATACGTGAATCCTCCTCTAACGACTGAGCAGATCTTGCATCTGGAAAAGTATCTTGAAGGCGAGAGTTTTGTCTTGGTGAATTCTATTCCATTGAATAGTTCGGATTGGAATCTTGTTAAGACGGACAGGTTCGGCGAGCACTTCATACGTGTAATGTTGAGTCGCCACATACCACGAGATGATGCTGCAAAGGCCGCTGAGGGATGGCATGGAGACAATTTCACGTATTATGAGAAAGGAGAAAGTCGTCTATTCACATGGAAGATCGTTTGGGATACTGAGCGCGACTCGGTTGAATTCTTCGATTCATTCATTCAAATGATGAATGCTGTAGGTGCTCATCAGATATTGGCGAGTGGTAGATGCCCTTCGAATAACACGGTCTGGTGGAAAGCCGGGGATCAATACGTTTCACTGATGAGGAATCAATCGTCGGCAATCGTTACAGGCTCCACTGAACTAAGCTGGTCACAAAACAATTTGTATACAGAATCGTCGATCAGGTTTTTGTCCACATCCCTGAGCTTATGCGACATTGATAGATCGTCTTTAGGAACTCGAGACAATAAGTATCGATCTACTCGGTTTAGAGATGGAGCGGTTGAGCTTGGGAGATTAGGGCGAGCTCCTACTCTTTTCTTCTTGTTCTCGATGGTTCTGACGAGAAGACTGGGAGTCCACGCAACATCGGCATGACCACTAGCACACTTAATTGAAGAACCCTAAAACCATCAAGCTCTAGAACTGGAAATTCGATCGCTGGAAGCCGAATCTGCCTTTTAATGGGACATACAGGACCTTGTCGACGATCCTTTCTCTAGTTTTTCCATTCAATTGTTTCTCTAAGAGAATTAAGTCTTGTTCGCAGTTTGGGTAGCCGACTGGGGCTGCAAGCTTACCTCCGAGTTTCATCTGGCTGATCAATGGCCTTGGGATTCTTGGGCAGGCTGCTGTTACGCAGATTTTGTCGTAAGGGCCTTCTTGTGGATATCCAAGCGATCCGTCGCCCAAAATTACGAGCACGTCGCTATATTGACGTCTTTTCAGATTGTCTGTAGCGAATTCGTAAGTTCTCTCGTCGATCTCAATGGTGACCACCCGTCCCTTTCCGCCTACTATCTCTCTAGCTAAGGCCGCGCCATATCCGGACCCTGTTCCTATCTCTAGAAACCTATCATTCTCCCTGAGTTCTAACGCTTCATAAAATAGAGGGTAGCTATGTGGACAAGAGATCGTGGCCTCCTCGCCGGGGATGGGCAGGGGAACCTCGACGTACGCATAATCTCTGTAGTCTTCTGGGATGAACTCTTCTCTCGGCACTTTGATCATTGCTTTCGCTATTCGTTCGGAAATTAGAAGGTTCTGCTCAACCAGCCATTTGGCCTTCTCTATTCTCTCTGCTTCAAACTCTTTCCTAGTCTTAACTGACTTCTTTGGAGGAGGAACTATCCATCCCATTATCTCGAACCGGCGAGAGAATTTGAGAACTACTAGAAGATTTGCTTGAT
>CAYOZM010000016.1:9101-17611 GCA_964408475.1 uncultured Candidatus Bathyarchaeia archaeon | reverse complement strand
GTGATATCATCATTTCTTTAGGGGTAGGTCATGAAGGTTTATCTCCTGAAGGACCCGGTGGGAGATTTTACGGAGATACTGATCCCCACGCCGAAGGCTAACATTGACATCGTTTTGAGAAAGGACAAGTCAATTGCGATAATGAAGGTCGATGAAATCCCGAAGAATGCGAGAGAGGTCGAAGTGAATGTTAATCTTGAAGCCCTAGAAGCGATCTATGAAATGTACACGTCCATTAAAGAAATTGAGAATAAGTCTATAGCGACCCTGCGAAAAGTGGTCGTTCAACCTCTCTCCAACGAAAGAGAGATCAAGAGCTTAGTCAAAATCTAGCAGGTATAACGATCTCTTCTCCACCATTTTTACTTTTGTAGCAGTCTTGAATTCATCTCAACTGTTTACCGCAATTTGTACAGAATAGAGCATTGGGATCCACTTGGACTCCACAGTGGGGGCAGAATCTAGGTTCTTGGACATATTCTATCCTAGGAGGAACCCTCTCTGCGGGACGAAGTGGCTTTCTTCGACGTAGAACAAGGAAGATGATCAAGCATCCTATTACCAATCCGATGAGAAAATCGTAGTGTTCTATGATGGTTCTGCCAATTTTGTCCAAGAGTGTTTCGTTGTCCACTGTAACGAATAGCTTTGCGCTAGTTCTCTGATCCGTCGCATCCGCGATCGCTAGGGTAAGGGTGTGGCGTCCGTTCGGGATCTTTCTCGTATCGATAGGGGCTTTCACGCTGTAGATTAAACCCTTTGTCGTCCATTGATATTCTGTAAGATTTGCTAGGTCCATCGGGGGCTGTTCATCTATTTTAAGTGAAATCGAAGTTAGCGGTAGCTGTGGGTGTGTTGCGATTAGACATTCGAACATGACCGTATCTTTCAATATGCTTCCGTTCTGCGGACTATCGATCCTCATGAAAGGCTTTAGAGCCGCGGGCTCGCTTGACCTTATCGATAACGAGAGTTCAATCGGCTCCGGAAAGGTTGAACCGCCAAAAAGAATGTTATGAACAATTACCGTGTACCGACCGGTCCAGTATCCTGCAACACTGGCATACAGAGTTTGCTTGGTCCGTCCCTTCGTCGCATGCCATTCGAAGACTCCATCCCCTTTATAGTAGTAGGTGTCTGTTGTTGCGATCAACATTCCGTCCGGAGCTAGGACGAATAAATCGACGCAAGTATCATTATCGACCCACTCTACCTCGACCTTCAGCAGATAAGTATGCGGGTCCTCAATCTCAATGGTATATACTCTGGAATCCCCATCTTCATATCGCCCTTCCCAGTTGAAGCCGCCGATAAGGCCGTAATTGTCATAGAGCTCTCTCTTTAGATGTCCTCCGAAAGTGGCACTACGATTATCTTGAGTTAGTGTACCGACTGCTACAGCTGAGACCGGTATTGTAGCAGACTGACCAGTATTTCCAATAAGGCCTATCGCCCCTTCGTATACGCCCAGCTCCGGCGAGGCCATAGTTAGTTTCAAGGTAAGTCTCTCGGTCGAGTTGCTGGGAACGGATAGTTTTTGGCCTGTCACAACCTCAACCCATTTCCAGCCTGTCTTCCTGTAGAAATCTACCTCTATCTGGAATGGGAGAGACTCGTTTCCAAACCTCTGGTTGATCCTAAGTTGAGGCATCCCTAGAAACTTTGCTTTGGGATTTGATATTCTTACGATCTGCGTTGTTCCGCGAGTGTATCCATAGTTGACGAGTGCGCACTCGGAAAGTTCAGATCTTCCATCCTTGTTCTCATCTGTCCAATCATAGACGTAGAGGATTCTTACATTGTCAAACTTGTAGTCTCGATCTTTGTCAAAGTACTTGAATGGGTAACTCAAGGCTATCGATATTAAATCTGCTTCAGGGGGTATCGGGGCAAAATCTGTCATGTTTACCCAGGTGTCTTCGCCTTCAGCGTATCCTCTATACGTCTTGTTATCTATCAGCTCGAAAGTGTACGGTTCAACTTCGATGTCGATTGAGGTATTCGTAGGATTCTGTACGATAAATGTGGCTTCAGAAGTCTCATTGAAGTGAAGTCTTCCAGCAAACCAAGAAGGTTCCCCAACCAGCGGAGCTGCTGGATAGGGGCTGACCATATCGTATAATGCTCCTTCGAGTAACTTCTTTGAGTTGATCGATGAAGCTGTTGAGTAGATAATGAATATCCTAGAAGCAGAGTTCGTATCACTCAAGACGAATGATACTGCTGAGAAGCAATCGATCCGGCCGCATCCTTGCGAAAACGCATCGTGACCTATATCGACTGCTGTGCTCATCAAGATCGTCTTGACAAGGTCAGGAGGCACGTTGGTGAAGCCTCTCTTCTTCAACGATTCTATCACGAGTGCGGCGGATCCAGCTGTAAGAGGGGTTGACTCGCTGGTCCCTCCGAATATCCTGTAAGCTTTAGAACCGTTTCCATAACCATAGAATACCATTGTCGAATCAAAAGCGAAAGCGCCTATGTTGACGACGTCGGGCTTAGGTGCGCCAAGCGCATTCGGTCCTCTTACACTCCACGAGATTACATCATCTTGCCGACCAGCCTTCTCCTCAGATTCCGCTGGTCTCCAATGCTGGCTGGTTGAAGCGCCGACGGTAATGCTTAAAGAAGAGCTGGGAGAGCCTGATGTCGCATATCCTGGTCCCGCATTTCCTATCGCGTGGACGAATGCTGTTCCCGTAGATATTACTAAAAGATCTTCCAGCAGGCTGATTATATCGTATCCGAATCCATACCCTAGGATAGGCCACTCCACGAAGCCCCAGCTGTTACTGTTCACATCAGCCTTATGTTTGCCCGTATACTCCCATTCCAATGTCGTGCTATTATAGTCGAAACCAGAAGACCAGTACCAGCCCGAGGGAATATCTCCTAGCCATAGAGCTTTCACGCCGATTATCTCAGCTTCTGGAGCAATACCTCTCAGTTCTCGAAGTGTTCCATTACCGTAAATATCGTATCGACTGATTCCTCTTGACGCAACATTCGCTGCTGTACAAGTTCCATGTCCCATGAAGTCGTACATTAGAGAGAGAAAGTTTCCATTGAGATCTAAACCCTCGTAGACACCGCCCACCCCGAAGTAGCCTTCCAGAGGTGAAGGCTGAATTACATTCCAGAAGTCGTGAAAATAGCCGCCGATCAGGCCGAGGGAGAAATCTGGAACACCGTCCCCTGTGAAATCTCTTCCTGCCATCTCTGACCCCAGTCTACATGGAGATTCATCAGTAAAATTCCAATCTAGCCATCTTTCAGAAGGTTCTGGAAGCGTAATATTCTTCTCTTCGTAATCTTGCCGGTACTCTGATAGGAACCTGTAGTAGGCTGTTGAGATGTCGAAGTAGACATCCTCATAGACGTTAGGCTTTCTCGAATCGACGTAGATAACCGGAGCCCAGATGAAAATAAGCTTCTCCAAGTTCCAGTCGTCAATCGCCTCGAAAGCCATTCCTAAATGGTAGAGTCCGCTCTTAGATACAATATCACCGACATACAAGTCCTGTTGGAAAGTATAGTTCACAACCTCTGGAAGAGCGACATCGTACAACAGCCCGGCCATACCTGTCCAAACCTTTACAGTAATATTCTTCGTCTGCAAATAGCCGTTCACAGCCCTAACGGTATTATTTGTTAGAATCAAGCCCTGCTCATCAGGGTCAAAGAATAACGGATATCCCGTTTCATTTCTCGCTAAAGCTGACATCAAATCCGGTGTGCTGAAGTCTACCCCAGTGTCAACTATCGCGACTTTGACACCTTTTCCCTTCACTCCAAGAATTGTATTCGCTCTATCTGCACCTGTGATCTCTCGAATCTTGAACATATCGAGTTCAACCTTTCCTCCTTGAGCTGCATCATCTACAGGAAGTGAATAGTCAAGCATCATATCTGGGAGAATTCTGACTACGAAAGGCAAGTCGGCAAGCTTAGGCAGATTATCTGCTTTAACGACAGCAGTAACCAGTCTACCTTGTCCAAATGGAAAGATGCTCAGAGCGCTAGTAAATCTTCCAATCTCTTTTTGATCGATCGAACCTGAGCAAACTGCAATTATTCTGACCTTCTGCTGTTGACTTGAGACCGGTTTGTCTGACCGCGAGATCAAATTCCGAAGTCGCGGATCTATTTTCGATTCTATAGACCTTAAGTGACTATTTTCGTCGAACTGGACGGCCTTCGTCTCAGGGTGGAGAATTGATATTGTTTGGAAGGCCAATGTGAAGATAATGAGGCATCCTAAGATCTTTCTCATTCAACTGTTCCTCATGTCTCTGGCTAGTTGTTAATTCGGATCACTATAATAGTTTTCGATAAGAGTCGTATGAAGTCAGCAAATCTTATCTTCTCTAGATTTGAAACGAAAATATAGGGGTCGCTCAAACTTGCCTATCGTCGCATATATATTGATACAAGCGGAGCTAGGCTTGTCAAGTTCAGTGGCTGACGCTCTTTCAAAGATTGAAGGCGTGAAGATGGCCCACCCTGTTACCGGCGTGTATGATGTCATAGCCTATGTAGAGGTTTCAGATCTCACGAGCCTTTCGAGCCTCGTGTTAAAGCAGATACAAGCCATTAAGGGAGTTCAACGAACGCATACAGCCATAGCTGTGTAAGCTCAAGTCATCTTAAAGACCTTACACCTAATTTTTTTACAAATCGACGTAGAGTTCGCATACTTAGTCATAATGGCGCTAAGCCTCATCCCTCTTCATGAAGATTCGAAAATAGGAGCGGGCGATTGAAATCTCTGACCTTAAAGCCTGTTTCTTCTGAACGCACTGATTGTAGCTCTTCTACAATCGGGACATATAAGCAGGTGGTACTTCTCGCTCGGTAAGAACTGATTGCACCATGCGCATTTTCTAAGTTGGTTTTGCTTCTGCAGTTTCCGCTTCGGCGCATTTACTCTCTTCGTACTCGCCAATTTCTTCACCGAGCTACCTCTTCACTTAAAGATTTTGTATCGAAATTTAAAAGGTTTAGCAAGCTATACCGGAAAGCTTGATATACATGATAGCATGTATATCAAGATATACTAACTCAACGAGTAGAGCTGGCTAACATGGTTAAGAATACTGTGCTAATCCGAGGACTGGAAAGAGATCTCTACAATCGCATTGTAGGGAAGGCGAAAGAACAAGGGAAGAATGTTGCCGAGTTGATGAATGAAGCTATGAGACTCTACTTAAGAGAGGTTACTGGCGAGAAACAGGAGAGTTCTGATCTCCAAAGAATAATTATCGGCGGCTCTGTTATGCTCTCCAAGGCTGATGTCCTAGGGATTTATGGAGAAATTGGGAAGTTCCATCTGGTCAACAGTGGCGAGTTAACCCTAGACAGTGACTTCGATAAGGAGACCTTCCATCACATTGAGAAGATCCATAATACCGGTAGGCTTAAGGTTCCAAAGGATGTTCACCATCTGGCCTTGCTAAAGGCCGGACATATTCACGGTGAAGTCGAGAAGTATTGAAAGAGTCCTTCTGAAGCGTTGCTCTAATAGATTCTGGTCGGTCTAGATTCCAGTTTAACACTTTTTCTAGAAAAAGCTTCGACAAACATTGAGCTAGATTTCCGTTCAAGCAATCCTAATCTTGAAGTGTCTTTCTATCAAGTTACTCAGGTGTTGTGTATGCGTGTCATTACGAAATATCTGAGCCTGCACAGTAGAGGCGAGACAGATGTCATAGACATCACTGGATCGGTCGAATCGGCAATAAGTGAAACTAAATTTAGAGATGGGATAGTTACAGTCTTCGTTCCTGGATCGACTGGTGCGTTGACAACAATCGAGTACGAATCGGGGTTGCTGAGGGACCTTCCTGCAATATTGGATAAGATTGTGCCTAAGCATTTTGACTATAGGCATGGAAGCAACGGCCATTCACACTTAAGAGCTTCAATAATCGGCCCGAGCATTACTATCCCATTCAAGGATGCGAGGTTGACGCTAGGAACTTGGCAACAGCTCGTCTTCGTAGAATTAGATATCCGCCCAAGGTCTAGAGATCTTGTCCTTCAGATAATTGGTGAGTAAGATCCACCATCGATCTCGAGAGCCTTCTGGCGAGAACGAATTGCATATCGTCCGTGTAACTCTGCGACCTTTCTAAGCCTCCACGGCCGGGATACGGGCTTCGGGAAACCTAGGTTCATGAGATATATTCAATTTTAATTGTTTGGTCCATCTCTTTGAGTAACTTTGAAATCTCATCAACAGTCTCTTTGGCTTCTGCTCTGTTCCATCCGACCTCATAGATTGTTGCTAAGCTCCGAGTTGGGCTCAACACCAGTACGCAGACGAACCTCTTCTTTCTTATGAAGTACTCATAGCTATGCATTCTAGCTTGTAGACCGGCTTTCTGTAGACGGAAGAGTAGTTTGCGCCTGTTCTCCAATAAGGCGAAGACGGGAATCATCTTTATCTGCCAAAATATAGCGATGCGATGATATTTCCGTTCTCTAAGGTCTTCGTAATACTTTTCACGTGTAAAGTGTAATACTTATATAACGCCGTTATTTAAGGCAACTAAGGCGCGTGCGACTCCTTTTTTGAAGCCCGCCTAATCTCATCCGAGGGGAAGCAACAAGAGATGGAAAAAACGATACATAACGTCTGTCCTGGATGCGGAGAGAATGCAATGAATGTATACTATGAAGATGATTCAGACATCAAGCTAGGCGCTTGGTGCGAAAGCTGCAATTTCAAAGGTTTCTTTGTTGGAAAAGAGCTCTTTGAAGTGACAGAACTTCAAGCCGAGAGAACAATGCGCACGCGCCAGCATGTAGAGAAATGAATTCTTTAGCGGTCGAGCGCCGTAACTCATCTCGTTTGCGCAACGATCTTCTTTCACGATAATACTGCCTTTGATGGGTCCAGTTTCAATGCGGTTCCATCTCAAGGCCATACACTTTGGAAAGGCTAACGGACATAATCCCAATCAGGGAATTATTTCACAGCTATTATATTTCGTATAGCAGAAATCTTCGATGGAAACAATACCTTTTCCAATGAAGCTCTGAATTTCTGGTAGTGATCTCTTCAACCAATAGATGAGATTTCCTACGGTGTTGCATACTAATTGAAATCCCTCTTCTCCCCATAACTTTGTGACATTCGCATATAGGCAGCGGCCTCCGCAGAGATAGAATATCTTGCATTGAGGGCACGGTTCAGCGACTGAGACGGCGTCTGTAAGATCGGTTGGATTTGTATCGTATATATTTCCGAGATAGAAGTCTTTCATTCCCGCCATCACTGGGCACGGGGTGATCGTTCCATCGGTTTGAATATTGAACTCTATCGATCCAGCGCCGCATCTAAGTTTGCTTGGCATGTCCTTCAATAAGGATTCCATCACTCCTAAGAACGGATAGATCTTCAGGACTTTCCCATGCTTTTCCATGTATTCTTTCCAGAAGTCTATGAGATTCCTTATCTGCGGGTTGTAATCTTGGATGACCCACTTTTCGAATAGATGTTCGTCGTAATCCTTCTCCCAGAATTGGGCGTCAAGTTGCCAGTGAATTGAAGTGAATGGATGTTCATCATTGTATAAGAGGTGCTTCACTTGCTCTTCAATACCTGTATTAACTGTTGCTGTCATTCGAGCGATAATCTCGCCTTTGAAACCCTTCTTTCTTACCTCCTTAAGGTTCTGTATAATTCTCTTGTATGTTCCTCGTCCACGGTTTTGGTCAGTCTGCTTTTCGTCTCCATCTATTGAGACCAGTATCGTGTGAAGCCTCTTCAAATATTCAGACTCTATATCTTCCAGATGAAGCCCATTGGTCTGGATTATGTAGTTCTCCGGTTGAATTCGGTCCATGATCTCCTTAATCTCCCGGATCCTTAGGAGCGGTTCTCCTCCATAGAATATAATGGTCGGATGCGGGTCCTTTTCTATGAAGGCCTTAAGGTCTTCTGTATCGTATCCTATTGATGTTGGAATGTCGTAGTCGATTGTAAGGCCTTTGAAGTCGCTGCCGAAATCTTGGCATGCCTTACCATAACAGTAGGTACACTTCAGGTCGCATTCCATTGTGACTGTGACGTAGTAGAACATGGATGGACTATTATTTGCCCGACATTGAGATTTTAAATGGTTTTTGGATATTGTAGGTTACTGCTCTTTCTCTTGTAGTGCAACTTGAAGCATAATCCGAGAAAACTCTGTCAAAGGCTAAATGACAGTGGCATTCAATTTGATTGTGTAAGTGAAAGACAATGACGTGTTTCGTCAGAGCAGCAAGCATGCTCGGCATATTCATTCCTTTAGAAGCTGAAGATTTTGTAGAGAAAGCTCTCTTGAACCATTGGAAAATTCAGACCCATGAAGGGATAAGCGCTAGAGTCGATGAATATATGGACAGCCGACAGGAAGAGTTGAAGGATCTTCTGGCGAAGATTATCAATGAATGGAATCTGCGCCAGGATGAAGCTAAGGCCTATGTTGAAAGAAGGCGGTAGCGAACTCCACGCGCTTATC
>CAYOZM010000016.1:0-9001 GCA_964408475.1 uncultured Candidatus Bathyarchaeia archaeon | reverse complement strand
GAATGATGAGTCATTTCACAGAGCTAGAGTATGCAGTAAAGAAGAGGTCCGAGTCCGATCGGATCATGGGATATATCTGGATGGTCGTGCCGATTCTTCCTCTGCTTCTAGCTATTCTAGGGGCCGCTCTACTTCTAGGTTTCATATTAACAGCGATAGCAACTGGCGTTAGAGAACCTTGGCCTACAGCTCCTTTCGGTATGGGTTTCATGGAAGCAGCCTTCATATTAGGATGGATGGCTCTGATGGTGGTTGGATTCATAATCTCTATCTTCGGCGCTATAGCTTTGTACTATATGATCTCAAGAAGGAACAATCACTTCAGAAGGCAACGTATGCTCACCTCAATTCTACTGCCGTATTTGGAGACGAAGCTCAAAGAGAAGGGGAAGTCCTCTAACGCTATCTCCTCGCTAGCCTTGCTTAATAGGGACTCTGAGTATGAAGAGACGGAAAAGTCGCCCGCTGTTTGGGCAGTCCTCTATCTCTTCGTCAGCCCTATAGTGGGGCTGTATGTCTTCCATTTCCTCAGCCGCGATCTGCACAATCACTTCAAGAGGCAGATCGACTTGAGCAGAAACCTTGAGGCTTTGCTGAACGATCTTGGCGTCCAATTCGCTTCTCCACTACAATACGAAGTAAAGCGAAGAGAGACAATTCTCTACATCATACTGGCGATAATAACAGCTGGACTATTCTGGATATACTGGTTCTACCTGCAACTGAAAGATTACAATGAGCACTTCAAAACTCAATGGAAACTAGAAGATCAATTCATGAATGCTGTAAGGACTCAAATAGAAGGTCTACCGCCGGAGACGCATGCCCCTGTGCTGCCTGCACCGCCTCCGACTCCATCCCCCCTCGGTTTAAAGTACTGCCAATACTGTGGAAAAGCCATCCCGCTCGATGCTAAATTCTGCGACCTTTGCGGCAAACAGCAACCAGCATAAAATACTAGTTGCCGAAATAGGAAAAGGCTCGAACATGCGACGAATCCAACCTATAACGTTTATTGAAAGAATATTGAGAGACTGCTTTAGGCGTAATTGGACATCGATCAAAGTAGTTACAGCATCTCTTTCATCAGTAATTTTCATTTCAGGATTCGTGACTCTTTTGGCCTTTACGTTAACACCGCCGGTGATTTCGTTGATGGAGGCGGTGATCCAGTCGGAGAGAAGTTACATCGCGATTCCCCCACCTTCCTCTGAGGCATTATATTACTTCATTTTCTTGAACAATTCCGGCGCATTCTGGAATCCTCCTAAGATGATTGTCTGGGCACCATTCGTCGGGCTTCTTGTGTTGGGACTGGACCTCATTCTGAACGGAATAGTTCTAGGAGCGATCGCAGTGTGGGCTGGAGTCACTTACGGCGTTGTGTACCCAATTTTCGGCTTGACGCCTCATGGGATTCTAGAGATTCCCGCCTTCATACTCCAGTTCGCATCCATAATCGTTTGGCAGCAAGTATCGATCAAGGCGATTTTGACAAAGCTTGGAGGCAGGAATGTCGATATGCAGGAGTTCAAGCAAGGGCTCAAGGATGCGTTGACTCTTGCCGCACTTTCAATCTTGCTTTTCGCTCTAGCAGCATATATAGAAACATACATAACTCCTCATCTGCTAGAGATCGTCAGGCACTGATCGCCTCTGCTCAAGGATCCGGACGAAATTGAAGACAGCCGCAATTAGGGCAAGAGCTAAAGAATTCTTCAGGATCGCGCCTCCGACTCATGATTGGAGCCATGTGGAGAGAACTTACAAACTGTGCGTGAAGATCGGCAAGAGAGAGAAGGCTGACCTCCAAGTCTTGAAAGCTGCCGCATTGCTGCATGACATCGCCAGAATGGATGAAGACATTAGCTCGGGGAAGATCTGTCACGCTGAGAGGAGCGCTGCTATAGCTAAGGAGATCTTGAGAGAAGTAGATTTCCCTAAGACGAAAATCAGTCAGGTGATTCATTGCATTGAGTCCCATAGGTTTAGGGGCGGGAAGAAGCCTAAGACCCTTGAAGCCAAAATTCTTTCTGATGCTGATAAACTCGATGCTATCGGAGCGATAGGAGTTGCTAGAGCCTATGCATATGGGGGAGAACATGGTTACCGCCTTTATGGGAAGTTTCCGAAAAGCTATAGGTTGCAGAGATTCAAGGATCCACGTATTCACAATCCTGTTATAGAATACCGCCAGAAGCTTCGGAAGATCAAGGATAGACTGCTCACGAAGACTGGAAGCGAGATCGCCGAAGGAAGACATAGATTTCTGGAGATGTTCTTTGAGAGACTCTTAAAGGAGATTGAAGGAAAGGCGTGAAAAATCAAGACGGCGAGGAATCTTGAGCATTAAGCTTGTCATATTTGACGCTGACAAGACGCTGTGGGATCACCCAGACGTTTCATTGATGAAGCCGCCTTTTCAAAGAATAGACGAAGACACCCTAGTCGACACCATTGGTAGTGAGATTCACCTCTACAAAGGGGTAAGGGAGATGCTACAGCGATTGAAAGAGCAGGGCATAGTTATTTCTCTAGCCAGCTGGAATGCGCCTGAGCCATGCCTTGAAGCATTTGAGAAGCTTGATCTCCTAAAGTATTTCACGCACCCTAAGGTTCGACCGCATCCAGAGAAGTACAAGATGATCAAAGAGCTTCTTGAAGATTTGAGGGGAGAGGGAATTGAGATAGAACCTAATGAGATATTATACGTCGATGATAAGAGTAAGCATCTTAGCGATGTGAGGAAGCAGATTGGAGAGGTATGCTTCCTTCATATGTGGGTTGATGTTAAGGATCATCTGGAGATTCTTGAGTACGTTCCCGGTTGCCGAGATGACGCTGCTAGGACTATTTGACGAGATTGAAGCCTATTAGGATCGTTCCGATATTCGGGTCTGTTGTGCTCCAGCCTAACTTTCTCTTAACATGCAAATCGGCTGGAGCGGACAATGTAGCTGAGACTACATTTTCTATTCTGTCTATATTTTGAAGTTCAGGAACGAGTAGGCTTGGGAATACCACAGTCATCTCTGTCTTCTGGATTCTTCGAATTCTATCTGCGTATAGGACGAATCCTTCACCTATGAATAGCACATCTTCCCGCTTCTTCAACTCTTCGATAATCGCTTTATCCCATACCTCCTCTCCGATTATCTCGTCCTCGCGAACCCATGTCACGGTCGGTCCCGGCGGATGTCGAAGATCGGGATTGTGTATCGCCACGAAGGTTACGTCTCTATCCATTGCGTCCCGCAGGCCTCGGTTTACAGCCTTGGCGAGACCCATCATCATGATCTGTTCAGCTTTCTGTTCAAGGCCTAAGATTTCTGCACGGTCTTCATCGTTCAGTCTTTCAACATCAACTATGCCTTTTATGCCTCGTAGAATCTTCTCAGCTTCATCGATTACCGAGGTATGATTCATCTTAAGCACCGCCTCTGCTGCAAAGAAAAGCCATTGATTAAGTATTAAAAGTCTAATTCATTTGTAGGAATCCTTAACCTCTTTCGACTTCCATGGTAGCTTTCACGAAAGGTCTCGGTCGAATCGCCGCATCGCTGATACTAGGGAATTAACTCAACGAAGCTATCTTCCTAGATTCCACCCCTCGTTCGAATACTTACTTCTGAATAGTTCTTCAGCTAGAAGTTCCTCTTCCTTCGTTAGAACGCCCTCGACGAGTTTAATTTTGTAGGCTTTCTCAATTCCCTTCCTAAGCTTCTCTTTTACCTCATCAACTGAAATGTCTCGACCGAGCTCATCTCTGACGGTTGTAACCGTCCTCCTAACGCTTCGAACATATTTGTCTTTCAATCTTCTTTTTGAAGCGGTAAGAACCTTTGACAGGATGCTTAGATCTGGGCTTATCAGAATCGAGCCATGGTAGAATACAGTTCCCCATCTTATTGAACCTGCAGCTCCGGAGACTTTTCGCCCGTTAATCTCGATATCGTTAAGCGGTTTGAACTCCGCATTCAAACCGAGCATTCGCAGTCCTTCAACTGCACCCAATGAAAGGATCTTGAAGGTTTCTGAAAGATCTTCAGAAATCAATGGGTGTCCTTTGCGAATGGATATTGCATAGTTTAGATTTCCCCAGTCTTGGTAGACAGCTCCTCCTCCTGTGAATCTTCTTGAGATAGTTGTGCCAAACTTCTCGCATGCTTCGAAGTTGACTTCGAGCTTAGCGCTTTGAAAATATCCTATGACGACTGCGTTCGAGTTTCTCCAGAAGCGGACAGTATTCGGGACTTTACGTTCTCCAACTTTCCTAGGGATAGCTTCCTCAACAGCCAGATTCATGTATGGGTCATCGTATTCCACGTCCAGGATTCTCCAAGCTTCTTCAGGCATCTGATCTACCTCTCAATGTCTGCATTATGGCGGCTACGAAATCTCTCGGTTCAACACCTACAGAGACCACTCCAACCTTCTTGTACGCTGAGTTGATAGCGTCTCTAACAGATTCTTCATTAGCCTTGACACCGATCAACACTTGTTCAAATCGTGGGAAAGCTTCCTCACGGTAGAAGAAGTCTCCAGTGATCGCTATCCTCTGTATTTTATCGTTCTTCTCCTCAAGGGTTACTCTAATCATCTTTCCTCCGAGAACCTTATACTCGCCTTTCAACGGTATACGTCGTCGCAACATTCGGTTCTTCCAACTTAATTGCTTGTCTAGATCGATTATCACTTGGGTAAATCAAGAGCGCAAGACTTTCATAAGCGTTGCAGATTGAATCTTCGAGAGTTGGCCGAGATTGAGAAAGTTAGATGTCAAAGAGTTCCATCGATTGATGAATCCTAGACCCACTGTGTTGGTCACATCTATTCATCCTGAGACAGGAAAGCCGAATATCATAACTCTAGCTTGGACCGCACCGGCATCACATAGACCTAGGTTGATAGCGGTATTCATCTCGACGAAACGGTATTCCCATGACCTGGTCGCCAAGACGAAGGAGTTCGTCCTGAATATTCCTGGGATAGAGTTAGTCGATCAGGCTTACGCTTGTGGAACGAAATCCGGAAGAAACGTGGATAAGTTCACTTTGACAAATCTTACAGCCAAGCCTGCTAGAAAAGTGAAGCCGCCGATAATTGAGGAATGCTTCGCTCATCTTGAGTGTAAAGTTGTAGATCAGTTTCCTGTTGGCGATCACAGTATGTTCATCGGCAAGGTTGTAGCAGCATACGCTAATAAGGGCATATTTGAGCAGGGCATGTTGAAGATTGAGAAGGTAAGCCCAATCCAACATCTTGGTGAGAGGATCTTCGTGACATCTTCGAAAGAGATCATACAAGCCGAATGAAGGTCAGCTGCGTGCCTATCTTTCAGGTCTAAAACTGAAGAGTCTACTTCCCTTCAGATGCGATCCCAGTTTCGCGATAATTCCCGGAGCTTCTGTTCCAATCTTACACGTTAATAGATGAGTTGTCAAGCTCAAGCTCTCAACTCTAGCCAAGTCTCTTTCTACGCTTGATGATGTTATTGCAGACTGTAGATCATCGGGGAAGGCATGAAAGATGATTACTCTATCGAAAGGGAGGGCGTTCCATTCGCTTATCGATTCGCGTTGCCTATCTGAGAGTTCTACCTCCACCCTTCCCTCTCCCAGTTTCACAATTCTCACTTCTAGGGGGAAATCATCGTACAAACGGTACTTGTTTATGATCTGTCTTATCGGTAGTTGCTGTCCTTCAGCCAATTGGGCTCGAATTGAATGCAAAGGGTATAAGCCGTCTATTGGCTTCGGCGTCAAAATGCCTACGTCGACATACAGGCCATATCCAACTTTTCCGGAATCTATGATGAAACCTCTGCAGATATCGCTGGGCTCCAGATTCGACAAGTCTACTTGAGCTATTCCAAATCTGCGGTGAATCGTCTCACGAAAAGCCTCTTCGTCGTCCCCACCAATCTCGATTTTGACCAGTCCTCTCTCTGTTAGTCCTACGATTCTGTGTCTTACACGAAGTCCTGAAGCAACATTATCAAGCAGATCGTTTAGATGGCGTAGCCCTTTAGGAACGTCACCTTTCCTTAGCTTTTCCAGAATCACTATTTCCAAGTTGATCACCGCCGATTAGACTGGAGATTTCTCTATGTAGATTTCTGAATCTATTCAATGCTGGGTGATTAGCTCCAAGCGTTTTGGAGAATTCTTCGAGAACTTCATCCACTCCTATTCGCTTGTTTCCTTTCATAAGCTTATCCGCATAGGCGACGATCTTTTCCTCGATCGTTTCAGGCATGAAGTCTCTCTTAGGTAACCCGACGGCTTCAGCTTCTTTTGCTGGAATTCCTGCGCCAACATGGTTCTCTATTATACGCACAATTCTCTCGTCAAAACCGTTTGCTCTAGTCAAAGCGCCGCCTATAACGCCGTGTCTGACATCATGCGTTACAGATCTTCCAGAATCATGCAGCAACGAACCTATCTCCACCAGTTTGACGTCGACAGGGATCCCTTCGCGTTCGCAAGCCTCCGCCATTGCGACAGCCAGATTGGAGACGACGATGGAATGGTCTATCACGTTCTTGGGGCATCCTATCTTCCTAAGGAATCTGATCGCATCGGCCCTTGTTGGAATCGTCATTCAGCCAGCTCTCTCTCAAGCTTCGAGATGAGGCCCGAGAGGTGTTCTATGATCCTGGTATTATCAACGCCTGTAAGTTGGCTTCCGCACTTCGGACATCTGAAAGCCGACTCCATCGCTTCTTCAAAGGTGATTCGAACATCACTGTCTTTTTTGCAGATGAAGAAGCTGTGAGCGCGCTCGTATTCCAATCTCGACTTAAGCTTCTCGAGGGTTCGCCTCTTCCGACTTCTAATGAAAGCATCGAGCTGGTCTGGTTGAAGTCTCCAATAGAAGATGTACCAGCCAGTTTTGTCGTCGCGAACTCTAGTTGCTGATACAAGAGCGTGATCATACAGCTTGTACAAAATCTTTCTAACAGTGTTTAATCTGACGCCTGACTCTGTAGCTATGACATCGTCAGTGCCTTCCCTTATCCTCGCCAAGACCTTGACGACTTTTACTGCATCCTCCCCTCCGAACACGCTAGCAACCTTAAGGAACTCTTCATCGAGGAAGGACAACCTCAGAGCCTCCGATGACAACCAATAATATTAGAGATAGCTGGTCAACAAATTAATCTTTGGTGTTTCTCTTTCGTCGTTGAGTTCAGTCCTTGGACCAGCGGTATGGTCCCGATCGAACGGGGCGGGTTGAAGGGTAAGGAGAGATAAGTTTGTCCCTCGTCTCCCAACTAGAGAGTGAGGCTATGGCTTTCGCAGCTGCCACTCACTTTTTAACGCTTCAATCATCTCTGTTAGTAGACTGCGAGGTTCTTTCGCTTCGAAGATCGCTCTTGACGCTCCCGTGCCTTCCACGCCGAGCCTCACAAGTTCTGCAACATCTCCTCCAGAAGATACACCCGCACCACACACTATGATTATCTTAGGATTGATGCTCTTTACCATCTTTATTGATTGAATAACGAACGCTTTGTCTCTACCTACCGATTTGAGGGTTCCGATGAGCCGGGGTGGTTCTGATACTATCACATCTGGCCCCAGCATAGCGATCGCTCGTGCCTCTTCTGGAGTACTAGCGCATACCATGGAGGTTAAACCGACTTCACGCGCTCTTACTATCGCCATAGATATCTCTTTTAACGGAATCCTATTCTCTACGTGATTGAACAAAGCACCGACAGCACCAGCTTCTTTGATTGCTTCTGGAAGTACGCGCCCAGTCCCCCGCCCAGGCTTCAAGGGGTCCATGTGAGGAGCGAATACCGGTACACTCGTCTCTTTAGCTATAAGGGCGATATCGACTATTTGAGGGACCACGCAGACGTAAACGCCTGTTTCTTGAGCTACCTCCTCGATTACCTTCGCTATTTCCAGAGCTTTCCTCCCCCAGACATAAGACTTGAAATTAACAATAAAGACGGGAATGCGAAGAGCTTGAGTGGACATCTGATTCCCTCACCAAATAATCTGGAAATCCAAACGTGCGAATACAAGAAGCTAATGCGACGACCAGTTCTCGAATGACTATGAAATCGCCCAGATTTACAAAGCAGATCGAACCACTTTTTCCATCAGGCACCATTAACAGTTTCTTCTTTAACATCCAGTGAAAAAAGGGGCCGACCAACCTGACGTAGGCGGCAAAGATTAAGAGAATCATTGTGACAGTGTCTCTAACGAGGCCAACCCAAACATCAGCAACTCCAATGGAGATAAACAAGCTATAGGCCGCTGCATAAAATAGGATAATGAAAAGCATTTCTATCGTCCAAATACGCGCCGATATCTGATAGTAAAAGGCTGGCCGTTCGCCCCATTGACCCCGTTCGGCCAATTGGTAAATCTTTCTAACGACCGTGACTGGAAAACGTTTTGCAGTGTACAGCAATATCAATAGCAGAACGGCGACATCCGCAATCAAGGCGACTATCATGATCCAGAACGTTGACTCCAAACTCAGCGTGACCCTTTAGAAAAGAGGAGTCACAGCAACAAAAACATTTGTCGCCCCACGGTCGAGATGCAGGTTCTCAGCTTCTCGTCCGCTGGAGATCCAGGAGTCAAATCCATCATCTCGAACCACTACAAGCCAATAGAGATTTAGATGGTTTCTCGGCAGAAAGAACTTTACCGAGGGCTCAAACTAGCCCTCAATTTCGGAAAACCCTTTCTCTGCTTATGTTTGCTTTCGCTCTTAACTCGCTACCTTCAAACTGGTAGAAAGAGGTCTCTCCCATAGAGCTGGCTCCCAGGTCACGAGTCCCCTAGGCCCTGAGTAACCAAACTCGATCGGAGAGACCCGAAGAGTTGAATGGCGAGCATTGCATAAAGGTGTTGTGGAGTGAATTCATGCGCCAGTCAAATGTCACGATTTAGC
This sequence comes from uncultured Candidatus Bathyarchaeia archaeon, assembly GCA_964408475.1. GTDB lineage: Archaea > Thermoproteota > Bathyarchaeia > 40CM-2-53-6 > CAYOZM01 > CAYOZM01. The sequence goes on along the minus strand of CAYOZM010000016.1, from coordinate 79 downwards.
ATTGCACTCTCAAGTCCGTTGGTTTCGACGACTTGAAGTTTACCGGTTCTGCCAACGCTCACTTGCAGTTCCCCTCTAA
>CAYOZM010000015.1:0-18708 GCA_964408475.1 uncultured Candidatus Bathyarchaeia archaeon | reverse complement strand
ATGGAAATCGAGGAAAAGATTCGCCTTGCAATGAGGAATGCCGCGGAAATAATTACTGAGGATGATCTTCGTCAAATCATCGAAACGACCGAGAGGCCTAGATGCTATATTGGTGTTGAGCCGAGCGGGCTCTTCCATGTTGGCTGGACTATATGGGCGAGAAAGCTCGCCGATCTGATAGACGCGGGCGTTCACATGATAGTACTTGAAGCGACTTGGCATGCTGCGATAAATGATAAACTCGGAGGGAACCTAGAGAATATAAGGAAGTGCGCCAAGTACTTGGAGCACTGCCTCTTCGCTCTAGGTATAGAACCGAGTAAGGTTGAGTTCATCGCGGCTGAAGATTTGATGGAGGATCTGCGCTACTGGGAACTCGTTATCAAGACGGCGAAGAATATGACGCTCGCAAGAGTGAAGCGAGCTATGACGATAATGGGAAGAAAAGCGACAGAAGCAACCCTCGACTTCTCCAAATGCATATATCCTTCTCTCCAAGTCAGCGATATCTTCGCCCTAGATCTATCGATCTGCCTGGGTGGGATGGACCAAAGGCGAGCTCATATTTTGGCTCGCGAGATAGGACCGAAGCTCGGGTTCAAGAAGCCGGCTGCGATTCATACACCTCTCCTTATGGGTCTCGGTGCAGCAGGGCGAATGGAGATGAAGGGACCCAAAGAGAAAATGGAGCTAGAGCTCAAGATGTCTAAGAGCCAGCCTGAGACCGCGATCTTCATCCACGATTCGCCTGAAGAGATTGAGAAGAAGATCGCGAACGCCTATTGTCCACCAAGGGACTTCAAGAACAACCCTATCATAGATCTGAATAGAAAGATCATATTCAAAGAACAACGTTCGCTCATTGTAGAGAGGCCGGCGAGATACGGGGGAACGATAGAGTTCTTCAGCATAGAAGAGCTGTTGAAAGCCTACGGGAAGAGCAAGTTGCATCCATCCGACCTAAAAGTTGCTACTGCAAAGGCGCTGTCTCAGATTCTCCAGCCAGCGAGAAAGTATTTCGAGAAGAACACTGAGGCTGCCGAATCGTTGGCGGAAATAAGGAGAATGGCTGTCACCAGATAGCTGCGATTGAAGCAGTTGTGAAGAGGATAAAAATAGAATTGTCCAGTTTGGAGAGAAGGCTGGACCGCTTGACTAGACTTGTTCAAAGACTTTCTGATCAGTCCCATCGCGGAACCCCTATAATCGTTGAAGGGAGAAAAGATGAGGAATCACTTAGAAAACTGGGGATGGATGGACCGATCCTATGCCTGAAAGCTGAGGGGAAGGGTTTCTTCGAATTCTTAGAAGGTATCGATTCGAACAGGAAAATCATCATTCTTACGGATTTTGACAAGGAAGGAAAAAAGTTGGCGAAGATGCTTTTGAACGAGCTTTCCAAGAGGAGGATCAAGGTGGACGATTCTATAAGGAAGCAGATCGAAGGACTAATCCGTCAAGACATTCATACAGTTCAAGAGCTAAGAGACTGGATTGAAGGAATGCAGACCAGAGTTAGAACTGCCGAGGAGAATGTAGGGCCGCAAGCTGCCTGAACAAGCACCATGCATGAGGAGCAGTTTCGAAGATGCTTCCTGAAGATGCTCTTGAATCCTACAGGAAAGCTGGGAAGATTACGGCTGAGGTACGTCAGCTATCATTAAGAATCGTGCGAGAAGGAGCGCCAATCCTAGCTGTCTGTGAAGAATTGGAGAAAGCCATTACAGACCGAGGCGGGAAGCCCGCTTTTCCAGTGAACGTAGGAATCAATGAAGTTGCTGCACACTATACCCCTCCTTATGACGACTCCAGCGTCATCCCTCCTCAAAGCATAGTCAAAATAGATTTCGGAGTTCACGTCAGCGGCTTCATAGCTGACAGCGCGATCACATTCTCTTTCAACCCTGAATACTATCCGATGGTCTCTTCAGCTGAGCAAGCGCTCAAGGAAGCTATAGAGAACATACGCCCTGGAGTCAAAGTCTCTGAAATCGGAGGTATAATTCAAAGGGCTATATTCGCGCGAGGCTTCAAGCCGATAAGCAACTTGACTGGACATAAAGTCGAGAGGTATGTTCTGCATACAGGCAAGTCTCTTCCCAATGTTTCAGAGATAAATGGAGCGAGGGTCATGCTCGACGAGGTTTTCGCGATAGAGCCTTTCGTCACAGTCTCGACTGCGGAGGGGAGGGTTGAGAGCCTTGATCCAAGACATATCTTCAGATTCAATAAGGAGAAGGGTGTTAAGACTCAGCGTGCGAAAGATATGTTGAGATTAATAAGAGAAGAGTACAGTACTCTGCCTTTTACTCTACGCTGGTTGAGGAGGAGATTTCATGGAAGCGACCTCAATCCAGTCTTCCAAGAGCTGGTCTCCTCAAGATGCGTGATCTCCTACCCTGTCTTGGTTGAAGCGAGCTCCAAACCTGTAGCTCAAGCTGAGCATACGGTTGTTATAACAGAGAATGGCTGCGAGGTCTTAACGGCTTAACGAGGTTTCTTCTTCATCTCTTCAGCGTATATAGAAGTAATCGTCATTGTTCCGTCGCATTGTTGGCATTTCCCTATCTCTTTATGTATGTAGTCTCCAACTGAGAAGAGTCTCACCATCTTGAATCCGCATTTGCCGCATAGTATCGTCGTCAAGGTACGGGATGCCATTGAACGTATAGTTAGTATCCTCTTTCTTGTTGCAGCCAGCGAGGATACCGCCAAGCCCATTCCTATGAAACTTGCTATAATTCCGAAGTAGAAGTTCTCCAGCTGCCCCTCTTGGTATGAGGAAATGCTTGAGTAGAGGACCCAGAGTGAGTAGGCCAAGACAAGGAGGCTGAATACAACCGCTAGATATAGGTAGGTCTCGCCAGGTTTACGCTCCATGACTGTCGCCTACTGCGCTATTCCGATGGTGTTGCCTATCCCAGCCACTACGAGTGCTTCTCCCTCTTTTGTTCTCTCCAAGATCAATTTCTTAATCCTTTCAACTACCTTATCGGCGGATTCCACTATTTCCTTCTTGATCGGCAGGTAAGCGTCCTGTGTACTCTCCTTAATAATAATGGCGTACACTGGGATCTTGTACTTCAGAGCCTCCTGCTCTATCTTGTACTTCTCTGTTCCAGGGCCGCCGATAGCAGCACCTATGCCTTCACTGATGTCTCCAGAGTTCTCACCTTCGAATTTCATAGCAGCGTCAACCATAACTATCATAGAGATCTTCCCCTCATTTTCCTCTATGATTCTCCTGATGGCGTCTCCGGGTTTTCCTACGTTTCCGCCTGGTCCTTCTGCCTTAAGTGCGATAACACGCCTTCCTTCTATCAGAGTTTCGGCAACTACTATGTCTTTCTCCACTTTTCTCTTTTCATTTCCTCGCATGAACTTGGAGGCAATTAGCGCGCCTATCCCGTCGCCTATAGGTTGTCCTTCAGAGAAAGCTTTTGTAGCTCCCAGTATAGCCTCTGCCTCTTGCATAACTATCGGAAGGATCATTTGAAGCTGGAGGATGACGTAGAAGCTCGAGGTCTTCTTTCCGAGGAGATAGAAGTGTTTGACTACTCTATAGATCGTATTCAAAGCAAGCGATGCTTCAACCAGATTCTCCAAATTGTTCAATCTTGCTTCATCAGCTTCTGGAGCTATCCTCCTCACATCGTCTTTAAACTTCGCGTCTCTCACATCAAGTATGTGGTCGAGCTTCCAAACTATCCCAGCCGGATCCATTTCTACCGGTGTTAGAAGGAATTGCTCGAGAAGGCTGTTCAGTGTAGGTGTTGGGTCATCTTTCGGTTTCCCTATGTCCTTGATAGTCTTCAGCGAAAGGTTCTTCGCCTCGGTTCTCATAAACTCAAGCTTTTTCACAGTTCCATCTATTTCCCAAAGCATCATCCTGAGTTGAATCTTCTGGCCGAAGAATATGAAGAGGATGAATGAGAGATACATCAAGGCTGAGATTATCTGTGCTAAGATTCCTCCTTGATTAGCGAAAGGGTTCAATTGTAGTGAGATGTCCGAAACCAACTCTCAATGCCTCAACATGCTTCTGCATTAACTAAAGAATGCAAGTTATAAATATTTCACGAATCGTCTACAATTTCATCGACATTTCTGGGCAAGTTTCGAACAGTCAACTGGAATCTTAAGATAAGTCGGAGTGGAGTTGGCAGCTATCCAAGCTTCGCGTGGGCTTTCGCACCACACTAGAACCTGAATCGCCAGGGAGATTCACTTCCGTGTTCGAGATGGGAACGGGTCCTAGCTCCCCGCTATGGCCGCCAACTCCAGCCCAAATCCAGTGAGAGAGAATTATTAAGTTTTACTTGCTCGTACTCCGAGTCTTATCTGAAAGCATAGCTTAGTTGAGTGTTGCCACTCCGCTACGTATAGCGAGCCTTCCGCTTTCAAGCCGGTTTTGTTGCATAGAATCACGATAGAACGCGACGTTGAAGCTGGTGGGGCCGAGGGGAGTTTCATGGCTCTAGTGGCCATTTTGAACCCCCGACTTCCGCCACTCTCTCGTGTCTACGGGTTTCTTCACGCGCTCCTGAAGTTCATCATCCCTTACGGTCTGCAAACCCGTAACCATAGTCTTCTGGAGCCCTAAACGGTTTATCCCTGTCGTCATACCTTTCTAGGGAGGACCGCAACGGATATCGGTCCTCCTGGCTAGACTACGGCCCCGAACCGTTCGACTCCATCCTTCATGATTCAGCTACATTTTAATTAAGCTTTTCAAGAATGCGCCTGCATCTTCTTAAGCGTATTTTCGGATGTGTCGCGGTGCAGCAAGAAGATATTGAAAATTCGAGAGCGAGTGGGTTTTTATTCCGAGTTTGGCAAATATTACAAACATGTCCTCATTGGATGAAACGGACATACGAATATTGCGGCTACTTCAAAAGAACTCGAACTTGTCGACGAGAGAGCTTGCGAAAGATCTCGGGAGTCCGATAACAACAGTCTACGCCAAGATAAAGAGGATGGAAGCTCTCGGGGTGATAAGCGGATACAAAGCGATCCTCGACTCTAAGAAACTTGATCTCGGAACAACTGCTTTCATCTTGGCTTCTTTCGAGTACAGGCCCACAGGGCAGGAGAAGGTCTTGTCGCAGAGGGAGATTGCGAAAGAGATCGCGAGGTTTGCTGAGGTTCAAGAGGTTCACATAATCTCCGGCGACTGGGATATACTCGTCAAAATCAAGGTTAAGGATGTAGATGCCATCGGCAGATTCGTGGTCGATAAACTCAGGACGGTTAGAGGGATAGAGAAAACTTTGACATGCGTTGTCTTCGACACTGCAAAAGAATCTTCTGAAATATCCCTTTGAAGAGTTAGTTGATAACTCTGCTTCACTTTGAGCGAGATAAGTTCATTTAGACTCCTCGTTATATTCTACTAGTGATGAAGAATGGTGAAGATAGGTCTGATAGGGAAGACGAATACTGGAAAGACAACCTTCTTCAACTCGGCGACTTTGATGTCGGCTGAGATCTCTACTTATCCTTTCACGACGAAGAGACCTAACATCGGCACCGCCTATTCAAGAACGATCTGTGCTTGCCGTGAATTGAAGGTGAAAGACAAGCCCAGAAACTCGCTCTGTATCGATGGTTGGCGGTTCATACCAGTTGAGCTCGTCGACTTGCCGGGGTTGATTAAGGGTTCTTGGATGGGCAAAGGCTTAGGCATCCAGTTTCTCAATGTTGCAGCTCAAGCGGACGCTCTTCTACATATCGTGGACGCTTCTGGAAGTGTAGACGCTGAGGGGAAATTGACGAAGCCAGGCTTGGGTAATCCGGTTCTCGATGTTTACGATATCGAGGAGGAGCTGACTATGTGGTTTATGAAGATTATTGAGAAGAGCATCAAGAGAGTATCAAAGCGCGTAGAGAGAACAAAGATATCTTTGGATAAGGCGTTCCAGGAAGATTTGGCTGGATTGAAGGTGAAGCTTGAGCATGTGCAGCAAGCTTTGAGAGAGACTGAGCTTGAGGAGAAGAGCGTCGACAAATGGAGCGACGCAGAGATCAAATGGTTCGCTCGGAAGATAAGAGAACTGTCGAAGCCGACAGTGATCATATCGAATAAGATGGATTTGGCTTACGCTGAGCGAAACTATGAGAGAATGGTAGAAGAGTTCAAAGGAACCTTCGTCATCCCATGTTGTAGCGAGGCGGAACTCGCTTTACGCAGAGCTGAGCAGAAAGGCTTCATTAGGTATGTGCCTGGAGAAGAGACATTTCGAGTTCTAGAAGAAAGTAAGCTTACTCGAGACCAGATATGGGCGCTGAATTACGTGCAGCAGAGAGTCTTTTCCAAATGGATAAGAACCGGGGTTCAATTCGCAATTAACCTCTCTGTCTTTAAGCTATTGGGGCTGAACGCCGTCTACCCTGTTGAAGATCCAACGAGCCTCTCAGACAAGAAGGGCAATGTTCTGCCGGATGTTCTCCTTGTTCCAAGTGATTCGACAGTTCGGGATTTGGCTAGGCAGATTCACACAGAACTGGCCGACACGATGATTTACGCAATAGACGCAAGGACGGGGCTCCGCTTGCCGAACGACTACATCGTGAGAGACAGGGATATTATAAAGATAGTTGCTGCAGCGAAGAAGAAGTAGGCTTTGCGTCTCTAGACGCTACCATGAACTTGTAGTTAGCTTTGTATGATCTTCAGCAAGTCAGCTTTGGTTATTATCCCTAAGATCTGTCCCTTCTTGGTCACTAAGACAGCTGAGCTGTATTGGAGTAGTGCTGAAACCACGCTTAGAGGAGTTTCAGGATCTATTGAAGGGAATGCTTCATCCATTATCTCTTCAACTCTCAACCTCGACAGCTCAGAGAGATCGTGGCCTTTAAGCATCTGATCTAGAACCGTCCTCTCAGATATGCTTCCTACGGTTTGAGATCCATCCAGAACTGGCAACTGTGAGAAGCCCGTTTCATGCATCGTCTTAGTGGCTTTCGACACCAGCTCACTCTTCTGTATACCGACAACATTCTCTTGGAGTATGTCCTTGGCCTTGGTCTCCATCTTCCTCTGCAGATTCTCTAAGGTATCGAAGATAGCTTTCGCCTTTGAATATGATGGGTTTATCCTTCCAGTTTCAATCTTGGCTATCATCGATTGGCTTACGCCAGAGAGCTTCGACAGTTGCTTCTGACTGAGGCCGAGGCTTCTGCGCCTTTTTTCTATCTCATCGAGTGAAGGAAGCATGAGGGTACTGTTCAGCGGGGCTGTATATATTCCTTCGAGAACATGTAGGCTCAAGTATGTGAAAGCCTAAGCCTCTGAAGAGCGTTCTCGACCGGGGCTAAGGCATCGAGTCGGAGAGGTCGAGGTTGCCTATGGCCTTCAGGTCGTACTCTGCCCCTCCGACCACCTTCAGCTTGATGTCTATAGATCCATTTTTGATAGTGACTATGTTGTAGGTATTCTTGAAGAAGCCCCTCAGCCTTGTTGTCGATATGGCGCCTGCATAAACGATCGGTAGTTTTGCGATCTCCCAGAACCAAGGTCGATGTCTGTGGCCGCAGAGGACCAAGCCAACATTATGTGAAAGTAACGTTCGAAGCAGATCTCCTGAGTCCGATACGATGTTTCTTTCCATACCTGTATCAGGAACAGGTACTATGTGATGGTGGAGAGCGACGATCTTGAACTTGTCCTTAAAGCGCTCCAAATGGCCTATAAGCCAAAGCCCTTGATTAAAGCCGACTTCACCATCCTCACGGTCAGGCCTCGATGAGTTAAGCATAATGACAGCTGTGTCTTCAAACTCGACGGCTGTGGAAGGCTCACTGAAGAACTTTGGAAAGAGGAGGTGTCCAGTCGTCCTCGAGTCGTGGTTCCCACTCCCAACAGTCATATGTCTGCATTTCAGTTGACTCAAGTAGCGTTTTGCTTCTTGAAATTCCTGCAACAATCCATCTTCAGTCAGATCTCCAGTCACAACGATTACATCAGCGTTGAGGCTGTTTATCTCTTCGATGGCCTGCTGTAGGGTATCTCCTCTGAACCTTAGGCCGCAATGGAGATCGGATATTTGGATCAGCCTCAACGTTCTACACGAGCCTTTTCTAGTTGAAGTATGTATATCGGAGGCCTTCGATTACGACGACCCCCCTAGATATAAGAGTTCTGTATGATCAGCTTCGCAATGATCGCTGAGGATAAATATCGGGAGATCACTCGGCTGAAGAAGGAGTAGGAGATCCAGATAAGCGATTCCTTTAGGAATAATTTAGACAGGAGATTATTAATATTGGAATATGGGGATCGGAAACTGCCAGTAGGATGATCGAGAATTGCGAAGCATAGTGATTCACGAGTTGAAAGGGGTGGTGCTTGAAGATCAAAGGATGGAGATTTGTGAAAGGAAAGGATTAGGCCATCCGGACTCGATATGCGACGCTATGATGAATGATATCTCAGTCGCTCTAAGCAAGGAGTACTTGAAGAAGTTCGGTAGAGTGATGCACCACAATATAGACAAAGGGCTTCTCGTAGCCGGGCAGGTCAACGTTGGATTCGGAGGTGGAGAGGTTGCGAAGCCGATGCTGCTTGTCTTCGGAGATAGAGCCACCTTCACTGTTGGAAATGAAACCGTTCCGGTTGAAGAGATCACATTGAAGACTGCTAAAGAGTGGCTGAAGAGAAATCTGAGGTTCGTTGATCCTGAGAAGCATATGCACTATCAAGTTGAGATCAAGCCTGGCGCAGAATCTTTGGCGGATATCTTTAAGAGAGGTGGAAAGTTCCTAGGTGCCAATGATACTTCAGCTGCCGTTGGATTCGCACCTCTCACAGAGACCGAGCGGATAGTCTTAGAAACAGAGAAGTTTCTGAACGGAAAGCGCTTCAAGAAGGAGTTCCCTGAATCAGGGGAAGACATTAAGATCATGGGTTTGAGAAAGAATCGTGGACTTCACTTGACTGTTGCTATGGCTTTCGTTGATAGATTTGTTGAGAGCGAGCAAGCCTACTTCAAGAAGAAGCGGGAGATTCTAAATGAGATAGAGTCCTTCGTGAATTCGAGATTCGATATGGATGAGGTGCATGTCTATCTCAATACCGCGGATAAGAGAGGTAGAGGAATCGGCGGAGTCTACTTGACGGTACTGGGCACTTCGGCTGACGGAGGTGACTGCGGTCAAGTGGGTCGTGGAAACAGGGTGAATGGAATAATACCCTTGAATAGACCCACATGTTCAGAGGCTGCTGCTGGTAAGAACCCGGTAAGCCATGTCGGTAAGATATACAACCTCTTAACCTATAGAATGGCAGAGAAAATTTATGAAAAAGTATCGGGTGTCAATGAGGTCTACGTCTGGCTCTTAAGCCAAATAGGCCAGCCGATCAACAACCCGAAGGCTGCATCTGTCCAAGTTATTCTCAAGCCGAATACTCGACTCGCTCAAATATCTGGAGAAATAAGAGAATCTGTTGAGTCGGAGCTCGATAATATAGATAGATTCTCCCTCGATCTCGCTTACGGGAAGATTCCTATCTGCTAGATCCCTTTCGAGGATCTGGATCTCGCTGCCTCAAGGACCAGCCTACATGACCAGTATTCAGAGCATGCTGAAGCGCAATACTCGGGATCTAAACCTGGGCAACTGCTCGGAATCTTGTATGCGTGGAGATGAATTCCAATCCCAGCCAAGGGGTTCGCATTGTCCGATTTGAAACTATTGTTGCTCAGTTGGGCTCCTTGCCATTTTCCCATGAATGATGTGGGCTTGAAGTTTGAGCATACTGGATGGTCGCGGCTGATCTCTATCTCAGCGACTGTACAGAAACCGTACTTCGAACGGCTGAAGATCTCGCATTCGCTGCATGTCTTGCCGTTCAAGTCTCTCTTCTTCGCGAAGCCTGTGAATGCATCTGTATCTTTGTTCGTAAGATGACCGCCCTGTTTATCCGGTCGAACTCATTCAGCCGGTACTATTATAGAATTTGTTTAAACATGTGTGCGAATACACTAACCGAAGAAACAGTTAGATTGATATCGGACTTGAAAATCGGAAGGTTTTCCATTAGGAATATGCGGTTATAAGACAACCGCTGTCCCTTTGAATAATGCGCAGTAATCACATGCATGAAGTGAGTGGACGTGAAGCTCCGCGACAATAAAAGATCTCTTAGACTTCTATTCTCTATCGTGGTAACTGTTCTCGTCCTTCTTTCTGTTGCTATATACGTGGTGTCTCTGCCTCTGGGATTGTCGCTGTTCTACTTCAGTGAAGGAGGGCTGAACGTGAGTAGACAGAGCAAAAATCTGCTACTAGTCCTCTTCACGATAGCATTCCCTACTCCTAATCAACTCAATCTGGGACAGGTCTTCATGCTCGTCTGGCTTATTTTTCTGGTTTGCTTTCTTGCCGCTTGGAGGTCCAAGATGTCTTTTCACGAGGCTTTGAAGTACGGCTTCCTAGGTGAATTTCGCATCTCCATGAAGAATACCTTGTTTGCGCTGCCGATCTGGGGGAGCATGCTTTACGTTGCCGTGACAGCATTGCACATCCTTCAAGAGTCTCAAGGGGTTCCTACTGGTAGCCTACATTACCCAGATCTCTTTACAGCATTTTTTGGGCTATCTTACTCAGCCATAATTGAGGAGGTTGGATTTCGTTTCACCACCATAGGAACAATATTTGCCGTCTACCTCCTGCTGACGAGGAGGAGGATATGGCTAGCGACGCTTGTGCAGAAGTTAAGGTGGCTCATTGTCGCAATCATATGGCCGAGCAGAGCCAAGGAGATGCTAGGTCCTAGAACGGTTGAGGCCTCCGGTTTCTCTAAGGGAATAAGCCTGCTCGAATGGCTGCTTCTGATATCGACTTCCTTCATATTCGGCCTACTCCACTATCTCTCAGGTTGGGGCCCTGGCAAGATTACAACAGCATTCATATCAGGGCTCGCGCTGGGGTTGGCGTATTTGACCTATGGAGCTTGGGCTTCGATACTTCTCCACTGGTTCTTTAACTACCTTGATATGGCGTACTATCTTGGATACATGACATATGAAAGCAAACTGCTGCTTACACTTAATACCTTGAGTGAGTCTGCTACCTACCTCCTGGGCATTATCTGTTGGGCTGCAATATCGCTAACCGTTTTCAATCGATTCTTGACTCAGGCATCTGCTTCTACAGTTTCAAATAATTCTCGGCGAACCGTCTAATCTTTCTTTGACCGATACGACCAGATCATCGAGGATAAAGCGATATCAGCTTAATCCAAACATTTATTGACTATATATCGACAACAAACGATTGATTTGCGGTCGAGCAGATCCACGTAGAGGTTGATGTTCTTGGAGGAGGCTGAGCTAGTATTCCTCGGGACTGGAGGAGGCCGTTTCATAACAATCACTCAGAAGAGACAGACTGGAGGGCTGAGAATTCTCCGTCCCGTCAATGTGCAGTTGGATCCGGGCCCTGGTGCGATAGTTTACGCAAACCGGGCGAGGTTAGATCCTTCGAAGACGAGAGCTGTGGTCGTGTCTCATTGCCATCTGGACCATTATGGGGATGCAGAAGTGTTCATCGAGGCTATGACTGGGGGGATGATTAAGAAGCGAGGTTTGCTAATAGCTCCGCGTAGTGTGATCAGGGGAAACCGGATTTGCGATCCATGCATCTCGAGGTATCATCAGAGTATGCCTGAGAGGATAGTGGAAGTGAAGGCGGGTGACCGAGTTGATATTGAACAGCTACATCTGATCGCTACTAAAGCTGAACATAGCGATCCTGATACCGTAGGCTTCAGGATCAACATGCCCTCAGGCGATGTGGGCTATACTTCTGATACTGAATACTTTGAAGGGCTTGGGAAGCAGTATGAAGGTGTCAGGCTGTTGATCTTATGCGTCCTGAGGCCGAGGGGGCTCCCTTGGAAGGGTCATCTATCTGGCGATGATGCTGATAAGATCATAAATGAAGCTAAGCCTGAGGTGTCGGTGATTACTGATTTCGGGGTTAAAATGGTCTACGCAGGGCCGAGCCGAGAAGCGAAGACCATAGAGAATAATACAGGCGTTCCAACGATAGCCGCGACCGATAACATGCGCGTAACGATCGGAAAGGAAATCAAATTTGAAGGTGAAGGTGAGCAGCTTTCTCTCACTCGATTTACGCGGTAGATTCTAGAGGTGTCAGATTATTGTCTATGTCACACGTACTAGAGTCCGGCCACTCTATGGAAATGCTTTTGAAACAGAACTCATTTTTTCATACGAAATACTGCCTCAGTCTCGGAAATCAAACTGATGATCGGTGACTAGAATGGAGAGTTTACGCCCGGAAAGCCGCGATCCGATTTCGATGCCTAAAAGGTATGATCACATGGAGAGTGAAGGGCACTGGCAGGTCCTTTGGGAAGATTGGGGTATTCATCGCTTCAAGAGGGAGGACCGAGCGAGCCCTACTTACAGCATAGATACTCCTCCACCTTATCCGAGCGGGGAGTTCCACATGGGCAATGCATTGAACTGGTGCTACTTTGACTTCGTTGCTAGGTACAAGAGGATGCGTGGCTTTAATGTTCATTTTCCTCAAGGATGGGATTGCCATGGGTTGCCTACGGAAGTTAGAGCTGAGACCACATACAAGGTTAGGAAGAGGGATCTTGCAGTTTCGGAGTTCAAGGACCTCTGCGTACGCCTGACTACAGACTATATCGAGAAGATGAAGAAAGCCATGAAGATGATGGGCTACTCCATAGACTGGAACTTAGAGTACAGGACTATGGACCCGGACTACTACCGTTTAACACAGCTCTCATTCATTCTCCTATTCAAATCTGGATACATGTATCGTGGCGAGCACCCAGTTAATTGGTGTCCTAGATGTGAGACCGCGATCGCTGAGGCAGAGGTTGAATACGTTGAGAGCGAGGGATCGCTCAGCTATATTCGTTTCAAAACTGAAGACGGGTATCTCGTTATCGCAACGACACGTCCTGAACTGCTGCCGGCATGCGTAGCGGTCGCTGTCAATCCGCAAGACGAGAGATACAGAGGCCATGTGGGTAAATGGATTGAGGTCCCATTCTTCATGCGTCGAATCGAGATTCTGGTCGATGAGAGTGTAGACTCAAAGTTCGGTTCTGGAGTCGTTATGGTCTGCACATTCGGTGACAAGACTGACGTCAAATGGCAGAAGAAGTACAAGCTGCCCATTATGAAAGCTATCAGTGAAGACGGACATATGACTGAAGAAGCTGGAAGATACAAAGGTCTGACGGTGAAGGAATGTCAAGAAGCGATACTGACTGATCTAAGGCGAGAAGGGCTTCTAGAGAAGTCGGAGAAGATCGAGAGGAACATAGGAACATGCTGGAGATGCCACACCGCTGTCGAGATAATATCACGACTTCAATGGTTCATGAAGACTAAAGATATGACCGATGAGGTTGTGAACTGGACTAGCAAGATCACTTGGGTTCCCGAGTTCGCGAAGTACCGTATGATCGATTGGGCGACATCCCTCGATTGGGATTGGGTGATCTCTAGGCAGAGGGTCTTCGCGACGCCTATCCCTGTCTGGTATTGCAGCCGATGCGGTGACAACATTATCGCAGAAGAAGATTTGCTGCCTGTTGATCCAAGGTTTGAGAAGCCTAAGGTAGAGAACTGCCCTAAATGCGGCTGCCAAGAATTCATCGGTGAATCAGATGTTATGGATACTTGGATGGATTCGTCTATAACTTGTGCTGTTCACGCTGGTTGGCCTAGAGACCTCGAATCCTTCAATAGGCTCTTCCCAGCAAACCTTCAGCCGAATGGATTGGACATAATCCGCACATGGGACTACTACTTGATGGTAAGACATCTAGCGCTGTTCAAACAGGCTCCGTACAAGACTATGCTCATAAACGGTATGGTCCGTGGAGCAGATGGTCGAATGATGCATAAATCTTACGGAAACTATGTTGAAGCAACCGAGGCTATCTTGAAGTATGGCGCAGACTCGCTTCGCCAATGGGCTGCTGGCGGCGCGGCTACAGGCCAAGATATACCGTTCAGATGGAGTGACGTAGAGCACGCTCGACGCTTCTTAACGAAACTCTGGAATGCGTCGCGCTTCGTGATAGCGAACCTAAGAGAATATGACAGAGCGACTGAAGATGTTGAGCTTCAAGCGCTGGACCGATGGCTTCTGAGCAGGCTTGAGAAGGTTACCGAGGAGGTAACTGAGGCCTTCGAGAACTTCCAGTTTAACGTCGCATTAGAATCTGTAAGGAACTTTACATGGCATGTCTTCTGCGACCAATATTTGGAAGCGGTGAAACACAGGCTCTATTCGAGGGAATTAAGAGACAGGTCGAGTCGCATCGCTGCGGAATATGTTCTCTACCATTCGATTCTCCGGATTCTACAGCTCCTCGCGCCGATATGTCCGCACATAACTGAAAGTACATATCAGCAGTTGAAGCCCCCGGCTGAATCTCCGAGAAGTATACACTTGACTCGCTGGCCTTCCGTTAAGCGAGAATTGATAGATGAAGAGGTTGAGAAGAAGGGCGATATCTTGGTAGCGGTCATCTCAGAGATCCGTCGAGAGAAATCGAAGAGGCAAGCGTCGATGAAGGCGCATATCAAGCATCTTCATATCTATGCTGAACAGAACGCGCAGAAGATAATCAAGGATAATATCGAGACTGTACAAAGAACCTGCAACGTCGGCTCAGTAAATATTCACCCTTTGGACCCCACGAGTCCGGGGACGCCGATCCAAGGATATGCGAGCATTAGGATAAAGCTGGAACTGTAGATTCCTCAGCATTTCCATTGCTCTTCAAGACCGATTTCCGCGTTAGCAAGTCTTTAATACAAGAGGCATTTTCTTAAGAGATCTAAAGTTAGGAAATTAGGGATGGAGTGAAAGGTAGGCCTACTTCTAAGAAGCGTCTCAAATGAACGCTTGTTCTTGGTGGTTGCTTTTCATCTTCGATCTCTATTGCCTAGCTGTATAACAATAGAAAGGAGGAAGAGATATGGCGGAAGAAGAAGGAGGCTTCTCTGAGAGAAGACCCGGACGAAGGTTCGGAAGAGGCCCGAGAAGATTCGGGGGGTCGAGAGGACCTGTTCCAGTGAAAGAAGGCGACGAACTCGAAGTCACGATAGAAGCCGTTGGAAGGAAGGGCGACGGAATAGCCAAGGTTGAGAACTTCATTATCTTCGTGCCTGGGACGAAGTCAGGCGACCGTGTCAAGGTCAAAGTGACCAGCGTTAGCGGCAGTTTTGCGACAGCCAGCGTAGTCACATAGAGGAGCAATAGCGATGAAGATAGCTGAATTGAGAGCCGGGATGAGAAGGGTCGATTTGAAAGGCACGATAGTCGAAATCTCGGAGCCACGAGAAGTTACGACGAGGTTCGGCGATGTAAGCCGCGTGGCGACAGCGGTTCTAGCCGACGATTCAGGAAGGATAAAGCTGTCTCTTTGGAACGAGAACATAGACAAAGTATCTGTCAACAGCACTGTGCAAATTGAAAACGGTTACGTCACAACATTCCAAGGAGAGAACCAGGTCAACGTGGGGAGATACGGTAGACTCACTGTTATCCAATAGACACGCATCTTCTCCACGACTCGTAGTGCGACGGATCGCCCTTAACTCGTTTTCTTCACATGACATGCGGAAGACGACTTTATCCTAGAGAACAAGATTTTTGGGTTCGGTATCGATATTATCTTCAGCACACAGTTCTGAAGATGACCTCATTGAGAAGCTTTGGGCTTCGACTCAAACGATTCGCTCCCAAATGCCTTAAGATATTCGCCGCTGCAGCAATTATGCTCCTCTTCTCAGCCGCCTTCGCTCAGATTGAGATGTCGATCACCGTATCAACGAACAGCCCTACGTACAACCCGGGGGAAGCCGTGACAATCAGCGGAGTCGTCAAAGATATCTCAGGCATAGCTGTGCCGGGCGCTACGATATCAATACAGGTTAAGGATCCGACTGATCAGACGATCCATGTTAGTATGCAGTATTCAAGCTCAGATGGAAGCTACACAGACAATTTCGTCCTAGCGAACGATTCGCTAGCGGGTAACTACGGAATCTTCGTTGTCGCCAGTAAATCTGGTTTCGCGGACTGCGATGCGCAAGGTTCCTTCTCTGTTCCTAGAGCCGGCGTCGATCAAACCTCTGATTTCGCTATCTCCGCGTACCCGGATACTCGAACGGTCAAGCCGGGAGAGTCTGCGCAATTCAATGTATCGTTAGTCTCCATGAGAGGATTCACCTCCTCGGTTAGTCTTACTATCCCTAATCTACCACCGCCCTTCGAAGCATCATTCAACCCTCAGTCCGTCATTCCCAACGGGACTTCAACTTTAACCGTTCGAACGCAGCCGACCTCGAAGAACGGTTCATACATTCTAACGGTCGCTGCAAGCGGCGGCGGTAAGGATCATTCAGCAAACGTAACTCTGATCGTTCAAAGTAGCGGCTGTTTGATAGCGACAGCAACCTATGGGTCAGAACTGTCGTCTGAGGTTCAGTTTCTCAGAGGATTCCGAGAAGAAAGGGTGATGCCGACTCTTGCTGGCAGGCAGTTCCTCTACGTGTTCAACATTTTCTACTATTCATTCAGCCCGAAGATGGCTAGGTTGATTGAGTCTGATAATGGTTTGCAGATATTGTGCAAGGTAGCGCTTTACCCGTTGATATCGATACTCGAGCTCGCTGCACGGTTGGATAGCATATTCAGTTTTAATCCTGAGATCGGAGTCATTTTTGCCGGATTTGTAGCAAGCGCTCTCATTGGAATTGTATATTTCAGTCCGATCGCTATTGTTCTGAGGAAGATTTCGAAAATGCGTGTAGTAAATTTGAGAGTTCGCTTCGAGGAGCCGATGCTTCCAGCCTTGCTTTCAAGTATGGTCGCGATATCGATAGGCGAGGCCTTCCCATTCTATGCGACGATGACTCTGGCTACAGCTGCTTTCGTTGTTGCTACTATCTGCCTCTCGGTCGTCGCGTTCATGAGATTTCTTGATAATTGCCTCAAGTTCTTTCGACTCTAGGTTTTTGCTTTACTGCAATAGTAAACAATAATTGTAGGCTTGGCTTCTAGTTTGTAATTTGAAAGGTTACTTTAGGTCTTCATGAGGAACGGCAAGCGTGAAGAAGAAAATTGCTGTGTTATGCGTACTACTTCTGGTCATGATTTCTGTCTGCGCGATTCTTCACGTTAGTGCGGTTCTGAGTCTATATGTTTCAGTCTGGATCGGTAGGGAGCCTACTCAAACTGGCGAAGCTATACTTATAGAAGGTTGGGTGACGGACGATTCCGGTTCCCCTGTTCCGAACGCTCAAGTCTCCATCCAGGTTAATGATCCGGTAGGCACGAGCGTCCATATCGCATTGAAATATTCAGGGCTCGATGGAACCTATTCGGACCGGTTCCCGCTTCCAGCTAGCTCTCCGAGTGGGAACTATACGATCTACATAACCGCGAGCAAGCCCGGCTATATAGATGCTCGTGAAGAGTTTCTATTCATGAATTCTGCTAGAGACTTCTCGATTTCGATTTCGCCTTCTTCTATCGTCGCAGATCAAGGAGAATCGATCTCTCTCATTATTACCTTAACGTCGATAAACGCATTCGATTCTCCTGTAGCTTTGAGTCTGGTTGGAGCGCCGAGTGGGGTATCGCATAGTTTCGCGCCCAATCTAATCGTTCCCACAGGGTCGGCGAATCTTACAATCTACATCTTGGCATCAACTCCCCCCGGTTCATACAACCTTACAGTAGCGGCGTCTGGAGGTGGTAAGACCCATCTCGCATCGGCTATATTGACCGTCGCGGAGAGAGGGCTCTCTTCTTCATCGACGACGATTCTAGTTGTGATAGCTGTCTTCGTGGTTGCTCTCTCGTTTGGAGCTTTCTGGATGAGAAGGCGTTTGATTTCAAAGTTGCCGAAAGAACGCTCAGCTGAGGTTCAAGAGCTATTGGCTCAACTTGAAGCGAAGGGGGACAGAGATTATCTCGCTACAGCACGTGCACTCACACGGCTTGAAGAGTTAAGGGCTAAAGATAAGATCGATGAAGAGACCTACCAGAAGCTTAAGAGAGAGTATGAGAAGAGGCTTGAAGAAATCTCTGAGAGAGAAGGCAGAGCATCCGATAGCTAGAACTGTTCTAGTTTCTTCGCAATACGAAGGATCGCTTGACTAAAGGCGTGCTGAGGCTCTTCATGCGTATAGATCAGTCTACCACCTGTGGCCATCAGTTCGCAGAAGCAAGGGATAGTGCCTATCAACGGTAGCTCAAATATACCTTCCACTAGCTTCGCCATCTCTTCAGGCCCTCCTCCCGATGTTATCTGCTGCGCTGGAATCTTATTCAGTAGAATTCCTGTTTTCCTTCCTAATGCCTTGTAGATTCCTTTGATCATCTCCTTTGTTCCTTCAACGTCGAACTTGTCCATCTTCGTAACGAGTGCTACGAGGTCTGAACTGGCTAGAGCATTGATTGATGAGTAGTACATGCCTGGGCCTGTGTCGAAGATTAGATAGTTCATATCCAAATCGTTGAAGATAGTCTTCTTTGCTGACAGGGTTTTGTGGAGTGCTTTCATCTCCCATTTTCTGTCTTTCGACATCATTTCGCGCATCGAGTCTACGGATGGATTTGCCAGTCCTATTATGAGTTTGCCTTTAGTTCCGTATCTCTGCGTCGCGTCAG
>CAYOZM010000014.1:15676-19637 GCA_964408475.1 uncultured Candidatus Bathyarchaeia archaeon | reverse complement strand
AATTGCAAGACCAGTCTCGAAAGCTTTAACTTTTGTGAAAGTGGCACCGAATGGAAATCCTATTACCGTGCAGACTTTGACTTTGCTGTTTGCTAATAGCTGTGAAACTAAACGAACGTGAACAGGATTTATGCAAACCGCGGCGAAATTCCACTTGGCAGCTTCCTTACAATGGTTTCTGACAGTATCGTAAGTCGAGCTAGGATCCAGCAACGTGTGATCTATCATTCTAGCCAGTTCTTCTCTAGTCAGAAGAGCTCTAACATTCAAGCGGAAACACCAACACCAGATCTGGATTTGATATAGCCAGCCTTTTGAGACTTGTCATCCAGTGCCCGAGGAAAGAGTTTTGTTCTTTTAGGAACTTCTCGGGGCTTCTTAACGCGAGCTCTCTCATCAACTTTTGGTAGCTATATGTCGAACCTCCGCACGTGATGCAGTTGAAGGAGCAACCTCTACAGAGAGAAACATCGCACAGCTCCCGATTCTTTGGGCCGACATCGGTGCTCGGCACTCTCCTGCGAGGCTTAACCGGATCAAGCCCAGTAAACTCAAATTCATCTAGATTCTCGAAGACCTTCATACATTCGTTAACTTGAACCTTTCCTCTTCCATCTCGATAGGTCGGGTTCGGAGCTTTTGAGACGGCTCGCTTTCCTTCCGGTTCACGCCTGAGCTGTGCGATAGGTAGCTCCGCTTCGCCCTTCTTAACAGAGTTGAGATAGGGGCATCTTGACATAACTTCCATGTCGAGGCAGGTTGCTGTCAAGCCTCTAAACATAACAATCGACTCTAAATTGAGCTCCACATAGTCTGGCGATTTCTATAGCGCCTTGCGCATAGACGCACTGAAGTGGTTTATCCGTATCGCCATCATCGGGAGCCTAACGAGACTGAACTATATGCTTTAGCGAAACGGAAAAACTCCCATCAGTAGAGGGTAGGCAGAGACGCGTCTTAGAGTGTCAGCTTGAACGTTACTCCCTTCGTTGCTTCCAGATCTTTTATGTCCAAGTCGCTCTCCACAGTTCCCTTCCTGAGCAAGACCAAGTATGTTCCAAGGTCCGTTAAAGGGAAGGGCGCCCAGTGCCAGACTCCCTCTTTCAATAATACGGCGGCCGTTCCGTCCATGACAAATGCCCTGACCTCCTCCAGAGATGGAGTTGCCTTAGGATCGTCCAAGCGGCTTGCGGGGGCAAGCGGAAACATGCTGCAACTTCCCATCGGAACAAACATTTCGGTGGTCTTCACATGACGTTCCATCTTTCCGAAAGTGAATGGCCTAGATTTGACGATCAGATATCCGACCTCCGCGTCTCTCATCCTTAGCTCAGCGACCAAGTCCCAAAAACTAAGAATATCTGTTGATACAGTTGGTTTTGTTGCTTGCGGTCCTATAACGTCGCCAAATGGCCTGAAGGATTCCGGAGTTAACTTTTCGGCTTTGATGATTTTTTCAATCAAGGTCTCCGGTCACCAAGATTTCTGTTAGCTGGACTTCATATATATGTGCTCCCACTCCTCCAAGCTTGGTCTACGACGTTTTGAGAGGGAACCTTATGGAGCGTCTCATCCGTTTCGTCAAGGATCAGACTGAAATTCTTAAATATACTAACTCGTAAACCGCACATTGCTGGCGCAAATCTTGTTGAGGAAGCTCCTATCAGTCGATTTTAGCGAGTGCCGTGGCTGTCAGATCTGTGAGCTAACGTGTTCCTTTGCCAAGCTTCGTATTTTTGCCCCATCGCTGGCATTGATAAGAGTAGTCCACGAATATCCGGCTACTGAGCGCCCGATAGTTTGCTACCAATGTAATGATGCGCCTTGTGCACGAGTCTGTCCGGCAAATGCGATCGCGAGAGCGGAGACGGGGGCTCTGGTAGTTAGCGAAGCCGCGTGTACAGGCTGTAGGCTTTGTGTTGACGCTTGCCCTTGGGGCTTGATAAAGATGAATCCTTCATCAGGCATCGCTATGAAGTGTGATCTTTGTGGCGGCAACCCCGAGTGCGTAACGCTATGCCCTCCGAAGGCATTGAAGTTTGAGTCTCCAACGAGAACCGTAGAAAATGTAACGAACAGACCCACTGGAGAGAAGGTTTAATGAAAGGATATGTGGGATTTATCTTGTACGTTGATCTCACATCGGGGTCGAGCAGAAAGGAGAAGCTTGCTGAAGACCTAGCGCTAGATTTCATAGGTGGTAAGGGGTTAGGCGCAAGGATTCTATACAGCGAAGTACCGCCTAGAATAAATGCCTTGGACCCTAAGAACATTCTTATCTTTGCGACAGGGCCATTGACCGGAACCTTGACTCCAACCTCCGGAAGAACAACTGTTATAACGAAATCTCCATTGACCGGCATCTTTCTAGACTCAGGATTTGGAGGTCACATGTTCGCACCGTCACTGAAATATGCAGGGTACGATCTCTTGGTCCTCAAAGGCGCCAGCGAGAGACCGGTTTACTTATTGATTGACGACGATCACGTTGAATTGCGCGATGCCTCAAACCTCTGGGGTTTAGACACGTCGAGAACGTACGATGAAATAAGACGAAGACACGGTGATTTATCAGTCGCCTGTATAGGTCCAGCAGGAGAAAGGCTTGTGAAACTTGCCAACATAATATCGGAAAGACATAGAGCAGCCGGCAGGGGCGGCGCAGGCGCCGTCATGGGCAGCAAGAAGCTGAAGGCGGTTGCTGTTAGGGGAACAGGCGGCGTTGAGGTTCATGATCCAGCTACTTTCCGTGAAGTCGCTATGGAATGTCATAGGAAGCTGTGGCAACATAGCGTCGTGGGGATCAGGCGTGAGCAGTTTGAAGGGAGCCAATCCAAGTATGGGACGCCGGTTCTCGTGAATATCATGAACTTGCATGGTATACTTCCGACCAAGAATTGGCGTACAGGAGTACTCCCAACCGCCGATAATGTGAGTGGAGAAACGATGCGCAAGGAGCAGGTGATTAAAGACAGAGCTTGCTTCGGCTGTCCAATTGCAGATAAGAAGATTAACAGGGTCAAGAAAGGCCGTTACGCCGGGTTGACCATAGAGGGGCCGGAGTACGAGTCCACCGATACTCTTGGGCCGGTCTGCGGTGTCGACGACTTGGAGGCCGTGACGATGGCTGACGCGAAGTGTGACGAATTGGGTCTGGACACAATTTCTACTGGAGTTGCTGTCGGATTTGCTATGGAATGTCGTGAGCTTGGTCTAATCAGAGATGAGGATATTGGCATTCCAGACTTTAGGTTCGGCAACGGGGATGCTGTAGTGGAAATGATCGATCAGATAGCAAACGGAAAAGGTCTAGGCTCACTGCTCGGGCAAGGTGTTAAGGAGGCGTCGAGGAAAATCGGGCGAGGAGCCGATAAACTGGCGATCCATGTAAAGGGCCTTGAGCTCCCAGCTTATGACCCGCGGGGTTGCGTCGGACACGGTTTAGCCTACGCTACTTCGGATAGAGGTGGCTGCCATTTGAGGGCTTGGATCGTAGGCGATGAGGTCGGCGTAGGTGGGCCCCCTAAGTTCGATAGATTCCAGCTTGCTGGCAAGGGCGAGCAGACCGCGAAGGTGCAGAATACGGTTGCCGCAGTCATGTCTCTAGTACTATGCGTAAACGTCGGCTATGCGCTGAATGAAAGCGATTACGCGAAGCTGTTGGCAGTTGCGACAGGTTTCGAATTTGATGAACAATCCTTCAAGAAGACGGGTGAGAGAATATGGAATCTTACGAGACTTTTCAACTTGAGGGAAGGTCTTTCGCGGGCCGATGATGTCCTACCCCACAAGGTGATGAACGAACCTCTGCCAGATGCAGTCCCCAAAGGGCATTTTATCTCCAGATCTGACCTTGATGCCATGCTTGACGAATATTATGGCGCGAGAGGTTGGGACTCCAATGGCATTCCAACGCCCCAGAAACTGGCAGAACTAAAATTGGACAAGCTACCGTCGTCCT
>CAYOZM010000014.1:0-15576 GCA_964408475.1 uncultured Candidatus Bathyarchaeia archaeon | reverse complement strand
ATTCCAACGCCCCAGAAACTGGCAGAACTAAAATTGGACAAGCTACCGTCGTCCTGAGGCTACTTTGACAAGCATTCAACACTATCGCTACAAGAAGAGAGATACGTGCCTATGAACTACGATGCGTTACATGACCCCTGAGGCGATCTTGTAGCACCAAGGAGGTATCTAGAGAAGTTCCCAAACGACTCCTCAATCCACTGGCGTTAACACAACCTTTATTCCAATTTTCTTCTCCATGACGTCGAAGCCTTGTTGCCATTTCGTTATCGGGAATATGTGTGTAACCAGCGGCTTGGCAAGTAGCTTGCCTGAACTTAACAGCTTTAGCGCGGTCTCCCATGCACTCCACTTTTGACTGAAGACTCCTGTCGCCTGCAGTTCCTTGTATGCGATCTGATCGAAGTCTACCTCGATCGGTTTCCCAAATAGGCCTAGTTGAGTGTAACTTCCCCCTTTCCTGATCAGCTGGAGCCCTTGCCTAGCAGCAATTGGCGAGCCCGAACATTCTAGGACAACATCAGCTCCATACCCTTCAGTCAAGCCCATTACTATCTTTACAGGATCTTCTTGTTCCACGTTTACAGTCAAGTCTGCGCCGAGAGTCTTCGCCATCTCCAGCCTAGCTTCTATCATCCCTGTTACCGCGACTATACCTGCTCCCGCGCTCTTCGCAACTTGGAGAGCTAACAGACCGAGTGGGCCTTCACCCAGGACAGCTACAAAGTCGCCGCGAGAAATCTTCGTCAATTCTATCACTCCGTGCGTCGCAACAGCCGACGGTTCGCAAAGAGCGCCAGATACGAAGTCAACGTTATCCGGAAGTTTATGAAGGATCTCAGGCCGCGGGATCACGACATATTTAGCAAATGCTCCGTTCAAATGGTATCCCAAACCGCGCCTTTCGGGGCAGAGGTTATATCTCCCTGTTCTGCAATAGCGACATTGCCCACAAATCTTCCCAGCAGTCTCTGATGTCACCCTATCCCCAGGTTTCCAAGTTTCAACGTTTTTTCCTACATCAGCAATGATGCCGCAAAACTCATGGCCTAATACTACAGGCGGATTATATGTGAACTCGTCACGGTAGATGTGGATGTCTGTGCCACATATGCCAGCTGCCTTTACCTCGACAAGAACCTCGTTCGGACCGGGCTCTGGTTTGGGTATATCTAGTAGCTCGATGAATCCGACACCCTTTTTGGTTTTGACGACGGCCTTCATCAGTACACACCTATGCATAGCTAGAACGGCTTAGAAGATCATTTGTTACTGCAGCATCCCGTAGCTCGCCCTTTGGGTTATTCCGCGTCCAAGAATGCCAAAGAGAAACTTTACATCCTCATTTTTGAGGTGCTCGAGAATATAGGTTGCAGTGTGCATTCTTAGCACCAGACCCTAGATATGCGAATTGGGTCTTATTTAAAATGGTGGAAAGGAAGAGGTCGGTAGTCAAGTTCTGTGAATGATTTTTCCCTTTTGATCTTGCCGATCTGTGGCCGCGAATAGTTCAGGGATGCTCTGACCGTTCCGGTCAAGCCAGCACATCGAAGAACCCTTCATTTAAGACCTGTGGCGCCATGTATGACTTCCGCCGACTTGCGGCTCCGCGATATAGTTAAATACATAGGAGCGGGATTTCGGCTCGAAGAGGAAAAGACCGGTATTGGAATACGACTTAGTTCTCATTCACCCGCCAAGCGTCTATGACTTTAGAAAACGTATTCTATTTTTGGGCCCGATCACAAGAACCGTGCCTTATACTCCTGTTTTCATTATGTTTCCGGTAGGTCTTCTCAGCATAGCTGATTTTCTCGACAGACACGGCTACAAAGCCAGAGTTTTGAACTTGGGAGAGAAGATGCTTGCAGAACCGAATCTAGATGTCGAATCATACCTGAAATCCATTTCAGCGAAAGTCTTTGGCATCGATCTTCACTGGTGCATTCACGCTCAAGGAGCAATGGAAATAGCGAAGCTGTGCAAAGAACTGCATCCCGAATCCCCAGTAGTATTAGGAGGATTAACAGCCACAGCATTCGACGTCGAGATAGTCTCAAAGTGGCGGTGCGTCGACTTCGTTTTAAGAGGAGAAGCGGAACATCCGATGCTTCGACTGATGCAGGAACTGGATGGACGTGCGAAACTTTCCAATGTGCCTAACCTTACGTATGTTGACAAAACGGGAGACGTTCGTATCAACCCTTACATGGAGGTGCCGGAAAGCCTAGATGAGTTTGAATTTACTAGGCTTGAGCTCGTTGAGCCTTGTGAACGTGTATTAACTACGACTGTGGGATTCGAGAGTCTGAGACTGTGGAATATACCGGTTTGCAGAGGATGCATTTTCAACTGTTCGACATGTGGAGGGTCGGCATACAGCTATGAAAAATTGATGAAGAGAAAGAAGCTTGCGATTAGGAGCTCTGACAAATTGGTGGAAGACTTTCAGCGACTGGATGAGAGAGGAATAAACTCTGTGTTTATGTTCCAAGACATGAGGATCTGCGGCGAGAGATACTGGAAAGAACTGATTGAGAGACTTCATAAGGAGAAATGGACAAATATAGACCACGTTACCATCGAGCTTTTTTACCCTCCTGACGATAAATTTCTGAAGGCATTATCAGACTATAAACCAGCAGATGAGTTGGGGATGGGAATCTCCCCCGACTCTGGAGATGAGTACGTCCGGAAGCCGCACGGCAGGGCCTACCCTAATGACGCACTCCTAGCAACTGTCGAATCCTCAAAGAAGTACGGGCTTTCACTTGCAGCCTTCTTTATGATAGGTCTGGCCGAAGAAACGAGAGAAACGTTGAAGAACACCTGGGCTTTGTGGGACAAGTTGCTACAAGCGAACGAGCCTGGCAGAGTCTCGGTGGGAGTAGGATTCTGCCCGATGATTGTACTTGACCCTAGCTCCCCCGCATTCGACAACCCAAGTCATTACGGCTATGTTGTGAGGTTCAGCAACCTAGCTGACCACATTAGCGGTATGTCATTTCCAAGTTGGAAGTACTGGGTAAACTATGAGACCAAGGGTTTGAAGAGAGAGGACTTGGTAGCGCTGACCCTTGAATCATCAATTCAACTGACGAACTTATATGAAAAATTTGGGATGTTCACAGACTCTCAAGCAAGTTCAGAAAGAGTCAAGATTGGTCTTGAAAAAATAGTCCTGAAGGAAGTGGATGAAATACTGATGGTGAAGGATGAGAAACAGAGGGAAAGACGCCTCAAGGAGCTTGATTTGGTCGTCAGGAACCCTTCCCTAGCGTATTCGTATCTCTTAACAAGCGACGAAGGGTGGGAGATACTAAGAGAAGAGATCTGAAAGCGAATAGAGAACTGGGAATTGCCAAGATAGGATAACGCAAGTACCGCAAGGCGTAAATACGTAGAAACAGCAATGAAAGTTGGAAAATGGAGGTATACGGTTTTGAGTGAAACGGAAAAGGTCAGTAGACGAGGTTACATGAAGTATGTTGGAGGAGCCGTTGTCGTGGTCGTTGCAGGGGCTGCAGCATACGGCATTTATGAGGCAACAAAGCCGACGCCTACGCCAACTCCTACACCTACGCCCACACCCACACCTACTCCTACACCAACACCTACGCCAACAGAGAAGCGGTATGAAGGTGTCAAACTAACGGTAATAGGCGATGCAGGTCATAACCAACAGCCCTTATACTGGAGTAAAGAACCAATCAGGAATGAGCTTGGAATAGAATACGACATCGTTGGAGTTCCATTCGCAGAGGTCGTTGAGAAAATAATGACGGATTTCGCCACTGGAACTGGCGCCTACGATGTGGTCATGTTTCCGCCACCAGCGGGAGGGGACTTCTATGCAGGGGGATACATTCTTCCGATCGATGAATATGAAGCCAAATGGAGCTTGAACTGGAACGACATCATTAGTTGTTTCAGAGAATTGTACTGCAGTTTAGCCGGCAAGAAGTACGCTATCACGCAAGATGGCGACCATTTCAATCTTTACTATAGAAGCGATGTCTTCGAAGATCCTGGTTTGAAAGAGAAATTCAAGGCAACGTACGGCTATGATCTAACAGCAAAGGGCATGCGCTACGACAAGGAGAATGTTGATACCGCAAAGTTCTTCACCAAAGCCCAAAATCCCGACTCTCCTGTTGAGTACGGTACGTCCGAGAACGCTGGGAGAGGCAACAATCAGTGGTGGTTCTTCAGTCGATTCGGCTCTGCGGGAGGCATCTATTTCGACGATGATATGCATCCTTTAATAAATAAGGAAGAAGGAGTTCGGGCTCTACAAAGCATGAAGGATGTCATCCCGTACTGTCCGCCAGGCGTACTAAAGTTTGGATACGATGAACACAAGGACGCGTTTATTCTAGGTGGGTGCGCCTTCCTCGTACAGTGGCCGTGTATCGGAAAGAAGTCAGAGGACCCTGCTCTCTCAAAGGTAGTTGGGAAAGTGAAGTATGAGGTCGATCCGGGATTTGACGTGGGCGGTACGCTAAACCAACGTGGAAATTTGGCTTGGGGAAGAGTGATGGCGATTTCGAAATTCTCCAAGAACCCTGAAGCCGCTTATCGCTTGATACACTACTTGGCAGCTGAGAAAAGCAGATGGGGTATCAATTGGGTGGCGGACCCGAGAACAGGTCTTGACCTATACAGAACATACCAAACTCAACACCCGGAGCTATGGCGGCAAAGATGGAAGGAAGATATTGAGACCGCTCCGATAAACTGGCCTACGCTGGAGATATATCTAGAAACTGCAGGAAAGAATATTGAACACGGATTCCCTGAGCTTACCATTCCTGGTACGTTTGAATACTACGATGAGTTGAGCATCAATATTTCGAGTTGTTTGGCTGGCGAGATCTCTCCAAAGGATGCTCTTGATAGATCGGCGGCCGAATGGGAGAAGATTACAGATAGACTCGGACGCGACTCTCAGAAGAAGATGTGGGCTGATCTTAAAGAAGGCTGGAAGAAGGTAGGTCTACTGAAGTAGACCCTAAACCCCTTTTTCTTTTTTTCAAAAGTGGTTGGCAATTGAGAATAAAGGAGAAACGTATTCCAATTCTGTTTCTCCTGCCCTGCATCGTAACGTTGCTTGCAATAACTATATTTCCACTTGTATATTCTCTCTCCATTAGTTTGACGAACTACGAGTTGGGGCGGCCTATTGAGCTTCGTTTCGTTGGCCTGGAGAATTACTGGACAATCCTTTTCGAAGACTCTAGGTTTCTGATTGCGATCGCAAACACGTTCATATTTGTTGCTTCGACTATAACGATACAATTCTTTTTCGGCCTCGCATTAGCGCTGGTTCTCAATAGATCTTTCAAAGGAAGGAGCTTCATCGTCGCTGTCGTTCTCTTACCCATGATGATTGTTCCAGTCGCAACTGGGTACATCTGGTGGATGCTCTACGACGTATCATATGGACCCTTCAACTACATTCTCGAGGCTACGAGGCTGACAACTCATGAAGCACCAATAAAGTGGCTTGCGGATCCCAGTTTGTCCTTACTCGGCGTGATTGTTACAGATTGCTGGCAGTATACACCCTTCATGATGCTTGTGCTCTTGGCGGGGCTCCAGTCTATTCCAGTGGAACCTTATGAGGCAGCGCAGATAGACGGCGCCGGTCGATGGCAAACATTCAGGGACGTTACGCTTCCTCTACTCAGGTCAGCGATCGCCGTTGCTATCTTGATCAGGACGATCGATGCATTCAAGATTTTCGACTTAGTGTATCTAATGACATATGGCGGTCCAGGAACCTCTTCAGAAGTGGCCAGCTTCTACACGTATCTGAACGGCTTCAGGTTCTTCAAGATGGGGTACGCATCCGCACTCTCATACATAATCCTATTGATCGTTACACTCTTTACTACGATCTTCCTCAGATTCGTGAGGCGAGGCGAACGCTAGAATAAAGAGAGGAGTGAATGTGAAGAAAACGGCTTTAAGGAGAAATCTCCTCGAAAACGCTGCTGTAATTATAATCCTCGCAGTGGCGCTCATCTTTTTCATTTTCCCATTCTACTGGTTGGTATCAACTTCGTTCAAAGTGTACTACGAGCAATTTTCCTATCCCCCAACTTTCATTCCCGGGCAAGCTTTTCTAACCAACTACCGGATAGGGTTGCTCGACCTTTGGGGAATCAAGGGCATCACGGATAGTTCAATCGTAGCTTCTTCGAACACGTTACTAGTACTTGCAATCGCAACCCCCACCGCATACAGTCTTGCGAGATTCAAATTCAAGCGAAGCGAAAGTTTGGCGACCTGGATCTTGTCTTGTCGAATGCTTCCTCCCATAGCAGTCGCAATCCCACTTTTCCTCCTCTGGAAAATGATTGGGTGGCTCGACACGTACCAAGCCCTAGTCTTGACGTATGCAGCTTTCAACCTTCCGTTTGCTGTTTGGATGATGAAAGGTTTCTTTGAAGACTTGCCCAAGGATATGGAAGAATCAGCAATGATTGACGGTTGCTCAACGTTCACAGCATTTGTAAGGGTTGCTCTTCCATTAACGGCTCCAGCACTTGTTGCAACAGCGCTGTTCTGCTTCATATTCTCATGGAACGAATTCCTATTTGCAGTGGTGCTTACTCGCTGGACGGTCAAGACTCTTCCAGTCGTCATTCCAGGTCTTGTATATGGTCACTCTATATTGTGGGGGGCTATATGCGCCGTAACTCTTGTAGGCGTTCTACCTGAGATATTGATAGCTCTTTTCTTGCAGAAGTACTTGGTGAGAGGGCTGACGCTCGGAGCTATTAGAGGTGCATAGCACTAAACAAAACTGTGAATCCTAACTGAGAATGTGTTTTCTTCGTCTATCTAACCGGGCCTGTTACGCCAACTTCAATCTTCTTTGCAGCGATAAACTCGTCTACTCTAAGGATCATTGCCGCAGTTTCAGCAGCAATCTTTAGAGCGTATTTCTTTACGGAGAGAGGTTCGAGAACGCCGAGTTTTCTCATATCGTCGATTCCTCCTCTTGTAACATCCACGCCATGTGAGATTCCACTTAGTTTTGCATGTGCAGCTCTCAGCGATGTCAATATCTGATTCGAGTCAAGCCCAGCATTCTCCGCTAATGCTCTCGGAATAACCTCAAGCGAACTTGCAAATGCGCTTATAGATAACTGTTCCCTTGTCGGGAACCTCATTCCGTATTTAAGGAGTCTCCGTGCTATTTCTACCTCAATAGCTCCGCCTCCTGGAAGTATCCTATTGTCTTTGAACACTTCTGAAACCACTCGGATGGCAGTATCGATCGCGCCTTGAGCCTCCTCAAGCGCTCTCTCGAAACCCCCGCGAATCAGTACGCTGACCGATTTTGTCTTCGCTCCCGCCTTCATAAGAACCATCTTGCTAATCCCTATCTTCTTTTCTTCAACAAGCTGAGCTTGACCGAGATCGCTTCTCTTAAGATCATTTACGTCCATCACGATCTTCCCAGCAGTCGACCTCGCAAGGTTTCTAATCTCCTTTTCAGTCGCTCTCCTAACAACCATTATCCTTTTTTTGGCGAAGAGATGCAGAGCAACGTCATCGACCTCTTTCTTTTGACAGACAACCACTTTCGCTCCGCACCTTTTTATTCTATTGACGATGGATTCCAGAATTTTCCTGTCTTCGGTTAGAAACCTTTTGATGTCAGAAGGCTTTTTGATCCTTAACTCCGGGTTAACAGAAGTCTTCTCAATGGTTATCGGACACCAGATAAGCGCAACCTTCGCAGATCTCAAACGCTTCGGCATACTAGGAAGCGCGACAAAATTATCATCAAGGATAACTCCTTGTATCAATTCGGTATCTAGGAGGCTCTTCCCCCTCTTCTTGACAATATTAACATGGTCGATATCCACAGGATTCTTCTTCGCTTTCTTATCAGCAATTTGCATTGCTACCCGAACTGCTATGCTCGAAAAATGGTTCTTCGCAACTCCTATGGCTCGACCGTTCATAGAGGTTACGGCAATATTGCGCAGAGTTCCGAAATCAGTCAAATCGGCTCTGCTAGACAGTTCGTCAAGAAGCTGCGAAGCTTTGACAGCCGCCTTGCGGTAGCCTGAAATGATAGTTGAAGGGTGGATTCCCTCTAGCAAAAGAGATTCCGCTTGTCTAAGCATCTCTCCGATGAGAACCACCGTGGTCGCCGTTCCGTCACCGACTTCGCAGTCGGCCATCTTCGCTGCTTCAAGCATCATTTTCGCAACTGGGTGCTTAAGTCTAAAGCCAGCCGGGTCCTTGTCTATCTCTTTCAAAATGGCCGCTCCACTAGTTGCTATCTGCAATTCATTTCCCGCGCTTACGAGAATCTTATTCATTCCGCAAGGTCCGAGCGTCGTTCTAAGGGCTTCCGCCATTATCCCCGCGACCGCAATATTGCTCATCCGAGCGTTAGGCCCGCTAATCCTCCGTGTGTCATGCTTAAGGAGAGACAAAGGCCCAAGGCTGATCGGAATCCTAGACACCGCCATGCTCGAACTACCACGATGTTTAAGAGAAAAACACGCTTGCCAAATAAATGTTAACGTGTAGTATCCGATATCTTTGCGAACAACTGTTCTATCCATAGCTGGGAATAAGCGAAGTCCTCTGCAGCGCAGGTCCTAACAATGGTCGAAGAAGACGCCAAATGCAGGCTGCTGTGAAGTGAGGCTTACGAGCGGGAGTGCAGAAAAACACAAATAGGCAATGTCTCAAGCTTCCAATCATTTAGGAGAGTGACAAGATTGGCTGCAGCTGAGCCAGCAGGCCCGCCTGTGCTAATTCTGAAAGAGGGGACAAAACGGGCAAGAGGAAGAGAAGCTCTACATGCTAATATTACCGCGGCAAGAATCATAGTCGAAGCCGTCAAGAGTTCTTTGGGTCCAAAGGGAATGGATAAGATGCTTGTGGACAGTTATGGTGACGTTACAATCACAAATGATGGAGCAACAATTCTGGACGAGATGGATGTGCAACATCCGGCTGCGAAGATGATGGTTGAAATTGCCAAGACACAGGATGATGAGGTTGGGGACGGCACTACGACGGCTGTTGTCCTGGCAGGTGAGCTGCTTAGCAAAGCAGAGGACTTGATTGAGAAAGGTGTTCACCCAACTATTATCGTAGATGGCTATCGAAGAGCGGTAGAAAAGGCGCTGGATTACTTGCAAAAGATAGCTGTTAAGGTCGACCCGAGGAAGAAGGATTTGCTCAAAAAAGTCGCAGTCGTATCTATGGCTGGCAAGATACTGGCCGAATACAAAGAATCAATGGCTGATCTTGCGGTGAAAGCAATCCTCCAAGTGGCTGAGAAGATTCCAAGAGGCTATAAAGTGGACATCGATGATGTTAAAGTTGAAAAGAAACCTGGAGAATCTCTGACGGACACAAGATATGTCAAAGGAATTGTTATCGATAAAGAAGTTGTTCATCCCGGAATGCGGAGGAGAGTAGAAAATGCAAGAATCGCCATACTGAATTGTGCTCTTGAGGTGGAGAAGACAAAATTCGACGCAAAGATCAATATAGAGGACCCTGACCAAGTGAAAGCTTTCCTCGATGAAGAGGAGACAATGCTCAAAGAAATGGTTGATAAGATTAAGCGAACCGGCGCCAAAGTACTCATATGCGAGAAAGGGATAAGTGACGTTGCTCAACATTTTCTGGCGAAGAACGGTATCTTAGCTGTACGTAGAGTTAAACAGTCAGACCTAGAGAAAATCGCGAAAGCGACTGGAGGAAAGATCGCGACAAATACTCATGATTTAAAATCGAGTGACCTAGGATTTGCCAAGCTCGTAGATGAAAGAAAAGTCGGGGAGGACAAGATGACTTTCATAGAGGGATGTAGAAACCCAAAGTCAGTCACTATACTCATTCGAGGAGGCACTGAGAGAATAATTGACGAAGCTGAGAGAGCCATACACGACGGATTGTGCGTTGTGAAGGATGTGATTCAAGAACCGCTGGTAGTTGTGGGAGGCGGCGCCGCCGAAACTGAAGTTGCAAGAAGATTGAGGAAGTACGCCGAGAAATTTGCCGGAAAAGAGCAGTTGGCTATTGCAGCTTTCGCTGAGGCGCTAGACTCAATACCTATGATATTGGCTGAAAATGCTGGTCTGGATCCTATTGACATAATGGTTCAATTGAGAGCTGAGCATGATAAAGGACGTATCTGCGCGGGTGTCGAACCCTTCAACGGGATAGTCGCGGACATGGCAAAGCGTAACGTCTACGAACCGCTCGCTGTAAAGGTGCAGGCGTTGAAGTCTGCGAGCGAGGCTGCGAGTATGATTCTAAAAATAGATGATTTGATAGCGGCTACGAAGAGCAGGGAAGAGAAAACTCCGTCAAAGGAACCGGGAGAAGGTGCGGAAGGAGCAACCAGCGAAATCTAAAGAATCGACTTCAAAGACAATCGGACCAAAATTCCACTAAGTGAATTCCTCACGATGATTTCTTGTCATACTTTTGATGGAGGAATCACCCTGAACTCTAATCTTCATCAACGTTGTTTCGATTGCCCACCTTACGCCGCTGCAACTATCAGAAAAATAGATATATGTGTTCAACGGCTCTTTGTTATCGGTTGAAGCAAGAATTTCACTGGGATGTAAGAAGATGGTTGAAGTTGTTCTAGATCGCGTAAGCAAGCACTTCGGCGATGTGAAGGCTGTTGATGATGTAAGTCTAACGATTGATGACAAGGAATTTATGACTTTCCTCGGTCCATCAGGTTCAGGGAAGACAACTGCTCTTCGTCTCATAGCCGGGCTGGAAACTCTGACGAGAGGAAACATAAGGATAGGCGACAGAGTCGTGAACGATCTGCCTCCTAAGGATAGAGATATCG
Organism: uncultured Candidatus Bathyarchaeia archaeon; assembly: GCA_964408475.1. GTDB lineage: Archaea > Thermoproteota > Bathyarchaeia > 40CM-2-53-6 > CAYOZM01 > CAYOZM01. The sequence continues at coordinate 4,715 of CAYOZM010000014.1, read as the reverse complement.
CAATGGTCTTCCAGAGCTATGCGCTGTATCCTCACATGTCGGTCTTCGACAATATCGCTTTCCCGCTGAAGATCCGGAAGGTCCCAAAGCAGGAGATAGAGAAAACGGTTAAGCAGACCGCTGAGATGCTAGGAATAGAGAAGTTCCTGAAGCGGAAGCCTAAGGAGCTTAGCGGAGGCGAGAGACAGAGAGTGGCGTTAGGGAGAGCTATAGTCAGACATCCCTCGGTCTTCTTGATGGATGAACCTCTTTCGAACCTCGATGCAAAACTGAGAGTCTATATGAGAGCCGAACTTATCAGACTCCAGAAGAAGCTCGCCACGACGCTCATCTACGTAACCCATGACCAAGTTGAAGCGATGACGATGTCAGATCGAATAGCAATAATGAACTATGGGAAAATACTTCAGGTCGAGGCGCCGAAAGGGATATACGACAAACCTGTCGACACGTTCGTAGGAGGATTCATAGGAACCCCGCCCATGAATTTCATAGACTGCAGCTTCGTGGAGAAGGATGGAACAGCTATCCTCGACGCAGGTACATTCACAGTAAATGTGTCAGAGCTTAAAGACATAATAAAAGAAAAGGCAACGAGTTCCGAGCTTATCCTTGGGCTGAGACCAGAGGATATCTCGGTTCGGAAAGAGCGCATACCTGGTGAGTTGATCAAATCAGAGATCTATGTCATTGAACCTTTAGGTTCGGAGTTGATTATCAACCTGAAGGTGGGGGACTGGATAGTGAAAGCCAGAAGCGCGCCTGACTTCACAGCCAACATCGGCGACACTGCTTGGATAATGTTTGACAAGAATAAGATGCATGTCTTCGACAGAAAAACCCAAAATACAATAATATAGAAGACAGCTCAGCCGCATCTCCTCATCAGCGCTAACTTTTGAATTTCATGCGCGTTTCTAGGCCGCTTTTCTTTAAAAAAACTCCCACCGCATTGTTTTCCCGGACTCCCCTTCATAGCTATATAGTAGCAAGGGTTGCTGGAACGGAGGGCGGCTGCGATACTGAAACATCTCAGTCTAGGGCAACCTATCTGCCCAGGCTTTAGACCGCCTTGAAGAGCATCTTGGCAACTCTTTTCATACGGGCATGAGAAGACCTGATTGCAGCTCTCAAGGTTTTACCTGTACCTTGACGGCATTCCCAAGACGTTTCTCAGCTGTTTCGATGGCTTCACCGGTTCTCTCGAGAGGAAATGTATGCGTGATCAACGGCTTAACCTTGACAAGCCCTCTGCTGATGGCCTTAAGCGCAGCAGGGAATGTAAACGGTGAAAGCCAAGAGAATGCTATCTCCTTGTCGGCTAGTGTTCCATCCCAAAGATTGAGCGACACGGAATCTTCTGCGCTGTACCCTGCACCCCCGAAGAATACTGTTCTGGATCGGCTTCCTCCCATCCGTAGGGCTTGCTGATTGGCCTCTTTATCACCAGTGGCGACTATGACCGCGTCAGCTCCCTTCATATCATTCAATTCGAAAATCTTTTCAGCGAGGTCTCTTGCATAAAACTCTGATTCTTTCTCTCTAACATTGATTGCATAGTCTGCTCCCAACTTCACTCCCATCTTCAGCCTATAGTCCCTTGTGCCTACAAGCACGACCTTACCGGCTCCAGAAGCTTTGACGTATTGGACCATCATCAACCCTATGGGCCCTGGCCCAACCACTACGCAAAAGTCGCCTGGAGAAATCTTCATTTTTCTTACCCCATAGACTGCGCAGGCGAGAGGTTCGGTGAACGCTCCTTCTTCGTACGATACACGGTCGGGTAACGGATGTATGTAATTGTAGAATGCTTTGCAATACTCGCTAAAGCCTCCGTCCACATTCACTCCCAGAACAACCATTTTGATGCAGAGATTCGGCATCGCGTTCTTGCACGCGGAGCATACACCGCATGATTGGACTGGCTCAACGACTACTTGCTCGCCTTCGCCGAGCAGTCCGAGCCTCTCAGCAAACTCACCCAACTCGACTATTTCCGCTGTGAACTCATGTCCAAGTGCCATCGGTGGAGGCACGTCAGCCTTTCCGCGTCGGTAATAGGCAACGTCAGACCCACAAACTCCGACCGCCTTGACACGCAGTAGTACTTCGTTCGAGCCGAGCCTAGGAACCTCTCTCTCCTCAACCTTGATTTTCCTTGGACCATACAGTAAAGCAGCCTTCATTTTCCTAGCCAAGTTCATCGCACTCCTGTAATTATCTGTATTTGGCAACCAAGCGGTCCATGAATTGCTTGCAAGGTGCTGTCTGCTCCCAAGCATCCGGCCAGAAGCAAAGGTCTAGTGCGAGCCAGCCGCTGTAACCAACTCCGTTGAGGGCCTTCATTACCTCGTCGAAATCTATAACTCCTTTTCCGAAGGGAGCGTGAGTCGAAGTCCTATGCGGATTGAGAGTGTTATTGCTGTCGATCAGGTGAACATGTCCTATCATGCCTTTAAGCCGAGTTATCAATTCAGCAGCTATCTTGCTGAGCGGCAGATCTATTATGTCCAGTGGAGGTGATTGGTTGAGCCCTATCCCGCAGCAATGTGCATGACAGGTATCGACCATAGCTTTGAAGTTAGGATGGTTAACAGCTTTCAGAAGCTTGACGACTTCAGAAGGCTTGTTCAACATAAACCCAGGCTCAAACTCCCAGACAAGAATCACACCTGCATCCTCAGCCTTTCTCGAATACTTCTTGAAAGCCGTTTCAACACGGTTCCAAGCGGTCTCGTAGGCAACACCGAGAACCCCTTCTGGGCCAGAGACCGTGTCAACTCTCATCGACTTAATATCTAGGTCTCGGCAAAACTGGAGGAATGTGTCAAAGCTCTTCTCATGTGCTTCTCTCACATCTGAATAAGGCGATGCGATCGGATTCCCTGAAAGGTCGGCTGCGATCCCAACGATTTCGAGACCGTAACCGGCTATCTTCGATCTGAGATCTTCACGATCGGACTTCTTGCGGTATAGATCAGGGTGCGCATGCGGTTTGAAGCCGGACAGCTCCACGCCATCGAACTTCAGTCGAGAGATCATCTGAAGGCATTCTTCCAACGTATAAGGTCGCGCATCATACGGTGGGAACATATACGGCCAACTGCCGCAACCAAGTTTGAACTTTCCCATAGAATCACCGTTCTACAGTTTGGTTCGAAGTTAAAAAAGACTTTCGGTAGACTGAATAGTTTTATTAGTTCATTACAGTTACTATGATGCTCAGAAAAATGGCGGGATTAGAAATATGGTAAGAATCGGAGTCTCAAGCTGGGTTTGGGTCTATCCGTTTGACCCAAGCGTTATCGGAAAGGCGAAGGAGATAGATTTCGATGGGATTGAAATCCCAATTGAAAATCCAAAGAAAATCAACGTTAAGAAGACGAAAGAGGCGCTCAAATCGTATGGAATTGAGTGTTCATCCATATGCACAGTGCTGGGACCTGATCGCGACGTCATCCACCCTGACAAAGCCGTAAGAGAAAATGCCAAGAAATACGTCAAAACATGCGTTGACTTCGCAACCGAGTTCGGCACAGATATCGTTTGCGGTCCCCTCTATTCATGTGTCGGAAAGACGAAGTTTATGCGCGATAAGGAGAGAGAGTGGAAGTACGCTGTGATGGGGCTAAGGGAGATGGGCAAATATGCTGAAGATAAAAACGTGTTTCTCGCGGTCGAGCCTCTCAATCGGTATGAAACTCGATTGATCAACCTCGTCTCAGACTGCATGAGAATGCTGAAAGAGGTTGATAGCCCCGCTGTTAAACTTCACTTTGACACATACCATGGTAATATAGAAGAGAAATCGTTGGGCAAAGCAATTAGAGAAGCAGGAAGCTTGCTCTACCACGTTCACGCATGCGAGCACGACAGAGGAACACCGGGATCAGGCCATATCGAATGGAAAGAAGTGGCTCAAGCATTGAAAGACATAGGATACAACCGATACATGGTCATAGAGACGTTTCAACCGGGTACAAAGGAGATCGCGACAGCAGCCTCCATATGGAGACAGTTGGCAGCCAGTCAAGATGAGCTGGCACGGGAAGGATTGCGGTTTCTCAGAGAATTAATGAAGTAGATCCAGCCTCACTTTCTTCTTTACTTAGAAAGAAGATAGCGCGCAGCTTCAGTCTTGAAGCATCTTGGAGAGCGGCTTAGTATTCCGCAGTGCTCGTATCTCTTTTTTTGTAGTGGAACGTATTTATCGATATACCAAGTGCCCTGCATACTAAACTGGCACTATATCAAAAGAGGCTTTAATCAATCGCGCCCTTATTATCCCATTATTCGGGCCTCGCATCAATCGCATCAGATTATATAGAACCTGTCCGACATACATCTTCCGAAATCATGATCCATCAAGAGGCGAATTCAAAGAATGGCTGGAGTGAAGCTTAGGAAAGTATCTAAGAAGACAGGGGCATTATGTCCAGTATTCGATATAAACTTGGAAGTAGCTGACAAAGAGTTTGTTACGCTGCTAGCGCCAAGCGGCTCTGGGAAGACTACTACTCTGCGTATGATCGCTGGTTTGGAGGTTCCTGACGAGGGCGAGATATACATAGGGGATGAGCTTGTAAACGATCTGACTCCAGCTGAAAGAGATACAGCCATGGTATTCCAAACCTACGCACTTTATCCCCATCTAACTGTTCACAACAATTTGGCATCACCACTGGAGGCAAGAAAGACACCTCAAAACGAAA
>CAYOZM010000013.1:0-20248 GCA_964408475.1 uncultured Candidatus Bathyarchaeia archaeon | reverse complement strand
CCACGACAACATTCGGTTTAGGCACTTGCGCATAGACCCTTTTCAATCTAGGTAAAACCTGCCTTGTGACAGGACCAGTCACCAAAAGCACATCAGCGTGGCGAGGACTGCCTTGGAGTAGTATTCCAAATCTCTCAACGTCGAATCTAGGCGTCAGAACATCAACTATCTCGATATCACAATTGTTGCATGAACCTGTATTCAAGTGAAAAGCCCAAGGCGACTTCCTCCTTGACCAATTGAAGATCTTCAATCGCCTAGATCCTCCCCGCAAGCAGCAGCCCTGCTTGAACGACCTTTCTGCAGTCCAGGCATAGTGATGACATATACGCGTCGTATTCTTCTGGCAAGACCAAGTCTTTGACTTGGAGGCGAACCTTGTCTATCTGCCTCGCTGTCGATATCGGCCTTCCGCATCGAGAGCATCGACTGATCTCCAGTTGAACGCTGGATTTGACGTCCTCCTTCCGTCTAGTAACCAGGCTGTAAGTCGTTGTAAGAGCTATCGCTTCCTCCGGACAGACTTCCTCGCATCGTCCGCAGTAGATGCATTTCCCATACCATACTTCGATAGTCCTCCTGTCTCCATCAGAGATACTTTTGAGGGCGGAGGCCGGGCAGTTCTGGACGCAAGCAGCGCATCCGGTGCATTTTTCAATATCGTATTCAAGCTTGCCTCTGAAGCCTTGAGGGGCTGGCGAAGCAATCCTAGGATATTTGAGCGTGTAAGCCCTGCTCGCTAGAGATCTGAGCACTTCCGCAATTATCCTTAGCTTGACCGTTCTCAAATGCAACCGTCCTTTCAGCGATGTTTGTTCTTTCTCCTCCAGCTTCGAGCTAGCGATTCGAAGTCGACAGATGATTCTCTTTTCGTCTTGACATCTACCAACGCTATGCGTTCGGTACAGCAGAAGCAGGGATCTACGGCTGCTATTATGAGGGAAGCGTCGGCTAGAGATGCACCCTTGATTTGGGGTGCTATTGACGGGACGTTCATGTACGAAGGCGCTCTAATCTTCACCCGTTCTGGAATATCTGTCCCGTTAGATCTGACGTAGTGGATATCCTCTCCTCTGGGAGCTTCAACCTTTCCAATGCCGTCGCCCGGCACTATCTGTTTCGGTTCGAGTCTTATTGGCCCTTGAGGGATCGCGTCCAATGCTCTTCTTATAATCTCTATAGACTCCAGCGCTTCAAGCAGTCGAACGAGCGTCCTCGAAAGAACATCTCCCTCAGTAAGAACCTTAACATCGACCCCGACTTCTTTGTAGGCTGCATAAGGCTCATCCTTCCTAACGTCTATAGCAAGCCCCGAAGCCCTAGCTACGGGCCCGACCACGCAGAGCTTTCTCGCTTGATCCTTCGACAGGACCCCGATATTTTCTATCCTAGCCCTGACCACTGGGTCCTCAGTCACCGCTTTTTCCAGCCGTACGAGAGATGGCCTGATCTGACTTAACGTCTCTAAGATGAGTGCCTTGTGCTTCGTCGGATCTATGTCCCTCCGCACACCTCCGATACAGTTCATCGCGTAGTTCTGTCTATTTCCAGTCAGTACCTCGAAGATTTCGCAAACAGGCTCTCGGTGCCTCCAGAAATGCATGAAGAGAGTATCGTAGCCTATTATGTGCGCAGCGACACCAGCCCAAAGGAGATGGCTATGAATCCTTTCCAATTCACCAACTATCGTGCGAATATATCTGGCTCTGTCTGGAACTTGAATCCCCCATGCTTCTTCAACAGCTTGACAGAAGCACATCGGATGGACGTTTGAGCAGATTCCGCATATCCGCTCAACGAGGAAGGGAATCTCGTTGTAAGTCTTCCTCTGGGCTAGATACTCTATTCCACGATGAGTGTACCCGAGCCTTATCGCTACGTCTACAACCTTCTCTCCATCCAAGAATAACTTGAAGAACTCAGGCTCTTTCAGAGCAGGATGATAAGGACCTATGGGAAGCGTCGCTTCAATGCTCATAGACTAGCCAATTCTCCTCAGAGGATATTCGTCTTCAGGCCAGTCATCTGAAGTCAAGAGCTTTCCTGGGCTCGGATGTCCTACGAACTTTATCCCGAAGAGCTCTTGGACTTCCCTCTCGATCCAATTTGCAGCTGGCAGTATGTCTGTAACCGAGTCTAGTGATGCAGCTTGTTTCGGCGTGGATAGGCAGACGCTCGCGACCAGGCCCTCCTGATCGAGTGTGAAGTGATACAGCACATCGAACTTGAAATTCCGATCAACAGCGGAGATAGTAGACAGTCTTGCTCCAAACTGATCGAAAAGAACTCTAACGCAGTCTCTGATACCCTCCTTACGGATGTAGACGTAGGCTCTCCTTTCATTTATCGTCGAATATCTTTGGAATCTGTCGCCAAGAACCGATCTCAGCTTTTCAACCAGTAAGGCGATGTTGCCCAAGACATGCACCAGCGAGCTGGCGGCAAGCGGAAGCACGTATCATATTATTCGATCTCCTATAACCTTTTACTTGAGAGAAGGATTCGATTTGTCGTACCAAAGGAGGTCCAACTGACTGAGTATATGCCTTCTAACCGATTGAATTTCAGTCGGGTTGGACAGGGGAATCCGACTCCGCTTTTGATTCAAGCCATAAACTCAGTTAACCCTCAGTTCAAGAAGCGGAACGGTGACTATCGCGAGTTCATGTCGAAACTTTGGGAGCTGAAGGCCCACTTAGGCATTGATGATCGTCTTAAGAAGCTGAAGGATCGTGCTTCGAAGCGTCTAGCTGAATTAGGATTTTCCAAGAGAAAGCACTTCGTTATCTCAGATCATGTTGGAAGGCTGATCGAAGGCTTCTTTGAGCGTCACGTCAAATCGCTGCCGGAATGCTTCCAAGTGAAGAAATACGAGTTCATCATCGACAGCGCCATCGCCGTCGCACTTGAAGACTACCCTAGGACTCTTCCGTCCAGTCTTCAAACTGACCTTCGCGTAAAGTCGTTGATGAAGCAATTCCTTCCAAAAAAGAGTTGTCGCTCAATGAGTGAGGTTTGCAGCCGCTGTCGGAAGCCGGGACCGATCGCAGTCTACGTCAAAGATGAACGTCATCCAGTCTGCTCTCGATGCTGGAGAAGAATCGTTGAAAGCGGTGAGGAGTGGTAGCGAGTTTGAAGGAAGCGGAGAGGACCTTCGTAGTAACAACTCTGTACTCCGCATCCATCTCGCTAGTCTTCTCTACGATCGGCCATCTTCTCCTAGGACCGTTAGGTGCGTTAGCAGTCATAGGTCAAATTTGGCTCTTTCAGAGGAGGTTCTGGCGAGACCTAGACCATTTCCTTTTGACGGAGCGCTTGTAAATGTTGTCACGTGACAACAAACGGTTCTCGAGAGGACCTCGTTTGATCGAAACGGATTTGATCGAGTGTCTATACGCCGAAAAAATGACTGAGGGAAAAGCACCCAGAATCAGGAGAGGCGCGGAGCTCTGTAGAATATGTGAGCGTGTTTCATGCGAGTTCAAGCCCAAGTTAAGAAAACCTAAGCGTGGTTGTCACAAGTGACAAGCGTTCACGCGCGAGAACGTGTCGTCGCATGACGACATGCGTTTCTAGGACCGGACAACACCGGACAATTCGTATTTGTGAGGGATTGCGAACTTGAGGGATTTGAACCCTCGCCCACCCTATTCTCTGTGTGCTAGCGCACATTTAACGCGGAAAGAGGGTCACATTAGACTTGACCGCGTACAGGCCCTCTTTCAGAATCTTTCGGCTGGGAGATCAAGCTCCTTTGACGAGAATAGGGCTGTTAAGGCTTCATGTCTTACTGGAAAATCAGCTGATTCAAGGCACTTTTCTATCAAAGGAACGTTCGCTCTAGTAGACGCCATAGCTATTAATACCTTAAAGATCTCTATGAATATCCCGAGAGCTTTTCGGAGCGAGCTAGCTTGAAAAGGATTTCTCTCAAGTACGACGGGAAATGCATCAAGTGCGGTCGAACGATACCGTCAGGACAGGAGGCCTATTGGGAGAAAGACAAAGGTGTGTGGCACCTTGACTGTAATGGCCGCGATCGAGAAAAGAGAGGCACTACATCAAAGAGTCTTTGGATAGCCGTTGCCGCAATAGTCTTGCTAGCTTTCATTTTGGGTGGTCTGGTTCTAGGTCCAGTATTTAACCGAATTATCGGGGAAAAGCCAACGGTTACTATAACGACAACAGTGACAACAACAATAGAGCGCACGACAACGGTTACTACAACGATCAAGGAGGGACCGCAACTCCCGCCGTCGGATAAATGGCTTCCGCGCAAACCTTCAGATCCAGAGGTGATAAATTGGATGGACGCAGGCAAGTATGTTGGTCAGACCAAAACGGTCGAAGGAATCATAGTCTATACCAAGAAAATACAAGCAGCTGTTTATCTTGACTTTCATTATCCTTACGAAGGCTACTTCTATGCTGTAATTTTCACTGACGACTTGAAGAACTTTGCTTTTCAGCCTGAGGTTTTCTACAAAGATAAAGAAGTTAGAGTCACGGGTATAATCAAGCTATACAAAGGTTCTCCCGAGATCATTGTCAAAAGTCCATCGCAGATCGAGGTAGCATACATGGGGTTCAATTATCCTTGAGACTGGCTCCAAATATTTTGGAACTCAGATTCATATCTTGACGCAGCATCTACTGAATCTATAACTATTAGATTTTCATTGTTGTTGTTCTCGGCGCTATTCGTCCAGTTGAAGCTTCCGGTTATGACAATCCGATTATCGATTATCGCGACCTTGTTGTGCATGATGCCGTTTGGATTTGTGTCATTTCTCACTTCGATTCCCGCCGCGTTCAGAAGAGCCTGTTGACTGTAGCTGCTACCCTGACTCTTATCGAAGACGATCTTAACTTCGACACCCCTATCATGAGCCGATATTAGAGCTTCAGCCACATTCTGTAACGTGAAGATATACATCAAAACATGGACAGACTGATTTGCTCTACCAATCCAATAGACGACTGTATCAGCACACCCACCTTTCGGGGAGAAATGAATCTCATAACTTGGAAAAGACGTTGGCTGATATCGACCAGCATACATCGAATAGACTATGCCGAGAATCGCGCCAAGCAAGAGACCGACGACGAAGATAGCAATAACTAACTTTCTATCATTCATAGATGTCGCACTCCACCCGCAAGTCCACGAAGAATTAAGCCTGAAAAGAGATAAGGCTCTTGCTCAGAAGGTGTAAGTATGAAACTCAATAGAGAAAAATTGTCGTCTATGTCTTTAGGCGCGATTCTTTTTGGAGTCTTTGGCACTATTGTCGTCATTGTGCTAGGTGGCACCATCAGTAGTGTTCAGCATCGTTATGGTATGAAACCGCACTCATCGATACGGCATACTTGTATCTTGTTGGGATACTATTGATTGTTGCGGCAGCTGGTTTCGTCGGTTTCATATCGTGCAGATTATGGCCCGAGAGAAATCGATTTGGCAAGCCAGTATTGAGCAGCAAACAGGTCGGCACGGCACTTGGGCTGATGGGAGTGGCGTTCATGCTGATATCCGTAAACGTACTCGTATTCATAGTACCCGAAAAGCTCCTCGGTTCGGCTGTTACCATTTTTGTCTCTCTCGGCTTGGTCATGATCATAGGTGCAGCAATACTACTAAGAAAATGACGGCACAAAGAATTGTTTGCCTAAAATAACTCATGTATTATAGATTTCACATTTCATCTTGCGAGTGGTTTCTTTAAATATTCTATGAAACTCTTCAGCAAAACACCCTGATGGCTCTGCTACGGGGCTCTCCATTATAGCTAGGCTATTTTGACTGAATATTCTGGATAGCGTTCACTATTTTTGTTATAGATGAAGTATGCCAGAGAGGAAAACTCAAACGATTCTGAAGCTGAAGCAAGCCGTGCCCTACGATATGCAGGCGATTCTTGAGTCCCTTTTCTTCCGTTCATACTCCACCAAGCCCATGTCTGACGCTCATAGGTTGAAGCATCTAAGGAAGGAAAGGATAGTCGTAACCTCGGTTGATATGGCGAAGAAGGCGCTGGATCTGTTGAACCATGTCAGGCAGAGGTACATGGATGGGCGGCCATACAGCGTGAAAGAGTGGAGGGAGTATATCTCGAATAACGGACTGACGGTCAGCACTTATGAGTCTATTAAAGGAAGACTTCTCGCATCTGGCTTACTACGCCAAGAAAGTGGATTTGGAATACTACGCATCACAAGCCCGACGGAATTTGAATCAATTCTCTCGAAGATGTTGAACGCAGTTCAAGTCTGGAGAGAATACGGAAGGTGAAGCACTATGGATAAGAAAGAGGACCCAGTTGAGGAGATCGCCAAGGCCATAGAGTCTTGGATTAGGAAGGTTGAAGAGGTTGAGCGTAGGCTTAGGATTCTTTCAGGCTCTTGATCTTATCTCTTTGGCCACGATCTCCCAGCAAATGTTCATTCCGAAAATTTGAAATCGCTAGACGTGCATAGCAACCTACTGGTATCCTTAAATTCAATGTTTGCGTGTGTTGAGCTCGCTGACTTCTCTGCATACAGGAGCGCCGAGAAGGGGCGCGATGAGAAGAATACCCAACACGAAGGGAGTGGTGAAAATGGAGAAGAAAAATAATGATTCTTCCGATCGTAGAAGGTTCATCCGTAAACTCTCGAAACTCGGCGCGGCAGGCGGAATAGCAGCGCTACTTTTCGGATCCGATAGGATAGCTCCAGTTCAAGCAGCTATTGCTACGCCTATGATTGTCGACTGGGTCAACACTGGTACCAGAATAACACAGCTAAATTCTAGCGTGCGCGGCGTGAGCGGAAAAACTACTTGGGCTTTTGGGGCACTCGCAACCACAGGCAGTGGAGACGTTTGGGGCATATATGGTCGATCGGAGTCGACGAACGGAACAGGCGTTCGCGGAATGGCAAACGCAGCCACCGGAAGCACTGTGGGCGTACATGGGGTGTCGGTCTCGACGAGCGGGATAGGCGTTAAGGGATATGTGTCTGCGTCACGTGGACCGACTGTAGGCGTATATGGGCACTCCGAATCGATTCAAGGGATAGGTGCTTACGGGATCGCAACCGGCAAGAGCGGATTGAACAGAGGTGTATGGGGATCATCGGACTCAACGGAGGGTAGGGGTGTTGAGGGGTACGTGAGCGCAACGACCGGAAACACCATAGGTGTTAGAGGAGCGTCAGACTCAACAAGCGGGATCGCTGTTGCTGGGTACGCAAACGCAACCGCCGGGGTGACTAGAGGAGTTTACGGGCGGTCTGACTCGACTAATGGCAACGGTGTCGAAGGATTCGCGGGTGCAGCCACTGGAACGAATAGAGGCGTATTTGGGCAGTCGAACTCTTCCGGAGGGAGAGGGGTGGAGGGATACGCAGGCGTGGCAAAGGCCATACCAATTGTTGCTAGAGGCTACTCAGACCAAACCGCTAACCTTCAGGAGTGGCAGAATAATGCTGGAACTCCCTTGAGCGTTGTCGACAAGGGAGGCCGGTTCGGTGTTGGTACTGGTAGCCCAGCTTTCAAGATTCATGTGGTTGGAATCGTCGATCCCACCGCCTTGACCCTTGATTCTTATGGGAATGTTGCATCAAACATTATTGGGAGGCGAGCTAGAGGCACTGTGGCTTCACCATTAGCGACTCGAGCAGACGATGCTCTCCTGATCCTGAATGGGATTGGGTATGGAGCTAGTCGATTCAGTTCTTTCGAACGGTCTGCTATAAGATTATGCGCAGCTGAGAACTGGACTGATACAGCCCAAGGAACATATATTCGTTTTGACACAACCCAGAATGGAACCGCAACGTGTAGGGAGACGATGCGTATCAACCATAATGGCTGTGTAGGCATAGGGACAACCGCACCGACTGAGCGGCTACATGTAGTCGGAAAAGTTAGAGCTACCGAAGGCTTCATAACAGGAGACATAGAATTCGCGAACGGCGTCAAGGCTACTGAGGAAGGGGAAGGACTGGCATTCATGAATAATGCTGGAGAGAAGATAGCGGTCCTAGACCGTGAGGGGAACATCCACATCAAAGGCAAGGTCGTCCAGGATCTGTGACCTACCCAAATTTTTTCTTACATGACCTGCAAATGTTGGGTTTGCTCAGGCTTCCTTCAGGCTCTTGAGGTCTCTGGCTATTCTACGCATCTCTTCCCGAAGCTCAGTCAGCGTTCTAGCTTGCGTGGCCAATTCTTCCTCGAGCATGCGCCTTCCTGAATGAGCTAAAGCTAGGCCGACTCTCAGTCTCTCGATCTCAGCCTTGCTGGCTTCCAAATCTTTCTGAAGGTCCTCAGTTCGCTTAGAAGCGCTGAAGTCAGCGGTCATGTATTTGCGAGCTATCTCATCCAAGTCGTGGCTGTCAAAGTAGTTTTCACGGGACCCAGGCAGCCTATGACCCATCAAAGCTTCTTTCGTATCTTCATCTATAGGCGAGGCGTTCAAGACTTTGCGGAAGGATTTGCGAATCGTATGGGTTTGAAGATGAAGTCATTGTCAGATAGCTCTCCTTCTTGACTGGTTCGATAGTCCAAGTAGTCCCGTAGAGCTTGGGCAGCCTCAGCTTGGAGGAAGGTATAGTAGTGGGAGAGGCCGTAGCCAGAGAGCTTCGTGTCTATTGCATTCGTTATCTTCAAGTGCAGAGGAACCTTGATCTCAGGATAAAGCTGCTCTCAAACCATGCCGACACGCCAGTTCAAAAGACAATTCACTCTTACGCCAGATTGGAAGAGGCAGAGGATTATCGTTCTACTCCTAAACCTTACCTTCCCCTGCTTCTTGAAAGCGTCAGCCATCTTGTAGATCTGCTCCTTGGTAGGAATGGCTTCGTAAGCAACCTTCTTCCTAGCGTACCTGATTCGGTCGACGCGTTTGAACTTGATCGCGCGGTCATGATTCTCATAGAAGCTCTTTACAGCGGTTTGAATCAACCGAGCTGAAACAAGCTTATCCTGCCTAAGATAATCCTTGACAACATTCATCACGACCCCGCGAGCCTCATCAGGATGTAACTCGAGAAGCTGTCTAGGCGAAAGCTTACACCTAACGCAAAGAATATACAACGAAGAGAGATAATTCCTCCTCGTACTCGCACTCCGGTAAACGCTGATCCAATCGCTAACCAAAGGATCCTCCATCAGCGCATCATAGCGCTTAGGACCCGGCGCAAACTGACCGCGAACACGAAGAAGATTCAACGACCCCTCCTCACCTTAAAAATGCAATAGCATACAACAAAATCTCGAAAGACCGAAGCACAGAAATAAATAGCAAAGCACCTTACTACCACCCAAATTACAGGTAGTGCGGTGTTGGCTACAGCATCATACAGGTCAGTATTGAAGAAAGTCTTCTTCGTGGACTTAGACCGCTGCATCGGCTGTAAGTCTTGTCAAGCAGCTTGCTCTAGAGAGCATTTCGGTAAACCATTGGTCTTCGTACAGACGATGGAAGAACGCGCAGTACCTCTTCACTGTCAGCATTGCGAAACAGACCCTTGCATAAAAGCCTGTCCGAAGGAAGCTATAGAGAAGACGGATCAAGGGATAGTTCTGATAAACGAGATCAAGTGCATCGGTTGCTCCGCCTGCGTCACAGCATGTCCGTTTGGGATTTTGCAGCTAGATGAGCAGCGGAAAGTTGTAGTCAAGTGTGATCTTTGCAAGGATAAGGTTGAAGCTGGAGAGTTTCCGACATGCGTCAGAACATGCCCAGCCGAGGCAGCCAAGTTCATTCCGTGCATAGGTTGCAACATCTGCGCTGTGGCCTGCCCTTTCGCCAAGCGATTCGGGCCTTTACCCAAATGGTGAGATATCACCTTGTATGATGAAAAGACAAAGCTAGAACTTTTCCAGAACCTACTTTGTCAGTTGTCGCAGAACAGACAGTTAAGTCGCCGGTTCATTCCAGTACCTGAGAGACTCGAAGGATTCGGTCTACTAGAATTCGACTCCGAAAAATGCTGGGCCTGCACAGCCTGCAAAGTCCAATGCCCTGAAGAAGCTCTGAAGATATCGGAGACGGGGAAGAAAAGGACGATCGCCCTTGATTATTGGAAATGCGTGGCCTGTGGGGAATGCGTAGACTCCTGCCCCAAGGAGGCTGTCGAAATAAAAAGGATATTCGACCTGGAAGCATTCCTGAAGAGAGAAGTGCTGAAATGTGTTGAGGCTGAAGTTAAGAGCTGCCTTCGCTGCGGGAAGACTATCGCCCCCGTTCCACAGCACATAGAAGTAAAGCGGAACGTAAGCGAACTGGAGGTCCCGACAACCTATTTGAGCGACATCTCAGATTACTGCGAAGAGTGCAGGAGGCAACTCTCAGCTCTAACCCTTTTAAAAACTCGAAGAAAGTTGTGAAGCTGGATCTAACACTATGCAAGAAAGAAGATACAGCATATGCCCGTTCTGCGGACTAGGATGCGGTTTCTACCTTACGATCGCGAATGGCGAAGTGACCGGCATAGATTACGCAATGGATCATCCATTCAATGAAGGGGCGTTGTGCAGCAAGGGGAACACTTCCTTCGAAGTCATTCAAAGGCACGATAGACTCTTCGAGCCGATGAAGAGAATAGAAAACGAGTTCAGCCCAGCGTCTTGGGAGGAAGCACTAGCAACAATTGCGAACCGCCTCAGAGAAATCAAGGAGAAATACGGGGGGAAGTCAATAGGCATCTTCGCATCCTCAAAGGCGACGAACGAGGAGAACTACCTCGTTCAGAAGTTCGCGAGAAAAGTTCTCGAAACGGACAATGTAGACAATAGCATAAGACTTTGCCACGCCGCAACTATGCTTGCTCTCAGAGAATCTTTCGGGCTTCCTTACCCCACTGGTCCTCTTGAAGATCTAGAACACGCTAATTGCATACTGATCATTGGCGTCAATCCATTCGAGAACGCTCCCGTCCTAGCTAGAAGAATCCTGAGGGCGAAAGAGAAGGGCGCGAAAATAATAGTAGTCGACCCTAGGCGAACTAGGACCAGTTGGCACTCCGATTTCTACCTTCCGATCTACCCGGGAACCGATGTTCAACTCATCAAGGCGTTCATTCAAACTGTCTTTCAGTCCAAGCTAGAAAGAAGAGAATTCCTACGAGATAGGGCTGAAAGCCTCAACGATTTAGAAAGGCTGGTGGCCGACTCCTCTCCTGAAATCGCATCCTCAAGCACAGGCATTGAGCCTGAGTATATCAGGAAAGTTGCACTTACATTCGCCCTTGCGGATAAAGCTAGCATTATACTCGGGAACGGTTTGACTCAACATGTGAACGGAACTGAGGCCGTTGGATGGGTTGCAAACCTCGTGCTGATAACTGGAAATATTGGACGGCGAGGAACCGGAATCTTTCCTCTCTTGGACCAATGCAACATGATGGGTGCCAGCGACATGGGAACTCTGCCTGAATTCTATCCCGGCTACGTTAAGGCTGAACAAAAAGGGCTAACATTGATCGAGATGATTGAGGCAGCACACAGCGAACAGATGAAAGCCATATTCATCGTCGGAATGAATCCGATGGCATCTTTTCCCAACACTTCATTTGTCAAGGAGGCGTTGACGAGGCTTGACCTCCTAGTTGTGCAAGACATCTTCATGACCGAAACAGCTAAGCTAGCCCACTTTGTTCTTCCGACCGCATGCTGGGCTGAGACCGAAGGAACATTCACAAGCACAGGGAGGAGGGTTCAAAGACTAACTAGAGCTATGGAACCTCCTGGAACCGCCTTGGAAGGATGGAGAATCATCGCGAGGTTGGCTGATCAGCTTGGAGAAGGAGAACTTTTCAGATACAACTCTTGGGAGGAGATCTTCAAAGAGACCGTTGCCAATGTTCGCAGCTATGAAGGCTTAACCGTAGACGATGTTTCAAGAATCGGAGGAGCAATCATTCCGAAAGATAGAGCGGAACTATACGAGAATAGATTCGAGACTGAGAAAGGAAGAGCTAGGTTGCAGTATACAACGTACGCAACTAATATCGAGCGAGAAAGCTTGCCGTTCACTATGATAACAGGAAAAGTACTACATCATCACGGAACGGGATCGATGACAAGAAGAATCAGTTTCGCAATGCAAGAAACTGGTGAACCTTACCTTGAGATCTCCGAAGAGGACCTTTCAGCCCTCGGTCTTCGCAATGGCGATGAAGTTTATGTAAGATCCAGACTCGGTGAAATTAGAGTGAAAACGAAAGTAGCGAAAATCAAAACGAAAGTTGTCTTTCTGCCATTCCATTTCCCAGATCTTTCGCCTAACAACCTTATTCCAATCAATCTTGACCCGGCGTCAAAGACCCCAGAATTGAAAGGTATATCGGTTTCCATTTCAAAGGCGAAGTGAGATGCCAACGTCAAGCCTGCTTAGAGGAAGTGTGATAAGATCCGAGGATCTCCAAGCGCAGTTCGTAGAAGAGATCGTTAAAGCTGGCGGGGAGAAAATTAGACTATGTTTCCAGTGCGGCACATGCACCGGAAGCTGCCCTTCTGGAAGAAGAACCGCATTCAAAACTCGACAGTTGATCGCCAAATCCCTTCTTGGACTTCGAGATGAAGTGCTGCACGACACAAACCTTTGGACCTGCACCTCCTGCTACACCTGCACGGAGAGATGCCCTAGAGGTATAGATGTCACCAACCTAATCTTCATCATCAGAAATATCGCTGTAAAATCAGGCATAATACTCGATAGGCACAAGGTTGCACTGGGATACCTGATCAAGACTGGACACCTAGTTCCTATAACAGACAACTACACGAAGCTTAGAAAAGAACTCGGGCTTGAAGAAGTCCCACCGACAACGCATAAGCATAGTGAAGCTCTGAAAGAGTTCCAACAACTTGTATCGAAGCTTGAGTTCGACAAGCTCGCCGCCGGTACAGGAGACAAGAAATGAGCGATTATGCGTTGTACTTGGGATGTGTCATCCCTAACCGGTATCCTGGCATAGAGGCGGCTATGAGAAAAATTGCACCAAGCCTCGGCATAACGCTCTATGAGATGGAAGGAGCATCTTGCTGTCCGGCTCCAGGAGTAACCCGATCGTTCGACTCACAAACATGGCTGACACTTGCGGCGAGAAACATCTGTATCGCTGAAACACTTGGCAAGAACTTGCTCACCATGTGCAATGGATGTTACGCATCGCTCAAGGAAGCGAATGTAATTCTGAAAAACGACTCCGCGAAGAGGGAGGCTGTTAACAAACTTCTTTCAGAAGTAGGGAAAAGCTTCCGAGGCAGTATCGATGTCAAGCACATAGTAGAGGTCCTTTACAACGAGGTTGGCCTCGAGAAGATAAAGAGCATAGCGAAGAAACGGTTGAACCTTAAGGCTGCCGTCCATTATGGTTGCCATATTCTCAAGCCCTCTGAACTGAGAGAATGGAAATCGCATGAGCGGCCCACCTTCCTCGACGAACTTGTAACAGCGCTCGGACTAGAAAGCGTGGACTATCAAGATAAGATGATGTGCTGCGGAGCCGGAGGCGGTGTCAGATCAGGAGTACCTGAGGTCGGGTTGGACATGACTAGAGAGAAGCTGAGAAACATCACCCGCACTCGAGCGGATGTCATAGTGAATTGCTGCCCGCTCTGCCACCTGCAGTTTGATCGAGGGCAAGTTGAGATCGAACAGAACCTAGGTGAGAAGTTCGAGGTTCCAGTTCTCCACTATCTCCAGTTGCTTGGGATATGCGCTGGCCTAAGTCTCAACGAGGTGGGAGCTAAAGCACATAACGTTTCCTTGGAAACGCTCGGAAGTAAGATCTGAGACATCAAAGGAAGAAATCATGCCGCCGGAAGAGATCAAGGTCGGAGTTTTCATTTGTCATTGCGGCAAGAACATAGCTGGAACTGTGGACATCGGAGAGTTGCTGGAATTTGCGAAATCAATACCTGGGGTTGCGATCGCCAAGGACTACATGTTCCTCTGCTCTGAGCCTGGTCAAGAGATAATCAAGGAAGCGCTCAAGGAGACGAACGCTAAGAGAGTCGTCGTTGCCTCATGTTCCCCAAAACTGCATGAGCAGACATTCAGGCGATGCATCGAAGAAGTTGGGCTTAACAAGTTCTTCCTCGAAATGGCGAATATTCGAGAACACTGCTCATGGGTGCATATGAATGAGCCGAGGCAGGCGACCGAGAAGGCGAAGGCTCTAGTTAGAGCGGCTGTGGAACGGGCTAGGGAACTTGAAGAGGTCGGTACTCGAAGAGAACAGGTGCTTGGGAATGTACTGGTTATCGGCGGCGGTATCGCTGGGCTTCAAGCGGCATGCGATATTGCAAAACCAAGTTTGAAGGAGAAGAACCTCTCCGTTCTTGTAATCGGCGGAGGAATCGCTGGCATACAAGCCGCGCTCGATCTGGGTGATCAAGGTTTCAAGGTATTCCTTGTGGAAAGAAGACCGGTTATCGGAGGGAATATGGCGAGAGTCTACAAGACCTTTCCTACCGACGACTGTGCCATGTGCATACTCTCACCAAAGATGAATGATATAGCTTCTCACCCCAATATTGAGATCCTTTCATACTCTGAAGTGAAGTCGGTGAAGGGCTCGGTAGGAGACTTCAAAGTCAGAATCGAGAAGAAGCCGAGATACGTCGACGAGAGCAAATGTACAGGTTGCGGCTTGTGCGCAGAGAAGTGCCCTTCAAAAGCTCCGGACGAGTGGAACAAGTATATCGGAAGTAGAAAGGCGATATATCTGCCATACCCACAAGGAGTTCCGAGAAAATTCACGATAGACAAGGACTATTGCCTATACTTCACGCAAGGGGTCTGCCGTGTATGCGAGAAGTTCTGTGCCGCTGAAGCTATCAAGTTCGACGAGAAAGCTCAAGAGATCGAAGTGAAGGTTGCAGCGATAGTCCTCGCTGTTGGATGGGAGGAACTGACTCCTGAAGGACTGGAGCAGTACGGCTTCGGAAGACTGAAGGATGTTATAACCCAACTTCAACTCGCTAGGATGTTTGATGCAGCTGGCCCAATGCAAGGTAAGCTTCAACGTCTATCCGACGGAAGGACGCCGAGACGAGTGGTGATGATCCAGTGCGTAGGATCAAGGGACGAGAAGAACTGCAAGTACTGCTCTTCTGTATGCTGTATGGCAGCTTTGAAACATTCACAATTGATAAAACTGGAACAAGATCCGAACGTTGACGTGGCAGTCTGCTACACGGATATCCGCGCATTCGGCAAGGGATATGAAGAATACTATAACAGAGCGCAGCAGCTTGGAGTACGATTCGTAAGGGGTAGAGTGGCTGAGGTAACGGAAGACATACATTCAGGAGGTCTAGCAGTAAGGGTTGAAGACACTCTAGCTTCAGCCCCCTTGGATTTGAAAGCGGATCTAGTTGTACTCTCAAGTGCAACTAAACCTGCCCCAGATTCAGGTCGATTGGCGAAGATTCTCGGCTTGAATCTGGACCAGTATGATTTTTTCAAGCCAGCAGAGCCGAGTCAGATAGACACAGATATTCCCGGAATATTTCTATGCGGCGCTTGCTCAGGACCAAAGGATATTCCAGACTCAGTTGCCGAGGGAAGCGCTGCAGCATCGAGAGTCTCCAGTATACTCCGCGAAAAAGAGTTCGAGGTCTACTTGGTCGAAAGAGAGCCCTATCTTGGCGGAAATCTCATGAAGATTGAGAGAACCTATCCCGACGAAATGGAGACGAAGAGTATACTTGACCCCCTAATTGGCGAGGTGACACGAAATCCCAATATCAAGATTCTGACGAAATCGCAAGTTACAGATCGTGAGGGGCATCTAGGGAACTTTAAGGTCAAAGTTGCTACAGAGCCGGACTACGTCGACCGCGGCAAATGCGACCTTTGTGGAGCCTGCGTTGAGGCTTGTCCTATTGAATCTGCTGATGAATTGAATCTCGGATTGTCGAGGAGAAAAGCGATATATGCTACTCCCGGTGCGACGACTAGGCAATACGTGATTGATACTAGGTCTTGTCTCTTTGAAAAATGTGGAAAATGCGCAGAAGTCTGCCCGAAGAACGCGATCGACTTGAAAAAGGCCCGTACACAATTAGACCTCAACGTCGGCACGATAGTGGTGGCGACCGGCTGCGACGAGTACAAACCTTACAAGCTTGAGAACCTAGGGTATGGAATCTTTCCTAATGTTGTAACACAGATGCAACTTGAAAGGATGCTTGATGTTACTGGCCCAACGAAAGGGATGGTTAGGAGGCTTTCGGACGGCGGGCAGCCGCATTCCATCTTGATGGTGCAGTGTGCAGGATCTAGAGACGAGCATACGAACGCTTATTGCTCTAGAGTTTGTTGCATGGCCGCTCTCAAGAATGCTAAGAAGATAAAGGCACTCGACAAGGGTGTGGACGTGAAAATATGCTACATGGATCTACAATCCTTTGGGAAAGGGCATGAAGAATACTTTAGAGAGACCCAACTGAGCGGAGTCACATTTCTGAGGGGAAAGGTTTCAGAGATACTGGAAGATACAGAGACCAAGAACCTTGTAGTTAGAGTAGAGAATACTCTTCTCGGCGAGCCTCTAGAATTGACAGCGGAACTAGCGGTTCTGTCTACTCCAATGATACCCTCATCTGGTACGGATGAGTTGGCGAAGAAGCTGGGAATAGACGTGGGATCAGACAACTTCCTTAAGGAGTTCCATCCGAAACTCCGGCCGGTCGATACAAAAGTTCCAGGGATCTTCATAGCTGGAGCAGCTCAAGGCCCAAAGGATCTTCGCGACTCGATATCACAAGCGCTCGCAGCTTCTTCGAAAGCATTGATCCCGATGATAAGAGGGATCGTGGAGATAGAGCTTACGAAGGCCATTGTGGACGAGGAAGAATGCGTTGGCTGCTCAGTATGCAAAGACGCATGTCCCTATGATGCTATTGAAATTATCCAACTGGAACCTCACAAGAAGATCGCTAGAGTGCAGGAGATTGAATGCGAGGGCTGTGGATCTTGCGCAAGTGCATGTAGGCTTGGAGCGATTCAATTGCGACATTATAAGGACCGCCAGATCTACTCTCAGATCGAAGGGCTTCTCGCAAGCACTCATGCGGCTTCCTAGGAGTGAATCGTAGCGATGCATCGAGAGGACGAGGTAGTGATCGTAGCATTCTGCTGTAATGAATGCTCGTACGCAGCCGCGGATCTGGCTGGAACTAGTAGAATGCAATATCCTGCAACCGTCAGGATCATAAGAGTGCCATGCACAGGCAAGGTGGATTTGACCTACATCCTTAAGGCCTTCAATGAGGGAGCAGACGGAGTGATTGTGGCGGGATGCTTGAAGGAAAGATGCCAGTATACAGATGGCAACCTTAAGGCGGAAGCGAGAGTCGAGTTTCTGAAGGAGATCTTTGAGTCTACTGGCCTCGGAAAGTCTCGCCTCGAGATGTACTTCATGTCATCTGCAATGTCCGATGTCTTCATCAATAAAGTCAAGGAGTTCACTGAAACAATAAGGAAACTTGGGAAAATGTCCTCCAGTTAGCCTTGAAGGGTCTTTAGAAGAGGTCTAACGGATATCTCAAGCGATCTGATTTGAAAAAGACCCGTTCTACGCCGCATTCCCAACGAAGGTTTTATATTCTTACAACTTTGTCTGATTAATCCCCAAAGTGATTTTGGGAGAAACATGGGATGCCGTTAACAGATTTTCTTTCGTCTCCTGTTACGGTTTTCATTATATCACTAATCATTGCCGCAGTAGTTTACGCCATTGGAGGGGTTATATCACCTCACCCCGAAAAGACCGAGGGAAAACTCTCTCCATACGCTTGCGGGGAGAGGTTTCCAGGCGAAAAGGTTCCGGTCTCAATTCACGTTTTTGATTACGCTGCGCTGTTTTTGGTTTTCGATATTATAGCGATGGTTCTCGTATTTTCGATGGGGGTCTCGATATTCGCTGAACCCGTTGTAATGTTCCTTTCGATCATATACTGCGCGTTGGTGCTTCTCGCGCTTCTGGTTCTGGTAAGGAGGCGGTGAAGTTAGGCCTTGTAAAATGGGCTAGAACGAAGAGCCCTTGGCTTGTCCATTTTAACACAGGAGCATGTAACGCTTGTGACATAGAGGTGTTGGCAGCGCTAACGCCTCGCTATGACCTTGAACGTTTCGGAGCGATCCTTCGCGGAAGTCCTCGCCATGGAGATGTCTTAGTGGTTACAGGCCCTGTGACTAGGCAGGTCAAAGATCGGATAGTTCGAATCCATGAACAGATGCCTGAACCTAAGTTCGTCGTGGCTGTCGGCTCATGCTCCTCTAGTGGAGGCGTGTTCAGAGGATGCTACAATGTATATCCCGGGTTGGATTCAGTTGTCCCAGTCGACGCGTATATTGGAGGGTGTCCTCCTAAGCCAGAGGCGATAATCAACGGCGTAGCAGCCCTTCTAGCAAAGATTAGAGGTGGTTAGAAGATGAGTGCTCCTCCGGAGAAATACCTAGCTGAAGAGATAAAGAGGGTTTTCGGAGACAGGGTCTTGGAGTTGAAGACTCCGAGGAAGAGGAGGTTATTCGTAACAGTCAATCCGGGCGATTATAAGGAGTTCATGAAGTATCTCGCTGAAACGATGCGGATCACGCATATATCCACAATGACCGGGTTCGACGCTGGAGGGAAGATCGAGGTTATGCCGCATTTGTTTGGATTGGGAGTTGAGCTCACTGTTAGAACCTCTGTACCTAAAGATAAGCCGGAGTTGGACAGTGTGACCGACATCTATCCTGGGGCTGTATTGTACGAACGTGAGGTCCATGACTTATTGGGAGTGATCTTCAAAGGTCACCCTGACCTCTCGCGGCTCGTGCTGCCTGAAGAGTGGCCTGAGGGAGTCTATCCTCTTCGGAAGGATTACAAAGCTCAACAACCCGAACCTGTTAGAAAAGGGTGAATCTGTTCAATGTCAAAATTTGAGGTGCCAGTAGGACCGCAACACCCTGCTCTGAAAGAGCCAGAAAGCTTCACTTTTGTTGTCGACGGAGAGCACATAGTCGAGGTTAGACCTCGCATCGGCTATAATCATAGGGGAATAGAGAAAGCTGCTGAGTCGAGGACCTACATTCAGAACTTGTACTTGATGGAGAGGATCTGCGGGATATGCTCGGTGGCGCACACAACATGCTATGCACAGAATGTCGAATACCTGTATGAGAAGGAGATTCCGCCTCGAGCTGAATACATTCGCGTGATAATAAACGAGCTCAACAGAATTCACAGCCATCTACTTTGGCTTGGAGTCGCGGGTCACGAGATAGGCTTCGATACGCTGTTCATGTACGTTTGGAGAGACCGAGAGCATGTAATGGATGTCATAGAGGCGATAACCGGCAATAGAGTCAACTACGCAATAAATACGATTGGCGGTGTTCGCCGTGACTTGACTGATGAAGCGATAGCAAAGGCGCGTAAGGTTCTGGACACCCTTGAGGAGAGGACGAAATACTATAGAAGAGTCGCTGCTGCTGAGCCCTCATTGATCTCAAGAGTAAAGGGCATTGGAATACTCAAGCCTAGCGATGCAGTGCGACTCTGCGCTGTTGGTCCAACATTAAGAGCTTCAGCTATAAAATCCGACGTTAGAAAGGATGATCCCTACTCAGCTTATGAGGAGATTCCTTTCAACGCTGTATCATACGACATGTGTGACGTGTTCTCCCGTGTTCTCGTTAGAGTAGATGAGACTCTTGAAGCGATCAACATAATCCGTTACTGCTTGGATCACCTGCCAAATGGACCGGTCAGGATAAAGTTGCCGAGGAACCCGCCTGCTGGGGAGGCTGTAAGCAAGGTTGAGGCTCCAAGAGGAGAGGACATTCACTATGTGAGATCAGATGGGACAGAAAGGCCTGCGAGGTATAAGGTCAGGGCGCCGACTCTGGGGAATATTCCCGCAGTCTGTGATATGCTGACTTCGAAGGCTGACTGCACAGTCAATATTGCCGACATTCCGATAGTGCTTGCCTCAATAGATCCCTGCTTCAGTTGCACTGATAGAGCAATCAAATTTGTCGATCCACGTAAACAGAAAGAGTGGATATGGTCGCATGAGCAGCTTGAGAGATACTCAAGGAGGAAGGCGAACCCGTGACTGAAGCTGTTGTCGAAGCGATTATTCAGATAGCTCAAATACTGCTCTTCCCGGGTTTTCTATTTGTTATCGGGCTGGCCTTCGCCTACGAGTGGTTTGACAGGAAGTTCTATGCGAAGCTACAGAATAGGGTCGGACCTC
>CAYOZM010000012.1:0-23042 GCA_964408475.1 uncultured Candidatus Bathyarchaeia archaeon | reverse complement strand
TCAGGTCCAGCTCGAGCACTTTCACTCAAACCGAAAGAACTCTACCAGAAGATCGGGTATGAAGATGACTCCGATGAGGCAGTGCTCGTTCTTGAGACAGACAATTACCCGCCACTTGAAGCTTTGGAGTATATAGCCAAGGAGTGTGAAGTACAACTTAAGAATCTCTATGTGCTCGTGGCTTCTACCTCCTCAATCGCGGGTTCTGTTCAAATATCAGGAAGAATAGTTGAGGCTGGAATCCACAAGCTAACAGAGATAGGCTTTGATCCAAAGAGGATTCTTTGCGGGTGCGGGTACGCCCCAATAGCGCCGATCCACCCGAAATCCACGAAGGCAATGGGCAGGACAAATGACGCGTTGTATTATGGAGGCTTCACCTACTATACAGTTGACTTTGAAGACGACCAGAAATTGAAAGAGATTGTAGGGAAGGCTCCGTCTTCAACCGCTAGAGATTATGGAAAACCCTTCTATGAGATCTTTAAGGCGGCGAACTTCGACTTTTACCAGATTGATCCCAATCTATTCGCCCCAGCGGTATTCGCCGTCAATAACATCAAGACTGGTGTGACGTATACGGCTGGCAAAATGAATGTTTCGGTCCTAAGACAGACTATGGGATTGACGGAGAACTGACATCCATACCGACTGAAAGATTCTGACGCCTATTCCAGAAGAGCAGAAGAGAAAGTGTAACGATCAGTCTCGAACCGGGAAGCTTCAGATTCGTGCTTCGATGAGTTGCTCGAGCCGAGTGGCGATGAGTTGCTGCAGAAACTTCCTTGCTTTAGCCGTGAGTTCAAATTGCGGCGCGTTGCTTGGAGACCATGAGTTGGAGGGTAGACAACAGACGATGCCGTCTTCCTCGAGTTGCTGCAGGAGTTCGAGTGGGTCCTCTATAGCCGACTTTCTGGATATGTAGCCTATGGGTGCTGGACCCTTAGCCTGATCCAAGGCAAGTATTATCTTGACTTTCTTCTCTTCAATAATATTCGCCATTCATGTTTCACCTCCCTTCTGTGTTGATATGAGTCTGCGCCATGGCTTCGGCGACACGTTCCATCGCGATATCTAGTGCGACAAGCCTGGGGATGGTTCCAGACTGAAGAGACCGGTCTAGGACTAGTTCCGTGTTCTTTCTAATCTTTGAATCGATTAGACCGAAGGCTTCGTCTACGCTTTTTCCTTTGTATTCTGCATATGATCCGATCACGCCGCCAGCATTCACTAGAATATCAGGCAGCACTAGAACACCTTTCTTGTGAAGAAACTTCTCGGCTTCGCTGGTTGTAGGATTGTTTGCTGCCTCAATGACAGCCTTCGCCTTGAGCCGAGGAGCGGTTTCCATAGTTATTACGTTTTCCGAAGCTGCGGGAACGAAGAAGTCACACTCTATGTCGAAAATGCTGTCGCGAGAGATCTTCTTTGCGTCTTTGTAGTTTCCGACTGACTGCGCTTCGTTCTTGGCATAAGCGAATCTTGCGACTTTCGTGATATCTATGCCGTTCTTATCATGTATTGCCGACCAATAGTCGCATATTGCTACGATCCGTGCGCCCTTCGCGTATAGAAACTTGGCGAGTTCTGATCCAACGTTTCCAAAGCCCTGAATGGCCACTCTGGTATCATGTAACGATTTAGGCAGAGGCATCTCACCCTTGACACGCTCAAGCATGACTTCAATAGCAACGCCTACACCCGATCCTGTAGTACCTGTCTCGTGAGGAATACCTCCAAGATGCGTGGGTTTCCCCGTCGCTGCTCTGAGATCCCCTACCTCTTTTACGAAAGCTTCTATCTCCTTCTCGCCAACATTCATGTCAGGCGCGGCTATCCACTGGCTTGGCACGTACGGAGCCACTGCTCTCGCGAAGGTCCGTACCTGCGCGATCCTATCAGTCGAGAATGGATCAGCCCTTATCCCAGCTTTAGCACCACCAAACGGAAGATCCGCCAGAGCGCACTTCCATGTCATCGTCCTAGCAAGACCGAACACCAAACGGGCCGTTACATCTGGCGCGATTCGCATGCCACCTTTGCCGGGTCCCCGCGCGGTGTTATCAACGACAAGCACTCCTCGTACTCCGCTCGTAGGATCATAAGTATGAAGTACCTTCTCAGGTCCCCACTTGTCAGGGAAAGCGGAGGAATCGACTTGTTCAAGTAACTCTCGGGCTCTGTATTCTGCAACTTCTTGAAGAACTATCTTCATCTTGCTCACGACAACTCCTCCGTCTTGAGCTTCGCGCACGATACAGGACCAGGCGCCAAATAAACCCCAATTACAAAAAAGGGATAGGAAAACGGCATAATGGACACAGGCGGATCCTATAGGAGTTCGCTTTTACGCATGGGGCCGGCGAAAAGGACAACATTATCTTTATAAATTCGTATGGGAAATATCGCAATTGACGCATAAAGAGGCTCCGATGTGTCAATTCCGTCTGTCTTTGCTCACCCCTCTTCAGCAGAGTTGTTAGACGACGAGACGAACCTTCTCTTGCTTAAAAGCCTAGTATCCGGCGAATCTGTAAGCGTAAACGTTAACGCTTTGTCAAGACTCTTGCGGAAACATCGGAACACCGTTAGAAAAGAGGTTCTTCGGTTACTGGAACACAAGGTTGTCAACCCGTCGATCTGCCCTTTCATGGGGCTCTATAGGCAGTACCCCCTGCTCGTCATCGTTCGCGCGGACTTTCCTGATGAGAAATCTATTCGTGATTGGGTTGCTCAAGACAAGCACATATTCGCGGCTTACTGGTCGAGACGCGCTGAATATAACATGCTCCTTTTCATCTATCATAAAGACGTCCTGACATACCAGCTGTGGAGAGAGTCGCTCACAGAGGAAGGGAAGATACCTCCTAGAGAGACAAGGTTTCCGTCAAGTTCCATCTACGTTTCCAACCAGTTAATGTTGAAGTATGATCCAAGCGCTGCGATCGGTCTGATGGAGGCTGAGATTGATCAGAAAGGAAGAATCGAAGTCAACGGGTTAGTACTGGAAAAGCTTCAGTTTAATATCCTGAAGCATCTGGTATCAGGAGGTGTCTTTAAATTAAATGAAAACCTCCTGAGTAGAGAGCTGGGGATTCACAGAAAGACTGTCTCGAAGCGCGTCGACCAGTTGCTGAAGGAGGGTTGGATACTCGAGCCTATGTGCAGATTTCCTGATCTACTTTGCCCACCAAACTACGTCTTGGTCTACTCGATGGTTGAGATAAAGAAGGCTCGTGATAGAGTTACTGCTGCGCTTCAGAGCGACCCGCATGTGTCGATGGTTTTGAGAATTAGTATAGGTGGCTACGATGCTCTTGTTTTCAGCGCTCACCCAGACATCTCAGAGCATATGGATTGGGAGCAATCGTTCAGCAGACGCTTTCCAGAATGCATAGGTCATGTAGATGTAACCTACCTCTCCCCAAGAACAAAGATTTTGATAGATCAACAGAAGGTTTCACTAGGCATTATAGAGGATAATCTCGCACGCGTAAGAGGCAAGAAGCTAAGAGAGCTAGTCAAGGTCTCCAGTGCCGGTTAACACACGAAGTATAGAGAGCTCGAGCTTCCCATCTTTCTCGAAGTCGATGATCCAACTTAGCGTCAGCTCACACGCTTGACCATCTAATGCATCTTATGAAATCCGAAATTGTTTCATCAAACGCCATGGAGCCGACCACATCGAAAGGGTTATATCGAGACCACTTGGATTCGGTAACGGTTTATAGAATCAAGTGGTTGTATGTCGGCTCTTCAAGGCGCTGGGAGGGTCCTTCTATTCGATCCCCGGCGTTGCACAGGCTGTCGGAGCTGCGAAGTAGCCTGTTCATTCAAACATTATTCTGTTTGCGATTATACTAAGTCCCATATAAGGCACTTCTTCGATCTTTCCACAGGCAATTTCGAGGCTGCCTATTGCCAGCATTGTGAAGATCCGCTCTGCGAGGCGGCATGCCCAGCTGAAGCTATAAGAAAAGAGTCGACGACAGGTATAGTCAAGATCAATCCTTTGAAATGTATCGGTTGCCAAGCTTGCAACTTCGCTTGTCCGCTTTCAGTTCCATGGTTCGACCCTGATAGAAGAGTTTCCGGGAAATGCGATTTATGCAATGGCGATCCCGAATGTGTTAAATTCTGTTCAACGAGAGCGCTACGCTATACAAGTCGAGATGAAGCTAAGAGATTAGTGATGGAGGTTTACAATCCAACGGTGGCAACGCGTTGACTGCGGAGATATTGATCTCAGCAATCCTCCTGCCGATGATAGGGTCGCTCGTTGTTGTTCTACTGACCAAAGCACCATATCGAGTCAGAGCTCTCTTCTCATTAACGATAGCTGCAATCACATTCTGTCTTCTGCTCTGGCTAGCATCAATCGTTTGGGCATCCGGGACTCTTGCCGTCAAGGCTGACTGGATGTCAGGTTTCGGCATCGGCATAATTCTATACGCAGATCCTTTGGCGATCTTCTTCGCTCTCATCGCCTCATTCTTCGGAGTGATAGCCCTACTGTACTCCCTTCGGGACATGATGCATGAAGTAGGAACAACAAGGTACTATGCATTGATGTTGCTCTTCTTGTCCTCGATGATCGGTCTTGTCATTGCTGGAAACTTCTTAGTCTTGTATGCTTTCTGGGAACTGGTAGGCTTGTGCTCGTACAGTCTAATCGGATTCTATAAAGAGAAGCTTGAAAGTAACAGGGCCTCATTTAAGGCGTTATTCATTACCCGGACATTTGGTATATGTCTACTACTTGGCATCGTAATCCTCTTCATCCTCACCGGAAGCTTCGATATCCCCATTGTCTTCCAGAAGCTTCGAGCTACCGGATCCAGTAGCATGGTGACACTTGCACTAGCTCTCTTCATCCTCGCCTCCATGGCAAAATCGGTACAGGTTCCACTTCACACCTGGCTTCCGGATGCAACAGTCGCACCTTCTGCAGTGACCTCGTATCTTCATGCGGCAGCAATGGTCAAGGCAGGAGTCTACCTGATCTCACGCACTTACCCGATTACTCAGCTGATCGAGACAGGACCATACCTTAGCTTCATTCTGGCGACTATCGGCACGGTAACGCTGACTCTGTGTACGATGGCTGCGTGGGCTCAATATGATGTGAAGAGAGTTCTCGCCTTCTCCACAGCCAGCCAGATCGGCTACATGTTTCTAGCTATAGGCGTTGGGACAGGTTTCGGAGCTGTAGGAGGGCTCTTCCACTGCCTTAATCATGCTGTATTTAAAGGTCTGCTGTTTCTTTGTGCTGGCTGCCTAATCTATACAACTGGGACCAAGAACCTTAACGATATGGGCGGACTGGCTGGAAGAATGCCTGTAACAGCCGCTTCTATGGTTATTGGGGCGCTATCGGTAGTTGGGGTCCCTCCCTTCAATGGCTTCGCCAGCAAATTGATGATCTACGAAGCTGCATTGGAGCGCGGAACGAATGTCGGAGGCGCTCTTGGAGCTGCTTACGTGGTGTATTGTGCTCTTGCGCTATTCGCGAGCGCTGTGACTCTCGCGTACTTCATGAAGATGATCAACTCAGCTTTCTTCGGTAGAACACCGAAGAGCTTGCAGAATGTCAAGGAGGTCCCCCGCTCAATGCAAATTCCTCTGGTGGTTCTCTCAGCGCTATGCTTGGTTTTCGGCGTATATCCGCAGGGAATATTGAGTGTACTCGTCAACCCGGGAGTATCGGCTGTCACGGGACTGTCTGTATCCGAATTGAACAGTTCTATAACAAGTCTGGGCTATCGAACCGGAATCGGATTCTATGAAGCAACAGGATTAACGTTGCTTATCCTTGCGTGCATTCTGGTTGGCGCGATTATATACAAGGTTACTGCCAAAGCCAAGCCGTCCGAGTTTACAAGGGACAAGTATGAGGTGTTCACTGGGGGCGAATTGGAAGCACCCTACCTCGAAATCGAAAGAACCAGAGTAGAATCCAAAACGTTCACATACGCTCCTGAAAGAACCTTCGGAGGGCTCTACAATATCATGTGGCTTGGCGGAGTAGATCTGTTATACTATGGTTTAGCGCGAGTGGTGCAGAAGCTGTGCGACAATTTTGCCGCACGCATTACTAGTCGTTTGGGCATGGTGCTTGGTGCTGTTGCGGTCTCAGTGTCTGGCGTTATCAATCCTTCCTATCCAGGGGCATTGCTGATGGTTTTTGGAACGGTCACAGCGCTCTCTCAAAGGGATGCAAAGCGTTTACTCGTATGCGCCTCAGTCACCCAGATTGGGTGGATTGCGTTGGAGATCGGATTCGGATCTTCAGAGGGGATCG
This sequence comes from uncultured Candidatus Bathyarchaeia archaeon, assembly GCA_964408475.1. Lineage (GTDB taxonomy): Archaea > Thermoproteota > Bathyarchaeia > 40CM-2-53-6 > CAYOZM01 > CAYOZM01. The sequence goes on along the minus strand of CAYOZM010000012.1, from coordinate 16,741 downwards.
GTGAGGGCCTCTTCCACCTCTTGAACTACTCCATTTTCGGGTCACTTCTCGCTCTCTCATTGTGGTCAGTTATACGAAGAGTGGGAACAACTTGGATCTCGGATATGGGGGGCCTTTCGAGCAGAGTGCCGATAGCCGCTCTAGCATTCATCATCGGCGGACTCTCTATGTCGGGAGTCCCTCCCTTCGGCGGTTGGCTGAATGAATTCTACTTCATCAAGTCTACCCTTGAAAGTGGGCGCGTAGAGTTAGCAGCGGTCGGGTTTGCAGTTAGCGTCCTCACTCTGGCGTACGTGCTCAGGGCATTCAACCAGGTTTTCCTCGGCGAACTCCCAGAAAGATACAGAGAATTGAAAGGCGCTTCAGCAGTCGAGACAGCCACGATGGTAATCCTCATTTTCATATCTATTTTGATAGGCATTGCACCACAGGTATTCATGCTACCCATAACAGAACTTGCAAACCTTGTCTTCCCATAGGAGTAAGAAGAGATGGAGCAGGAAATTACTGCTAAACTCAAAAAACGCCTCAAAGAGGCCTTTATCGAAGCGGTCACCCCACGGAAGGGGAGATTGACAATCGAAGCCTCTAAGGAGAGCATACTGCAAGCTGCAGAGTACCTCTCGGGGGAGTACGGCGCTCGGCTCGTGACGATTTCAGCGACCGACCTAGGGCTAGATATTCAACTACTCTATCATTTTAGCATTCCGAAAATCCTAGTCAATTTGAAGACGATTGTTCCCAAGGAAGACTTGAGGATAGCCTCCTTGACTCCAAGTATCCTTGGAGCAAATTGGATAGAACGGGAAATTCATGATCTCTTCGGGATTGAGTTTGAAGGCCATCCTGACCCTCGAAGGCTCATACTATCTTACGAATGGCCTAGAGACAATATGCCTCTAAAGGGCCCTAAGAAGGGCTTAGCCTCAGAGTTCCAGAAGCCAACGATGGAGAATCTACTGTCAACAGGACAGATCTTCCCGATGTCGTTGATGGCGAAGAGACAGCGGGTGAAGATGAAGATACCTGAGGTCCTACCGACGACGATCGCGAACCCCGAAGCCTTGGATGAACTGCAAACAATCGTCAAGGGGGTCCGTTTCGACGGCAAAGTTGGATACGACTGGAAGACCAAGAAGATGAGGTACTAGAAACGATGAAGCAGTATGCGATGCTCTGGGGTTGCACGGTTCAAACGCGTGTGCCAAGCATTGAAGCAGCGACGAGAAGGATGCTTGATATCTTCGGCGTCAACGTGCGAGATCTTGAAGGGGCCTCGTGCTGTCCGGAGCCGTACACATCGGCTTTAATCGGTAGGGAGCTCTGGTACGCTCTGGCGGCTCGAAACATTTCACTCGCCGAGGCGCGAAAGCTCGAGCTGATGACGATCTGCAATGGCTGTTACGATACACTTTTTGAAGTTAACGAAACTTTGAAGCAAGACGACTCCTTACGTGACAAAATAAACTCAACCCTATTGAAAATCGGGAAAGAGTTCAAAGGGACATCGGAGATAAGACATATCGTCGAAATGCTCGATGAGGACATTGGTCTGGACCGGATCGCAGCCTCTGTGAGGAGACCTTTATCTAATCTAAGAGTGGCTCTCCATCCAGGTTGCCATCTATACAGGTCGAAGACCGTGGAAGACTACGATCGAAAGCCGAAGATCTTCGAGAATCTAGTCCGTCTTACGGGTGTGCAGCTCGTTGAGTATGGGCTTGAGAAGATGTGTTGCGGATACCCTCAGAGGCAGGCCGATGAAGAAATGGCGCTTAAGGAAACTCTGGCGACGAAACTTCGAAGAATACAAGAGAGCCAAGCGGATTGCTTGGTGGTAGTCTGCCCGGGCTGCTGTGTTCAGTTTGAATATGGGCAGATAGAGTTGAGACAGAGGTACAATCTTGATTTCGGAGTCCCTGTCCTGCATTTGGTGGAGTTGATGGCTGTTGCCCTAGGGGTATCCGCTGGTGAGATAGGTTTGGAGACACATCGCAGCCCCGTACGCAAGATCACAGCTAAACTGGAGGGTGGTTGACATGCCAGTAGCTCTTCCAATTGGACCTTATCACCCCGCCTTAAAAGAGAACACATACTTCAGGCTTGAAGTAGAGGGCGAACGGATAGTAAACGCTGACTTGAAGATAGGTTATAACCATAGAGGGATAGAGTGGCTGGCTGCAAGGAGGACCTATCACCAAGACATATTCTTGTGCGAGCGTGTGTGCGGAATCTGTTCGAACGCCCACTCTACCTGCTTCTGCCAAACAGTGGAGGATCTCGCTCATATAGACGTGCCTGAACGCGCCAAATATCTCCGTGTGATAGTAGCAGAGATGGAACGCCTACATAGTCACTTCCTCTGGTTCGGCGTCGCAATGCACGTTATAGGGTTCGACACGGCCTTCATGCACATGTGGAAAGATCGCGAGATAATCATGAGAATGATAGAATCGATAACCGGAAAACGTGTAAACTACGGGTTCAATACCATCGGAGGAACGAGGCGCGACTTCACACCAAGCATTGTCAAATCGATTGAGGATGGCGCAAACACTATTGAGAAAGCCGCCGACAGAATTCGAAACACTGTCACAAGGGACAGCCTTATCAAGAAACGAGCTCTGGACATCGGCTACCTAAGCATTGAAGATGCAAAAAGAATAAGCGTTGTAGGCCCGACCGCGAGAGCCTCAGCTGTTGACGTTGACATAAGGAGAGACGATCCCTATGCCGTTTACTCTCAGTTGGATTGGAATGTAATCATTCGAGATGAAGGGGATGTCCTCGCAAGGGTTGTTGTGAGGCTTCACGAGATCTACGAGTCAATACGGCTTATCAGACAAGCGCTCAAATCCTTATCGAGCGGTCCTATATCAACTGAGATCGGCCAGCTGGAATTTCCAGTCTCCGAAGCCTACGATAGGGTTGAAGCTCCGCGGGGAGAGCTATTCTACTTTATCAAATCAAACGGCACGAATATTCCTGAAAGGGTGAAGATTAGAACCCCCTCCTTTATGAACAACGCCGCCTTAACAGCAATGCTAATTGGCAATTCGACGGCAGATGCGCCTCTGATAATAGCTAGCATAGATCCTTGCTACTCTTGTACGGATAGAGTTGCTATCGTTAACGTGAAGAATGGTGAAACTGCCTACATGACACTGGAAGACCTTTCCAGGAAGAAAGCACATTGACGCCCAGCACTATATCCAACTTAGCTTTCTACGTCCTTCAACCCTTCTTCGGATTTATAGTCGGAGCCTTGCTCTACTGGGTCTTTAGAAAGATTCGAGCTAGACTTCAAGCTAGAAGAGGGCCTCCCTGGTATCAGACGTTCGCTGACGTCACGAAACTACTGTTTAAAGAGAGCATAACTCCTTTGATCGCGGACAAGACCATCTTCTATCTCGCCCCACTGCTCGCTTTCACAGGATATCTGGTGGCGCTTCTCCAACTGCCAATCGGCAACATGTACCCGCCTTTCGCTGGGGACTTGATAGTTATCTTAATATTCCTCACTCTTCCCGGAGTCGCGGTTATTCTTGGAGGGTCGGGTTCAGGTTCACCTTACGGAGCCATAGGGTCAAGTAGAGAAACCGCGCTGCTCGTCGCAAGTGAGATTCCCTTCGCAATTTCAGCACTCGTTACAGGTATTCAAGTCAAATCCATGAATATCCTCAAAATCGTAGATGCACAGAATCAATTCGGACCGATGGCCTTCCACTATCCACTCGCAACGGTTGCTTTCTTCATATGCATGCTTCTCAAACTAGGTCGCAAGCCGTTTGATATTCCTGATGCAGAAGTTGAAATAATTGCAGGACCTTACACCGAATACTCGGGCTCCCTTCTAGGCCTCTTTGAGATATCGAACGCCTTGAGATGGTTCGTTATCCCAGCTTTTGCTGTCAACCTGTTTTTCGCGGGGGGCTTAGCCAACCTATTCGTGTTTCTCACCCTATGTCTTATCGTGGTAGCATTTATCTCATTCCTAGACACCCAGAATTCTAGATATAGGATCGATCAAGCATTCAACTTTCTCTTGACATGGGCGACATTGTTAGCAGCCATCGACCTCGTGAGAGCCTCAATGGGGTGGGTGTTTTGGTGAACAGGCAGACAATCTTGGAGAGCTTTCGCGGATTTATCAGTCCGAAGACGCTAGCCTACCCGCGTCAGCCTTCCGTTCCTCCTGACGGTTTTCGAGGGAAGCCCGAGCTCGACGCTGAAAAGTGTGTCGGCTGTGGAGCTTGCGCTCAAACATGTCCAATGGGAGCGATAAATGTCACAGACGAGGTCGAAAGATCTATCCGTGTCTGGTATGGAAAATGCAGTTTCTGTGGACGTTGCCAAGATGTGTGCCCAGAGGATGCAATAAGTCTAACCAGTGCATACGAATTGGCTGTATTCGATAAGAATAAGGCGGCAGCTGGGATCAAAATCGAATTTGAGTCCTGCCTAGAGTGTGGAAAGAAATTCTTTCCAGCTCGGCAGCTGAACAAATCATTCGAAAGAATGGAACCGATTCTTAAGAAGCGCAACGTTTCATACGAGGAGCTTCGTTCACTTGACGGGGTTTGCCCTTCATGCCGGGAGAGGCCAGAGGAATTCTCGAAAAGGAAACTCTTCCTCCTAAACTTCGGGTGAAAGCCATGTCGAAGGGAATAGTGTCTAAGCTTAGACAGAAATCTCCGTGGGTAATGCATGTCCCATGTGGTGGCTGCAACGGATGCGATATCGAGGTTGTAGCAGCTTTAACACCATTATACGACCTTGAACGTTTTGGCGCTTTGCAGAAAGGTTCCCCACGACACGCCGACATTCTAGCTGTAACAGGACCGGTGACGGTTCAGGTTAAGGAAAGATTGAAACGAGTGTACGCGCTCGTCCCGAATCCCAAGATCGTCATGGCGATCGGGTCATGCGCAATCTCTGGCGAAGTTTTCGCGGATGGATACGCTTTCGGGGGTCCACTTGATCAGACAATCCCAGTCGACGTATACGTTCCAGGATGCCCGCCGAGACCTGAAGCAATTATCCATGGCGTCGCGCAAGCCTTGACCAAGCTGTAGGGTGCCGTTCGATTTCATTGCCGCCTCCAAAAAAGCATATACCAAGGCGCCCCAGTATATACACAGAAAGTGTTTCCAATGGAAACCCGAAAGGTTGTTAAGCTTGGAAGGTCTACACTCGTTGTTTCATTGCCGAAGTACTGGGTCAAACTTGCTGGACTTAACAGCGGGGACATGGTATCTCTTGTCTCGCAGAAAGACGGGTCATTAGCGCTCTACTCTAAAGATATTAGGCAAGAGGACCAACGCGAAATAGTCCTCTACATAAACCCGAGCGAGTCCGAAGGGATACTGACGAGAAAGATAGTCGCATGTTATCTAAACGGGTACGCAACCATTAGACTCTGTTCTACAAAGATGTTTACCTTGGAACAGCAACACGTAATTAGAGCAGTCAGCGGGAAAATCTATTTGAGAATAATCGAGGCCCACTCTCGCGAAGTTCTTCTTCAAAGTCTCACCGACTTGTCAAAAGTGCCTGTGGACAAGGGTATACAGCGAACGCATTTCATAACAGCCTCGATGCTTCAGGATGCATTGAAAGCGCTTGAAGAGAAGAATAGCGAACTCGCGAACATCGTATGCTCACTTGACGATGATGTAGACCAGTTTTCTATTCTCCTTCTCCGTCTAATCCGAAGCGCAGCGCTAAACTTAACGCTGGCAAACGTGATGGGACTTGAGCCTATTGACTGCCTTGAGTATCAAACGGTGATCCAGAGAATTGAACATGTCGCAGATCAGGCCGTAGTCATTGCTCGAAACATACCTGCACTGGGCGGCAAGGCCGTGTCAAAATCCCTCTTAGAACTCGTTCTTACGATAGGCTACGAGTCCTTCAGAGTATACGACAAAGCTGTTAAGGCCTTCCTAGATCGCGACCTCGTGTCAGCCAACGAGGTGATCGATCTTCAAGCGAAGATCAACGAGTTGGATCATAAGGCGGCTATGTTTCTAATTGCTGAGGAACGGAGCATAGATGTCGCCTGCGCCATAAGCAGCGTTAGAGAAAGTATCAAAAGGATAGCCGAGTTTGGGAAAGACATAGCGAAGACAGCGATAGATAGCGCAATGTATGCAACTGAGAAAGATCAGTACCAAGGAAAAGCAGCTGCAAGACTCCCCGCAGCTGAAAAGAAGTAACGTAAAGAATGGCAGAAATCCGTTCTAGAACACTGGGTTTTCTCGACCTATGCTTTCCTCGAATTCTTTGAGTGTTATGTAATCGTAAATTTGGATCGAACAATTCTCGATGCATTTCGTCTTGCATTTTCTCCGATTTCTCTTCATGTCTTCCCCGTATCTCGGGCAATGTTCGAGCAGGATCTTCTTGAGGTCGAGCGAGTTCAATCCGTGAAGATGCTCAACTTTCTCATTTGGGTGCTTGACAAAGACTTCGTATACGGGTTTCTCCCTAGTGCCATATATCCTTACGGTTACGTATCCGCACTTCGGCCCTATTCCTAAGAGTTCTCTTATAGTTGAACCGAATATCTGCCTGTAAGCGCTTTCTCCCCATCCTTTCTTCTGAGAGGGTATACCTGCGGCCGGTGTATCTTCCACTCGCTCCACTTCTCACAGCTCCGCTATGAGGGTTCTTCGCAATCGATATATATCTTGTCGAAATGTCGCACATACCTGCATGTGTCGCATAGCGCCAGCGCCAACCGGGCATGGTTGTATATACAATATGTATGCACCTCCGCGCCAAACTCTGCCTTGGAAACAGGTGGCGATGGGAAGTTTTACATACGTCAATCATTTATCTACAGCAACGACTTCAGGTCGGAAGTGAAAGAGAATGATTATAACAATTCAGAAACCTTTCGATAAGATACTTGAAATGACGAAGGGTTCCGACAAGCTATTCCTTATTGGGTGCGGAATCTGCGCGACCGAATGCCAGACAGGGGGCGAGACAGAAGTAAAAGCGATGGTCGAAAAACTCAAAGAGGCAGGAAAAACGGTCACCGGATACAGCGTCATCGAGTCTGTTTGTGATGAAAGACGGACAAGGCTTGAGTTCAAAAAGAATGAAGAAGCTATGGCGAAAGCTGATGTGCTCCTGATAATGTCTTGTGGGACGGCTGTGCAAGTTGCAACTGACTTGTCGAAGAAGATGTGCGTACCAGGATGTGACACAGAATTCATTGGAATGATCGAGAGAATTGGGAGATTCTACGAAAGATGCAGAGCGTGTGGCGACTGCATACTATTCGAGACTGGAGGGATATGTCCAATCGCTAGATGCGGGAAGGGCATGTTGAACGGCCCTTGCGGAGGTCAATCCAAAGGCAAATGCGAGGTGGGTGGATGGAAGAAAGATTGCGCTTGGGTTCTAATCTACAATAGGCTCAAAGACCTGAACAAACTCGACGAGTTTCGACACTACCGACCGCCAAAGGACTACTCTCTAATCGCTTCAGCAAGGGAGGTTGTTTACAGATGACAACCGAATCATTCAGCGAGCTGATGAAGGAAATCGGAGAAGGGAGATTTGTCTTTACGGGTGAAATAGAACCTGTCAAGACAACCAATTTACATGAGGTTCTGGAAACTGCCAAGATCTTGAAAGGGCACGTTGTGGCCGCAAACGTCACCGACAACCCGACAGCATTTGCATACATGAATGCTCTGGTGCCTTCGTATATGATTCAGAGAGAAGTTGGACTTGAAGCGGTTTATCAGATGACCGTAAGAGATCGAAATAGACTAGCTTTAACATCAGATCTGTTGGCAGCAGCGGCCTTGGGAATAAAGAATGTTCTAGCACTGTCCGGAGATCACACGACCGTAGGTGATGACCCTCGAGCGAAGCCTGTCTATGACTTAGACTCAGCCCAGTTGGTCGAGCTCGTAAAGAAGATGGTAGACCAAGGCGTCGACCTTAAAGGGAATAAGATAATCGATCCGCCAAAGTTTCAGGTAGGCATCGCTGCCAATCCTAACGCTGACCCCCTTGAGCCTGAGATACTGAAGATCGAGAGAAAAGTGAATCTCGGGGCGGACTTTATTCAAACTCAGGCTGTCTACGACGTAGAGTTGGCAAAACGCTTCATGGATAGCGTCGCATACTTGAGAAAACCTGTATTGATCGGGATTGCCCCTTTCAAGTCTATGGCGATGATGGAGTGGATGGTCAAGTTCGTGCCTGGAATACTTGTTCCGGAGGAGATTCAAACACGACTTAGGAAGGCCAAGGAAAGAGGCGGGAAGGAAGAGGTCTATAAAGAGAACTTAGACATCTTTGGAGAACTTGTACGTGAGATAAGGAAGACGACCAAGGCGCAAGGCATACATATAATGACTATAGGTTTTGAGTGGATAGTTCCGAAGATCATCGAGAGATCGGGCATAGCCTAACCATTCTCCCCTTTTTGGGTCACGAGAAGCTTCATTCTTCTAGAGAAAATTTTAGAGAGAACTGTCGAGGGCAGGTATATTAGAATCTTTGGACCCCAGTGCAATCCAAGAGAGGCACCTGTTCTACGCTCTCTAATTTGAAATGTCTACTTCTTTTCAATAACAGACTTGAGGAATTCGCAGTAGCCCTTCGCATCTAAGAGGTTCTTGACCTCAGCGTCTAGATTCGAGGGTTTTATCACCGCTATCCAGCCGTCGCCGTATGGGCTCTGGTTGACCAGTTCAGGTTTGTCGGGTAAGTTCTGGTTTGCCTCGACGATCTCCCCAGAGATTGGAGAGAAGACGTCTGCGACGGCTTTAACCGATTCTACCGTTCCTATAGACTGAGCTTGTGAGACGTTGGTACCGACTTTTGGTAAGTCGACGAAGACTACCTCATGCAAAGACTTTTGAGCATAGTCAGTGAGTCCCACTCTGCATTTGTCGGCTTCCACTTTCATCCACTCATGCTCCTTCGAATAGTAGAGGCCATCCGGAACTTCGTATTCGCCTACTTTCATTATGCGTCCTCCAAGAATTCTGAATGGCAATTCGGATTTCTATAAACCGGGTTGAATGTATATAGCTTTTTGCAGGACAGAGAAAGCGACCTCTCGCCATTCAGGGCGACTACCGATAAATATTGGAACTCTCTACATTGTCAAGTGACTAACTGGTGATGAACGCTTGAAACAATTGACGATAGGTCTGGATGATGACTTGTACAGGTATTTGTCCTTCCTCGAGAAGCGTAAATTGGTTCGAAGCAAGGATCAGGCGATAGTCTCGTCCCTTGGATTCTACAAGATGTTAGCTATGCACGACTGGCTGCCGTATATTTACCGACTAGGAGGCGGCAGAGTCATCCTAGTTGACGCAAGTGCTCTGAAAGATGTTTTTCAGGCTATGACAGATGAAGAAATCTACAATGCTGCAAGAATGACAGCTTTCAAGAGGAAACTTACAAACCCAATGCTTCAAAATGTGGATTTATCCAATCCTGACAACTGGCCTTTGATCCTAAGAGAGATGGAGCTCATGGGATGGGGAAAGTTCACAAAAGTTAAGGGTGAGATAAAGGCGGAGATATGTGCACTTCCACTACCTTACGTTCTCGGATATCTGGAAACGATGTTTGCAACAAGCTTCAGACCTCACCGGACGAAGATAGCAGATGTCAATGTACTTGTAGCGGAAGGAAAGAAGAAACTAGAGCTTGGCTAGAGCCCAGTCCATGGGCAACGCTTGTAAGGTCCGATAACTATTGTAACGATTGTTCCTAGTATGCCTTCAAGCTTGAGCTCCGATTCCAAGAATGCGTTCAGATCCTCCATGGTTTCGAATATTACCTCCAGTATTACATCAGTGTCTCCACTCGTCCTGTAGAGAACCTGTATGTCGGGGTTTTTTGAGAGATGGTCAACGATCTCTCTCAGCCTGCCAGGTTGGACCCTTAATCCTATAAACGCCTTTATTACTCTTCCAAGCTTGTGATAGTCGAGAACGACAGTAAATCGTACGATTATCCCGTTTTTCATCAGCTTCTCGATTCTCTTTCGAACTGTGGTTTCATTGGCACTCACTTCTTTCGATATTCTAGATACCGGTTTCCTCCCATCTTCCTGAAGTGACCGAACGATCTTCATGTCCAGCGTGTCTAAGGACATTTTCAACCTCTCCAACTAACGAAAATCGGAATTTTTAGGCGGGAAATATCAGGTATTCTTTCTAAAGATGGCGCTCCTATTAAGGTTATCCATTCGCCGAAATGCGGAATTCAGGGAGCCTAAACGCCGAAATTCAGCATCTTGTTCACGCTATTGTGCTCCATTCCCTTCTTTCCCGCTTCTTTTTTCCGTTTTCATGCATGACAAGGCTTATTTTCCGGAACCGCAATTATTGATTACGGGGGAAACGGTGAGGGATTTCGGATTGGCGATGGAGAAAATAGTGAGAAAGATTCCAGCTTCCCTATGGAGTGTAGCGTCAGACAAGTTAGTAGACCTCGTACTGAATTCAGCAAACGGAGAAAGAATGCCGAGCGACCTTGCGAAAACCATCCTATTCTACTGGCAGAGAGATCAACTAGCGACCGAAGTCGGTCTTCAGAGGGTTATTGAGGCTGCTATGATTCTGGAGCCTGAAAAGACTATCGGAGTGATTGACGAGCTCGGCCTACAGGAGCTTGTCATAATGCTGAAAGAGACCATAAAGGTTTGAAAAACCACCTCCTTTTTTATTCTTGTTGACCATGAAATATTCTGTTAGCGAAGCAGTTGTGTAGGGCGGTGAACTGTATGGTCGTTGCTTTCGTGCTGATCAGAGTTAAGCCGAATCGCGATCGAGAAGTTCTTGAAAGGATTAAGAAGCTTGAAGCGGTGAAAGACGCTACAACTGTTTACGGCGAGTATGACTTGGTCGCCAAGATTGACGTTGAAAACCTAGACGATCTCGACACTTTCATTTTTGATGTTGTACGACCGATTTCTGGAGTTGTGGGTACGATGACATTGATTGCCACTGGCGTTAAGAAATAGATGTTGAGTAGTAGGTTGGTTCTCAATGTCCACTGCTGGAAGCAAGAGACGAAAATCGTCAAGGGAGCCTCCTTCCGTTGTTGAGGGGATAATGAAAAGCCCTGTAGTTACCATTGACTCTGAAAGCTCCGTGGCGGAAGTCGCTAAGCTCATGGCTAAAAGCCACATTGGAGGACTTGTGGTTACGATTGAAGGTAAGCCCGTAGCGATGGTGACTGAAAGAGATATTCTCGAAAAAGTTGTTGCGACCGGAGCAGAGGCATCAAGAATCCCTGTGAAACGGATAATGAGCAAGCCGTTGATTACAGCAGGGCGGAACCTCTCGCTGATCGAGGCGATAATGCTTATGCGAAGGAAGAAAGTTCGAAGGCTGCCGATCTTGGATGATGGACACCTGATTGGCATAGTCACGGAGAGGGATCTGCTGAAGGCAATAGCTCTCCATGTGTTCCTCTCGTTTAGACCTCTAATGTAGGGATAGACGATGGTCTCTGCCTACTGTCTTGTTAGAGTTAAACGAAACAGAATCGAGCATGTACTTAACAAGGTTAGACGGGCAAGCCTCGTCAAAGAGGCCTTCCCCGTCTACGGAGAGTACGACCTGTGGGCAACAGTTGAAGCTGAATCTTTGAGACAGCTTGACGATTTCGTTTATGGCTTTCTGCGGTCTATTCCTGACGTGGAAACAACGACGACCATGATTCACGCAAGATTGTCCAAAAGAAAAGAATGAGAGAGTAAATCGGCCGGAGCAGGACGCGCGGAAACTATTCATGTATCCAGTTTGAAGAATAGTGACCTGAAGGCTCTTGGCAGAGGTCAAAGAATGCAGACTTTGGAAAGCAGCCTCGTCAATTGGATTGCAGGTGGTAAGAGGGTTGCTGTGGTCGGTGTCGGAAACGAGATGAGAAGAGATGACGCGGTCGGAGTTCAGGTGGCCAAGAAGCTTCGAGGAAAGCTTTCAAGGCAATTTCGATTGATTGAAGCTGGAACAATCCCTGAGAGCTACATTGACAAGGTAAGAGAGTTCCGACCGACACATGTTCTTATCATAGACGCTGCGCAAATCGGAACGAATCCTGGCAATTCGAGACTCCTATCTCCGAGAAAGGTGAAAGGCCTGTCGATATCAACTCATACTCTGCCTTTGAACATTTTCGCTGAATTCGTAAAGAAGGAAACAGGTTCTGAGGTCAAGATACTGGCTATCCAGCCGAAAGATCTGGAGTTTGGAGAAGGCCTGACCGATGAACTGGCGAGAACCGCGGAGGAGTTGACGTCAGTTCTGGTCAGGGTTGATGAGAGCTTGGGAGGGAAAGGAAGAGCTCAGAGATTTCGGAAAAGTCATAAAAGGGAAGGGAGCATCTCCAATTGAGTACGGAGGCATGCGTTTGGTCAAATTCGGAATAGAATTTGTTCCTAGAGACTTGTTCTGGAAGACCACGTACTATGCAATTCAAGCTGAGAAACAGGGATTTGACTACCTCTGGATCACGGACCACTTCAATAATAGAAACGTCTATGTTTCTCTTGCAATAGTCTCCGCCTATACAGACAGAATTAAGTTCGGTCCAGGGGTCACGAACCCGTACCTCGTTCATCCGGTCGAGACTGCACAAGCGGTAGCGTCCTTGAATGAAGTTGCGCCCGGTCGTGTCGTCTGTGGACTAGGCGTAGGCGACAAGACAACTTTGAACATGGTCAATGTTGCCCAACTAAAGCCTCTGGCTGCCATTCGTGAATCGGTCCAGATAATTCGTGACCTTACCTCAGGCAGAAGCGTTAATGTGAAAGGGGAGCTTTTCAGCACGTCTGGAGCGAGGTTCAACTTCAGAGTGGCAAGCTCAATCCCAATATTCATTGGGGCTCAGGGTCCTAAGATGCTGATGTTGGCTGCTGAAATAGGTGACGGCGTTCTGATAAACGCCTCTCATCCTAGAGACATAGAGCATGCGCTGAACTTTATTCGTGAAGGCGCTACAAAGGCTGGGAGAAAAGTCGAGGAGCTGGAAGTAGCAGCTTACACTTCTTTCTCTGTCTCGGAAGAGATGAAGAAAGCCTTGAAAGCAGTTGTTCCGGTTGTCGGCTACATAGTTGCAGGATCCCCTGACAGCGTACTGGAGTCGCATGGGATCTCCCCAGAGGTAGCTGGAAAGATAAGAGATGCGATAGTTCGAGGTATGTGGAAGGATGCTTTCTCTCAAGTGAACTCTGAGATGATAGAGGCTTTTTCCATCTGCGGAACCCCTGAGGTTTGCGTCGAGAAAATAGACAAACTCGTCAAACTAGGTGTGACTCAATTTGTGACAGGATCACCACTTGGACCGGATATGCGAAAGGCAATCAGCCTGATCGGAGCACAGATTCTCCCTCATTTCACCTAAGATCATTCCGCTTATATCTCAGATTCAGCTGGAATTTAAGATACGTTAATTAGAGCCGCTTCTGCTAGGAAGCGTAAAATCACTGAACCAACCGGTAGAAGAAATTGTGTGAATTTAAGGTCTATTCAGGACTAGAAGGAAAACAAAAGCTCATCGTAGAAGACGTAACCAATGCGAAGCTGGACGAAAACTCGCTCATTCTAACCGATATTCTTGGGAGAACAACGAGTGTTGAAGGCGCGCTCATAACAGAAGTTGATGTGAAGAACGAGTTATTGCGAGTGTACAGTGCTCCGCTCATTTTCGAACTCTTGAAGTTGTTCGTATCATATGAGCGGCGAGGTCGGAACGCGCTCAGTCAACTCGAGTCAGCGTGGAAAACACTCAAAGCCAAAGGAGACGAGGTTATCAATTCAATGAAATTGACGAAGGATGGGGCATAATATTGACGTTCTCGATAGCCATATCCGGAAAAGGGGGAACAGGTAAGACAACGATTGCAGCCTTGCTTATTCAGACCATCTGGAAGAGGACGGGTGGCCCAGTGCTGGCCGTAGACGCCGATCCGAATTCGAATCTAAACGAACTGCTTGGAGTAGAAACGACTAAGACTGTCGGCGAGATTAGAGAACAACTCTTGAAGGAGAAGGACAAGCTGCCTATAGAGCAGACGAAGGAGGACTATCTGAACTACATGATTCAGAGCTCACTTGTTGAGAGCGAAGGATTCGACCTCCTCGTTATGGGCAGGCCGGAGGGACCCGGATGCTACTGTTATCTCAACACTTTGCTAAGGAAGATCGTTGACTCGCTCTCGAAGAACTATCCCTACTGTGTTATAGATGCTGAAGCTGGATTAGAGCATTTCAGTAGAAGGACAACTCGAGACGTTGATGTACTTTTGATCACAACAGATCCAAGTTCGCGAGGAATTATGACAGCGAAGAGGATAGTCGATTTGGTGAAAGATTTGAACACGAAGTTCGGCAGGATATACGTTGTGGCGAATAGAGTGACGTCCGATGTGGCTGAAAACGTTAAGAATCAAATTGCATCTTTGGATCTTGAATGTCTAGGAACGGTCCCCGAAGACCCTTTGATACAACAGTTTGACTTAGATGCGAAACCGCTTGCGGAACTGCCCGAGTCGTCTCCTGCGCACCGGTCGGTTGAAGCGATAGCCGAACGGTTGCAGATTCGATAAAGATCAAAAGCCAGAGCAACAATACAGCAACAACTAGCTCAAGGTGATCCTGCGTTCTACATTCTCTCTGAGAGGTCCATCCCTAGTACAGCCATCCCGTTTTTGAGAACTATCTGTATCGCTCTGATGAGCGCTCCTCTTGCATACCTGAGAGCCTTATCCTTAACGTGTATTACATCGAACTTCTCATAGTACTCATGAAATTTCTCTGCAAGCATATTGCAGTAGTTCGCTATGTCGTCAGGCCTTAGATTATCAGCGGCTTCACAGAAGATTTGCGGAAACCTTGAGATTTCGAAGGTTAGTCTCCTCTCGAACGCGTCATCGATCATTCGATAGTCTATTTCCGCTGGCATTTCGCCGAGCTTTCTAAGGATTCCGCCAGCTCTTGTATAAGCATAGTTTATGAAGGGTGCACTATTTGTTTCGAAGTTGAGAACTTTGTCCCAAACGAATACAACATTCCTCGTTGGTTCAACTGATAGTAACGCATATTTCACTGCACTTATGGCGATAGTGCTTGCGATCTGCTTTCCTTGATGCTCAGGCAAGTCTGGTGTTCTTTTGCTTACTTCAGCTTCAGCTCTTCGAACAGCTTCGTCGATCACTTCATCGAATGTGATGAATCTTCCTCGTCTACTTGACATCTTGTATCCTGGGAGTTCGACTAGCCCGTAGGCGAAATGCCGTTGGTTGAGGGCGAGGTCCTTGTATCCTAGGGCGCATAAAGCCATCTTCAAGTGGAGTTGCGCAAGCGTCTGCTCAACTCCAATTACGTTCACAACTCTGTCGACCCTTTCGAACTTCCATAGACTATACGCAATATCCCGAGTTGTATACAGCGTTGTCCCATCGGAACGTGTAAGCGTCAACGATGGGACATGGTATTCACTACTCACCCCGAGCAGCTGCCTCAAATCGAAATCCTCAACTATTCTCTCGGCATCAAGTTCAAGGGTCCCGTTCATCTTGGTGACGTAAGGAGTTCTTGAGAGCTTATCGACAACTTTGGCAACTCTTCCGCTCCAAATAAGGTCACTCTCCCAATCCCAAGAGTCGAATTCGATACCTATTCGAGATAGTGTCGCCTCGAACCCTCCAAGGCATAGCTGGCTAACATTTCTTATCAGCCGTTTGGCATTCTCTTCCCCTCTCTCATACTGCTGCAGAAGTTCGTTCACTAGCGCATCTGGATCGGTGTCGTTAGAGATCTCTCTCAGCAGTTTGCTGAATATTTCAGGATACTTGCTTTCGAGTTCTGCTGCAATTGAGACCCATTCATTGAGCTCTGTTTTCAGTTTCGAAAGATCATCATTCCCTGCATCGGCCTCTTCCAAGGCTTTTATTCTCTTCTTCAAACTTTGAATCTCAACAAGACAAGCCGTAACGCTGTAGATCTGCCCGATGAAGTGATCCGGCTTCCCTTTGATCTCAGGCATTCCTAACTTACTGAACCCGTAAGCGATTATCGCTGTTTGCCGTCCAGTATCGTCAATATAGTAGTGCCTGACTACGTCGTGTCCCCGAGCTCTCAGCATCCGAGCGAGAGCGTCTCCGAGGGCGGGGTTTCTAGCCTGCCCGATGTGTATAGCATGGATGGGGTTCACACTGGTGTGTTCAACCATAATCCTCTTCGGTTCCTCCGCCTTGACAAAACCGTATCGATCTCCGAACCTGTTCACCGATTCCAAAATCTCTCCTGTCGCTGCCGAATAGTTCAGGCGAAAGTTCAAGTATCCTGAGCCGGCAAACTCAACTCTCTCAACCAACTTCGCTTGTCGCATATCGATCCTCTGAACCAGCTCTTTCGCTAATCCTAGCGGAGGCTTCTTCAATTTCTTCGAGAGCTCAAAACAAATTGAAGATGCGAGCTCGCCGAACTCAAGCGTAGGCGGGATCTCAAACTCAAGTCGAATACTTGCGTAACTGTGATCCAAACTGACTAAGGCTTTCCTAAGTAGAGCTTCACATTCCTTAGCGAATTCCCCGAAGGGGTTCTCGATCAAGTGTCAGTTCTCCACTTTCTTGGCGGGCTCGGTGGGATTCGAACCCACGATCTCCGGCTCCGGAGGCCAGCGTCTTCATCCTGACTAGACTACGAGCCCGAGTCTATCTGCTTATTCTAGACTATTTGAACTA
>CAYOZM010000011.1:0-25767 GCA_964408475.1 uncultured Candidatus Bathyarchaeia archaeon | reverse complement strand
CGCTTAAACTGCAAGGAATGAGCGTCAAGAGCCAAGTTAAGTCCTTAGGCGCTCTAGGCTTGATCGGCTTCGGAATAAGCTTCAGCAACACAATCGCCGTTCTAAGAGGGTTGTTCGGGAGAGAGCCTGGCGTATTCTCAAGAACCCCGAAGTACAAGATAGAGAAGATCTCTGACACTTGGAGAGACAAGAAGTATCAAGTTCGCGTAAATCGAATGGTTCTACTCGAGACCTCTTTAGGAATTCTGGGGATCGTAGGAATAATCAAAGCCTTCGTGACGACACCCCCAAACTTGGGCATAGTGCCGATTCTCATCCTCTACGCGATCGCTTACCTTTACACAGCGAAGATAACTGTCGGCCAAGCTGCGCGCTCATTCCAGCAACAGGTAAGCGAGTAGAGGAGACTCCATTGACAGATGCTCCCGCAAGAAGTGTCAAGTCATGCTTAGCGCGTCTTGACCTCGCTCTGTGCGTAATCGTATTAACAATTGCGCTGGTAATGAGGCTGGGCCATTTTTTTACTATGCCTTTGGACCGTCTTGACGAAAGCTATCATAGATGGCTCATCAGTGTTCTAACCCTAGAGAATAACGGTGTCTATACCGACTTGAAACCGATGCCGAACTTCGCGATCGTGTGGATGCCGTTATTTCAGTATCTAACGGCCTTTCTTATTCTGATGAGTAGAAGTACGCTGATAGATGTCCCTAGGCTGTTAAGCTTGGCTTCCGGAGCGATGACCTGCGCAATAGCCTTCCTCATCTGCCTTCGAATCTATGGTCGCAGATGGTTCGGACTGATAGGAGGACTGGCACTTGCTTTTCAACCATGGCACATAGACTACTCAACGCTAGCAACGCCTGAAGCTCTACTGGGCCTTATGGCTTCAGCCGCCATATACTTCTTCTTGACGGATAACTGGAAGGCCTTCAGCCTATTCTCAGCTCTAACGATGCTTACGAGCTATGAAGGATGGTTCATAGCTGCTCTACTACTACTGTTAATCTGGACGTACAAGAAGTGGTCCCGAACAAAGATGGCGCTACCTGTCGCCATGATGTTAGCTGTCTTCCTACTCTGGTGTTCTTGGAGTTTCGTGAATACAGGAAAGCCTTTCGCTTGGTTTGAAACGTACCTCTCGTCAATCGGCTGGTTCCCGCAAATCAAAGACCCCTGGGAACGATTGATATTTTACACAAATGAGACGCTCAAAATGAGTTTCTTTCTCCTAGCAATGGGGCTCTTCTTTGGGATGATGCGGGGGAAGGAAACTCGAGCCCTCGCCGCCTTGATCATCTCGTACATAGCCTTCTACAGCCTCGCTACTCTATTGTCGCTAGACCCCGGGTATGAAGGTAGATTGATCCCGCTTATGCCAATACTAGCTCTCATCCTTCCCTCAGCCTTTCCTAGGTACTCTGGAAGACTTAGAAGACGCTTGTTGATCTGCCTATACCTCTTGTTGATCATACTCATCCCTTATGTCTCCTTGAGCTGGATCTTCCCTCAGAAGGTGTACGTCATCTCACCTGAATACAGAACTGGGCTATGGATTCGCCAAAACGCCAGCTCAGGAGTTATTCTAAGCGATTTTCCATCTATCACATATCACTCTAGACTTGAGCCGAGCAGATTCCTAAGCTATGACTATCTTGCTTGGTACATGGAAGACCCCGACCCCGCGAAACTCGAATCTTGGCTCAGAGAACATAACGTACGGTATGTAATATGGCAGAAGGTTCCGTACTCGATCGGATGGAAGATATTCCCACAGCTAGTTGAGGAGGAATATGTCAAGGAATTCTTGATTCTCAAGCCTGCAGAATCATTCGAGTTGGGGCATATCAAACTAACACTAGTCTACGAAGATTCCTTACGCTTACACCTAGCAGGACCAGGCTTCTGGGAGCACGACCCTGCCTTCGGAGAACCCAGAGTTCCAGACATATTCCTATACGAAGTTAACTACGCGTCCGCCTAAACTGATAGAAACAGAATTAGAGCCATCTCAAACATCGACATCTGCCCCAACCAAGGGAGAGAGCAGTTTGTCGCACATCGAAGCACTACGGAAGAGAAATTCGGAAGAGCTCTTGGTCATCGCTATCGCTTCAGTAGCCGCCTTAATACGTGTCTGGCGCACCTTCACGAGGATAGACTACTACGGAGATAGTTACCATCACTGGCTTATCAGCTATCTTACTGCTACCAATAGCTATGTTTACACTGACTTCAAGCCGAAGACGATGAATCTGGTCTGGCTTCCCCTCTACCACTACATCAATGCGTTCTTGATGAACTCTTCTGGAATCTACGATTTGACAATTCCTCATGCAGTCAATATCGTCGCTGGTTCCCTCACATGCATCCTAGTATACAAAACAGCTCGCTTAAGTCTCAACAGAACTCTCTCAACGGCGGCTGGCCTATCATTGGCAGTTCAGCCATGGTTCATAGAGATAAACAGCTGGGGCGTCACCGAAACAACGACTGCTTTATTCTTCATCTGCGCTATCTACTTCTACCTCAAAGGGAATCCTACTTACACAACAGTTTCGATTGTTCTTTCGATGTTGACTCGGTATGAAGGTTGGGTATTCGCTTCAATGCTTCTGCTTGCAGCGGTGATCGAAAGAAGATGGAGGAAGAAAGAATACGCGCTCTACATAGTCGCATGCTTGAGCATCGTGCTCGGCTGGTCTCTTTGGAGCTACTTGAACACTTCAGACTTCGTCGCGTGGTACAGGCTGCAAAGCACGATGCTAAGATGGGACGTACTTTTCCAAGGAAAACAACTGAGATTGGATCTCTACAACTTGACTCTTTATCTGAAATTGATCTTGGATACGACATCCTATGTCTTCCTAATCGGATTGGTAGCGTGCATTCTCAAGAAGCCTCCACGCCGCGACGCGATAGTTTTAGCACTTGTTGAGTTAGCCTACATCCTTTTAATCAGCGTTCAGTATTCGCTCGGATTTGCTCTACTTCATCCTAGGCATCTCGTATACGTTTTTCCAATCACTGCCGCCCTTTCCTTCCAAATTCTAGAAAGAATCGATATTAACAAAATCCCATACATCTTGCCAAAGAAGATTGCTCTATCAATTTTAATGGTACTACTTATAGCTATACCAGTCGTCGCACAAGTCGACCTCTTCAAACCTACATCGTACTTGATAGAGTCTGAGATCAATACAGCTCTCGAGTTGAGGCGAATCTATCACGGAGGAAACGTGATCTGCGATAGCCCTGCTGTCATATACTACACGCAACTGGACCCAAGAAGCTTTTACTCGAGCAACTACCTCTTCTGGTACAGCGGAACATGGAACAAAGTTCAACTGCGTGAATGGCTCAGCGAACACCATGTAGCGTACCTAGTTTGGCAAAACGTTTCATATTCAGCTACATGGTGGCTCTTTCCAGAGCTGCGACAAGGCAGAAGCTTAAGCATCGACCGAATAGAATTCGAATTGAGATATACATCATCAATTGAACAGCCACGGATATACGTATACGAGATCATCTTGCCTACGTAGACTTCAAGAATAGATGATATCTGTAAGACGATCGCTGGTGAGCTGGACTTTTCAACTGCGACTTAAGAGATATTAGGAGAAGCTGCCACAAACTTCGTGGAGCATTGACTTTGATGATCGCGGAAGGAATCGATGACAAACTGCTATCTTTCGCTAATGAGATAGCTCAGTCATGCGCTATCACTGCCACTTGCTTGTATGGCTCGCGCGTTGGCGGATACGCTAGAGAAGACAGCGACTATGATTGCCTCCTAGTACTTAAGAACTATAGAGATGCGGTACGGTACCACTATAGAAAATTGGATTCTGTTAACGCTGCGGTATTGGCGGTTGACAAAGAGCTCTTCGAACTTGATGTTGAGAAAGGCGGTCTAGGAGACTTCGTAGTCGGAAGGTTGATGTCACCATATCTTCCCATAAAGAATTCTGAATACCTTGAAGCAGCTGAACTTCAAGTGAAGAGGCGTGTCGTAGAAGAGGAAGCAGAAGATCTAGTCTTGGAATATGGCGAACTGTCTCGAGGTCTAGAAATAAGACCTGAATACTTTCCCCTTTCCAGAATGAAGAAAAGAGCGAAGGTCTATCACCCGATCAGGTATAGCTATGTGAACCTCTTTCGCAGCGACCTCAAAGAAAGAAATATGCGAAAGATTCTTGAAGGATACGATAAGGCCATCGACATACTGATAAAATCGAAGATAGTCAGACGCAAGAACGGCGCTGTGATTCTTGAAAATGAGTATATCGACAGAATTCTCTCAAGGAAGACTATAGAAAGAGTTGTGAACGTGGTAGAGCAGAGTCGGAGGGCACTCTACTCCTATCTGACCCATGGGACGGCGGGAGTAGTGAGCATAGATATCGTGGCGAAAGAATTGACCTCGAAAGTTAGAAGAGAGCTACTGTATGCGCCTTCAGGCCAAGAACTTGAAGACCCGAAGAACCATCTCTTTCTCAGGACATCATCGGGACCTATAAATCTTAATGAGAGAACCTCGATCTACGATGTGGCGAGGAGGCTTAGACCTGATGCAAGAGTCGCAGTAACTCCTCTAGCAAGCGTTTTGAATGAAGTCTATCTTGTGAGTGCAGGTGAAGAGAAGCTCGTTGCCAAGAAATTCACAGACTGGCATGGGTTTAAGTGGTTCACGTTAAATCTAGTCGCATTGGGGACGAAGATCTTCTCTCTTGCCGGGAAGACGAGGCTGGCAAACGAGTACGGAATGAACCGCTTATTGTCGGAGAAGGAGATCCCGGTCCCGAACATAATCCATGTTAGCATTCCTGACAGAATGCTTTTCGAGCGGTACATCGAAGGAAAGCAGATTGTTGAGCTGGTCAAAGAGAGTGTCATGTCGAGTAGGCTGTCTTCACAAGAAGAGAAGGTAATACGTGACGTTGGAGCTTCAATGGCAAGGGTTCACTCGCTTGGAGTTGGAATTGGAGATACGAAACCGGAAAACTTCATCCTCGGCGCAGATCAGAAAGTCTATGCTCTAGATCTTGAGCAAGCGAAGAAGGGTGGAGATCCCGTTTGGGATATTGCAGAGTTCCTGTACTACTCCGGCCACTACGGAGTTGGCGCGTCAGGGGGGCTGCATGAATTTGTAAAAAGTTTCATCGAGGGTTACAGCCTCGTTGGAAATGTCATCTCGCTCAGGAGAGCAAGTGGGCTCAACTATCTGAAAGTCTTCTCTTTCTGGACAGCGCCGCCGATCATTAGAGAGATCTCCCAGACTCTAAGCAGAGCCTAGACGCCCTGACATAAGAACATCGATGAAACAAGCTCAAAGCGGAAGCAGTACTTGCACAAGACTAAATATTCGGATGGAAAACATTTCTCTATGCGCCGAGAGCGAATCCGACTCGCGGTCTTCGATCTGGATGGAACTCTGACGAACATCGAAAGCACATGGCAGTATCTACACATCAAGCTTGGAACTTGGGAGATAGGTAGGATTTTTGCTGAGAAATACTGGAGAGGCGAGATAACCTACGAAAAATGGGCCGATAGAGATGCTATGCTATGGAAAGGCGTGCCTGTTGAGAAAGTTATCTCAATACTTCGCGAGATCCCTTACGTTGAAGGCGCTTTCGAGACATTCGATGAATTGAAGAGGCGTGGAATCTGGACTGGAATAGTGAGCGCCGGGATTTCACTTCTTGCAGATAGGGCGAAGAAGGAACTCGGCGCGGATTTCGCTGTCGCGAACAAACTCTTGATTGAGGGGGGTAGACTCACTGGGAAGATTAGGGTGAAGGTATCATTGAGAAATAAGGATGAGTCGATCAAAGAGATGGCGTGGATGCTCGGAGTTGACTTAGAGAGCTGTGCAGTCATTGGAGACAATGTATTCGACTTGCCCGGCGCTGTCGGATTGAAGATCGCTTTCAATCCAAGAAGCGCCGACGTCAGGGAGATCGCTGATATAACTGTCGAGAGCGGCGACTTGAGAGATGTACTCGACTACCTTATTTAGACAATTTTCACATTTATCTCTGCATGTGAGTAGAGATGAGAGAAGAGGATTCATCCTTTACTCCAAAGCCCTTGAGGCCTTATCCTGGAGAATGGCCCCTACCAACACCTTTCCCCATGGCTGAGAGGAATGAGATTCTTAGGAGTCTTAGAGAGATAACTCTTAGGCTCGAGGATACCCAGAAGAGATTGGATAGAATAGAGAAGATTCTCTCCGTTGGGCCTACGAAGTGACTCTTGGAAGGCCTCTCGCTCTAGAATAGAGGAGGCAACTTCCTAACATATCTGCCGGTCATGGGAATGCTCGCTCGACACTTCGGACATTCGTTCATGTCTGTAAGATTGTAACGAACTACGGCGTAGCCGAGCCTTCTAACCAGCGGCTCAGCACAGTTCGGGCAGTAAGTGTTTTCGTATCTATGGCCGCGAACATTTCCAATGTAAGGGTAAGCAACGCCTGCCCGCTTCGCCATCGTATAGGCTCTCTCCAACGTCTCAACCTTTGTCGGAGGGTTGCGAAACTGGTAGGCCGGGTAGTATCTGGTGAAGTGCAGAGGCGTTTCAGCACCGACCTCCTCAAGATGTCTACTTATGACTGATTCCAGACATGAATCGTTATCATTAACCCCAGTAACTACTAGATTGACTATTTCGACGTGAATGCCCATCCTCTTGGCGTCTCTAGCATTTCTCCACACGAAATCTATATCAACCCCTCCACAGTACTTCTCGTACGTCTCCGAGTCACCTTTAACATCTATCTTCAACCCAGTCATTCCCGATTCCTCAAGCATCTCTAGAGCCTCAGTCGTCATATACCCGTTCGACACATAGCAGCAATACAATCCTCTGCGTCTTCCCTCCCTGAAGGATGATAAGGAGCTCTCGAAGAATAGAGTCGGCTCTTGAAAGCTTACGCAAAGGCCCTCATCTCCCTCTCGAAACGCGATTGCGGCTAGTTCCTCCGGCGATAGGTATTTCGCTTTAGCAGGGTTTGGTTCAACTCTAGAAAGATTGTGGTTCTGGCACCAAGGGCATCTGAAATTGCAAGACCAAGTTGAGTAAGTTAATGCCGTCGATCCAGGCCAGTAATGAAAGAACGGTTTAATCTCTATCGGCCTACTTTGAAGTGAGCTTACGTCTCCGAAGACGGTCGTGTACAATTTGCCTTGAATGTTAGTCCTAGTCCGGCAGAATCCTTTCTGACCAGGAGCTATGGAACATCTCCGCTCGCAAAGTTTGCACCTAACCCTTAAGTCGGCCTCTTTCTCATATAGTAGCGCTTCTCGAACCGTCGAGTACCTGAGGAGATCTTCCATACCCAACCGCGAGTCTAAAGAGTATTCCTCTCGTCTCGCTTTAAGTATGGCGATATAAGACAAATATCTCACTGCCGTCGATTCAATTAGTGCCAGATGGACGAGTGAGCGGTCTTGAATACTCAAGTATCATTCGAGAGTATTGGACGCGGATTTAGAGCTAGGCTCACGGGATTGAACTATATTGTCCTCGCAACGGACACTGGCCTAATCCTGGTTAGACGATGGCCGCTTGGAAAGCAGATGATTGAGATCTCTAGTGAGAATATTCGATTACTGGAGGTCTCCAGTGGCAGTATTATGCCGCCGCTATTTATTCTGGTCGTCTCTACAGCAGCTACCGTCGGGGTCTGGGGGATGATAGGTTTCTGGTCGCTCCCCCCAAACATTCCTTATCCTTACTCGGCTATCGCAGAAACGACTCTCGCCTTAGCAGGGTTATGTGCCACTGTGATGATTTGGAGAGCCCTGTTCGCTACAATGAAAATAGGTCTGATCACCGAAGAGAAGGAGATAAAGGTGAACTTTGTTTGGAAGAAGAAGGCCGAAGCCTTAGCGAGATACTTCGTCTAATATTCGAAAAGACCAAGAGGCTACTTGAATGGCAGGATCAGACATGGAGGTTGTGAAAGAGAACGATTATGTTCTCCTCTATTTCGATGAGAGGAGGAAGTGGCTCACTAAAGTTCTTCAAGGAAGAGAGTTTCATACCCATAAAGGAATCGTGAAACTCGATGCCCTCGTAGGTAAACGGTACGGAGAGAAGGTTGTTAGTAGCCTAAACTTCGACTTCTGGATCTTGAAGCCGACCACCAACGACTATATCATGCGGGTCGAGAGACCTACACAAATAATGTACCCCAAAGACATTGGTATAATTCTCCTGAAACTTGGAATCCACTCCGGAAAGACTGTAGTAGAGGTCGGAACTGGAAGTGCAGCCTTGACAATCGCGATCGCGACAGCTGTCAAACCTGAAGGACATTTGTACACATATGAGGTTAGACCTGAGTTCGCGGAGACAGCTGAGAGAAACCTGAGACGAGCTGGTGTCCTCGATTATGTGACAATTAGGAACCTCGATGCTTCAGCAGGCTTTCAAGAAAAGAATGTTGACGCTATCACGATCGATATAGGAGAACCTTGGAAAGTCCTCAGCCAAGCCTACGACTGCTTGAATGGCGGCTGCCCACTAGCCTCCTTCAGCCCAACAGTCAACCAAGTTGAGAGAACCGTCACAGCTTTGAAACAGATCGGGTTTGTCGATGTGGAGACCATTGAATGCCTAGTTAGGGCCATGCGAGTTGAGGAAGGCAAGACTCGACCTGCAACAACTATGATCGCCCACACTGGATACGTGACTTTCGCAAGGAAGATCCTCCGCTGATGACTCGTCTATACGTCTATCGAAGGCATAGAGCCACAGATACAGTGACACTGAGCTTGTTTCCAAAGTAGTTTATGACAGCGAATATTCTTTCAGAACGTATACTACTCTTAGTCCGAAAGCGCCGAAGGTTGGGTACGGTTGAGAATCAGTACACCCATATAAGAACTCGGATTGAATTTCATACAAGAACCAGTCAGCCTTTCAGACTGTAAGGCTGCTGCATAGTTTCACCAATGAATTCTTAAAGAGAAACAAGATACGTTTGTTTAGGTCTCAATACTGAGCGTAGCGCTGTGAGCGAAAATGGTCAACCTTCGGTTTGCTGTCATATTTATGGCTGCCGTTCTCCTCGCGAGCCCGGCGTACCTTGTCTTCATACTATTGAGAAGGACTAGTATTGGACCTCATTTTTCTATGGCTCTGGGCTTCACAGCGTTCATGCTTGGGATTCTACTCGGGTTAATTCTCCTCTTGGAGACCAAAACCGAATCGTAGAAACAAATTGGAAAACTTTCCACCGACACGAGGAGCATTATAGCCATCCGGGGTTGGTCCCCGTCTCGATCAGTGTTCCGTGCGATTCGACAGCGCTTCTTTGGCCAACGTGAAACGTGATGAGAAACACATGTTGTTCAAAGCGTCTTCGATCAAATTAGACCGTATGTTATCAAGAAAGCTCTTATCTTGTCTGCGGTCATTCCATCTCTTTTACCTAGCACTACTCCTCTAACGTCCTGCGTTTGGTACAGCTTCAAATTCAAATATGCTAAGAGTGTCCCTGCATGAAACGGATAGCCAGTGAAGACTGAGAGGTTCTCCGAAGCTAGATACCTCTTCATAGCAACCTCTACGGGAAACAGGCTTCCCACGCTCTTAACCGTCTCGACAGCTCTCTGCAATGCCACACTATAGAACCCCGAGGAAAGTATCCTCAACGCGTCGCCGGCTGTCGGCGCATTCATCGCCTGCTCAAACTCTGAAGCCAACCTGTAGCTTATGGGCAGCATGAACCTCTCAAGGTGAGAGGCAGGAATCTTTGCTTCTTTCCCTCTGATCAAGATATCCAAATTCGCTGAATCGATCTCTATCCCAAGAATATTCTCGACTGGCGCTCTATCCGATCGAGGCAGCTGTTGCGTCACATTCCAGATGCTCGTGTAATAATACTTGTCGATCGAAGCCTCAAGCGGGATCGTCGAGCCTAGCTTCTTGCATTCTGGAAGTGAATCGAGGACCAACCGTCTCGCTTTTCTATCCTTAATATCTTCCGCGATCATCCCGGGGTCTTTAATTTTGAGTAGTTCTAGAGAATGGTCGTACGTGTATTCTCCCATAGGCGTTATGAGATCCTTCGCTTGCTCGGATGGCACACCCTCCATTACGCATCTAAAAATCATCTTGAGGCAGTTCAATTCATGCTTTCTATGAATTAACGTCAGTGCATCTCTTGCGGTTGCTGACGCAGTTGCTCTAACTACCCTAGCGTAGTCGTTATGATAACTCTCCTGAATCGCATCCTCGAACTGCTTTATATCAAAAGGCTTACCAATGAACTTGGCTACATACGGCGCATATATAGTGTCCGAAAGAACCCTAATAGCGTCTACTTCATCCTTAGACTTCAGAATCATATCAAGATTGCTTGAGGTAAGCAGCTTTGACTTCAGCGCTCTGACAAATGAAACTGCAAACGCGAAAGAATCCGCTCTACCTGGCAAACTTCAACTCATCCTAAGATCGCTACATCCTCATTATGATCTTCCAGACTATCGCTGCTCCCACCGCGAACCCCCCAAATGCGCCAAAGAGCGCAAGCAATGCATCAAATGGTTTACCCAATTCCTTTCCAAAGGCATAGCCATAGTACATTGAGATTACCGTAAGGATCGGAACTATCAATCCAACCGCTAAGGCGAAAAGGATTTTCTTTCGAGCAATCTCGACGACCTTCTTCTTTTCAGTCGCCATCCGCTCTGCCTCGGGTTGTTCATCAAAACTCATAAGGGCATGGAATAAATAATTTGCCCAGAGGAAGAGCGTTTGGCAGCTCGAGGCGAACTTGGACGAGCATTCTGGTACTTGGCGATTACAACGACAGTGCCGATAATGGCATTCTTGGGTTATGTTCTGGGGAAAGAGTACGGGAAAGAGATGATCGGCGCTTTACTCGGAACGCTCCTTGGAACATTTCTAGTTTGGTTCGACATACTCAGAGCTGAGAAGCTGATACTCAAGAAGACTGGAAAATAGGTCTAGCGAATGCGGTCAAAAGGAGGTCCCGCTTATCCTTACGTGATCGCTCGTCTCCGAGCAATCGTAGGGAATCTACTCAAAATCGAGGATTATCATGCTCTCCTAGGATGCTCTAAACCACTGCACGTAATCGACGTGCTAACTCAAACCGGATACAGACAGGATTTCAAAGCAAGACCGCCTCGCGTGGGATTTTCATCTCTTCGCGAGATCATTCTAGATTCATTCGCAAGAAGTTTGGAGCAGGCGGTCTCGTCCACCCCAAAATCGGCGGCGCCTTTGATCTTAGCCTACAGAGAGTTGCTTGAAACTTGGAGCCTTGTCAACGCGTTTCGAACCTCCCTCTTTCAAGGAAACTTGGTAACGGAATCGCAGATCATACCCTGCGGACTCGTCGAGAGATATCTCTACGGATTACTTTCTGACGATCTCATGAGAACTCTTAGCCTAATCTCACAGAGGGAAGCTTTCGGAGAAGCTACGATGCTAGTCAAGTCTGCAATTGAAACAAATCGCTTAGGTCCACTATTCGGGATGTTGAGGCATCCGTTAAACAAATGCTCGAAAGCAATACTCCTCTTGCCGTCTAATGAGAGAGAAGCTAGCCGAAAGCTCTTATATCTACACGGAGATCTGGGAAATCTCTTCATACTCCACGACTGCGTGAGAAGAAAGGTCGATCCCAAAGATATTTCGAGTTGGCTGTTGAAGAAGACACATGCTTTAGCGAAAGACGTTATTGATCGATTGATCCTTTGCTGCGACATTACACAGTTAACACATCTCCTTGAAAGTACAGAGTTTGGAAGATACTTGAGCGATATACCTGGTAACGGTCTGAATGATGAATTCTTGGAGAAGTTTAAGCTAGACGCCCTTCGAGACAGGAGCAGACTTGCCCTAGCTGGTTATCCTTTTCAAGCAGCCACAATAATGGCTGCATTGAACTTAAGGCTTATTGAAGTTGCGAACATAATGCTCTGCTTAAAGGCCATTGAGCGGAAGATCTCAACTGAAAACGTTTCGAAGTTTATTGTCGTTCCCTGAACAACCTCAGCCGAACCTGATGAAACTATAGACTCCAATTAGAATCGAAGCTGAGAAGATTAGAGCCCAATTCCTTCTGCTCCACCAGAAGACCTTCCAACCATCCAGTGCGCCGAACGGTAGAAGATTGAATATCGCCAAGTAAGAATTGAACCAAGCTCCGAACATAAGAGCTTCGTATAGAAGCCCAATAGGCGAGACTATGGCGCCAACTAAGAACGCGACGGATAAGATGACGTTGACGAGGGGTCCGGAGACAGCAGTTCTACCCACCGTCTCCCTACCCGCTATACCTCCGATGACGACGCTCCCAGGCGCTATCACCTTCAAAGGCAGTAGAACTGAGATTAATGTAATCAATGCTCCTGAGATACTCAAACGGAACTCCGCCCAAAGCCCAAACCTCTGCGCTACAAACTTGTGAGACAACTCGTGAGCTATGAAACTCAGAATGAAGATTACGCTCTCGAGAAGAAGCATGATCGGGTGCGAGAAGAGAATGCTTCGAGTAGTGAATGAGATTCCTACAAGAGAGACCAAGACGATGCCGACGAGGAGATGTTTAACCTCCATAGGGCTAAACCAGAAGACCTTCGGCTTGGCCACGGGCTGGAAAACTGAGGGGTACCTGTACTCGACGCTGTAGCTTCGCGGAGGCGTGGGCTCAGTAACCACGGGTTGATGTGGAATCTTCACCCTCCAGTACTCTGAGCATTGATGCCCCTCAGGAAGTCTATGCTCAACGCAAAAGACTCCTCCGCAGTATGAACATTTGAAAGGAAGATCGACATCGATCCCACACTTTTCACATTTCACATGGACCCACTCAAAAACGCTGTAGAAAGATTCAGAAACGCTGCTGGGCGAACAGGAGGAGACTACTGCTTCTTCCTGCGCCAAAGTTTCGAACTTTCTTCAGAAAGTCCCTCATGCCTTCTTTCCCAAGCCATGTGCCTCGCATAGTCGTCAGGGCAGAATACCTTATAGCAGAATTGGCACTCGCGGACAGTAGGATGCTCCTTACCGCAGGTGTCGCACTTCTTCATCGAGACCACTATCCTATCGTTAAGCGCAGCGCTATAAAAGTTCCTTCTAAACGTCGGAATTCTAATGGAACCGCGGTAAGAAGAGTCTCTTACGATAAGTAGACAGGAGCATATAGCGACGCTGAAAATAGACAAATTTAAAGTGGCCAAATAACATATGCACGATACCGTGTCTTTCCTATGGTATGCCCATATCTCCGAAAGACGTTTCTAGGCCGATCTTGTATAGCAACGACTCCTCAGAAGCGCCTGAACAAGGGCGAGGCAGAACAACTTTGCGCGACGGAAGAAGATTTTAGATCATGTCCCAAATACATTGTCAAATTTAGAGAGGAAACTACGCCCTTTAAGCTCTGAAGCAAGAAATGCTAGGAATCGAAAACCGCCTTAGTAAACAACGCATTGCTTTGCAAGCGGAATAACGTCTCGCGAGGAAAAAAGGTCACTCGACTCTTATGGCTTCCCTCAGTCCTTCTTTGGGATATGAATAAACGTGGACCTTAGCGCGGTCAAGCGTAATGGCTATCTTTCCTCCAACCTCAAACTTCTTCTCCGCTTCTATCGGCACTCTTGAAGTTACTATATCGTCATTGACTAGCCTGATCTCGTGTCTTAAGATTCCGCCAATAAAACGTATCCTTTCAACCGTGCCTGGGAAGAAATTCAAATCGGCTGGTGCATACGATTCCAACTTGATGTTCTCAGGTCTAACTGCAATCAGGACTCTATCTCCCTCCTTCAGCCCTGTCCAATTCACTTCCATCAGTAGTCCCCCGCGAAGCTCAACGATCGAAGTTTCACGACCGACCTTCATCATAGAGCCTTCGAAAAAATTCGACTCACCAATGAAGTTGGCAATGAAAGGAGTCTTTGGAGCTAAATACAACTGTTCCGGAGTTCCAATCTGTTCGATAGCACCTCGCCTCATAACGACGATCCTGTCTGAGATCGTCATAGCCTCTTCCTGATCGTGGGTGACGTGTATAGCGGTCAAGCCCAAGTCTTTCACCAGTCGCCTCAGTTCGTATCTGAGCTCCGTCCTTATCTTCGCATCGAGAGCGCCTAACGGCTCATCAAGTAGGAGTAGGTTTGTCCCAGCAGAAAGAGCTCTTGCAAGACCGGCTCTTTGCTGCATTCCACCGCTAAGCTCATGAGGAAAGGCATCTTTTCGTTCTGCCAATCGAACTAACCCTAGCATTTCGTTTGCAATTCGCTTGATCCTCTCTTCTTCCCACGCCTTAACACTAGGGCCGTACGTTGTGTTCTCCCACAGATTCATGTGAGGGAAGAGAGCGTAGTTCTGAAAGACGAAGCCCACTTCCCTATCTTCCGGAGGAAACCAAGTCACTAGCTTATCTCCGATGTATATCTCCCCTTCATCCGGCTGAGCCAAACCTGCTATCAACCTAAGCGTCGTCGTCTTTCCGCAGCCGCTAGGTCCCAAAAGGGTAACATACTCGCGATCGCTCACACCCAAACTCACATGATCCACCGCGATGATTTTTCCAAATCTCTTTGTCACATTGATCAGTCGTACATCAGGCATCTTCCATCAACCTTCTATATTCAACGTCATCTCATGATCCTCCCGACCGATACTGCCATTTATCTCCTCGTCAGAAACCTGAAAACTGCGAGTAAGACTAGTGCGATGGCGATCAAATAGGCTGACGAGAAAAGCGCCGCTGGAATGGCCAGAGCTTCCACCATGTTGACTACAAGAGTTGGAACGGTCAAATCAGATCCCATCACTATGAAGGTCGCTCCGGTTTCTCCGAGAGAATGCGTGAAGGAAAGAATCACTCCCGCCAGAATACCTCTCTTCAATAGAGGTAGCGAAATAGTTTCCGCAACATCATACGATGTCGCCCCCAAAGTTCTTGCACTTTCTTCATATGAGAGAATCTCGGGTCCTTCATACGCGGCGATTGTCGGCTCCGTTATAACTGGTACTGAGAATACTATGTGCGTTAAAATGATCAGCCATATTCCTGGATTGACCATTCCAAGTCCCTGTGGCCCCCATAGGAGAAGGACAGACAAGCCTAACGCTGATGTTGGAACGATTAGCGGGATCTTCAGAATAGAGCGAATTAAGGTACCGAATCTGTATCGCTTAATTACATAGACCAACGGTATCGCGATGCATGCAGCAATGTAGGTTGAGATTGCTGCCACGGTAAAAGATGTCAATGTAGCTCTAGATAAGGCACCGAAATAGTTTGATGGACCGAACAGCTGGTAGATTACACCGCCCTCAAATCTCCCTGTATACGGATCATGAAACCAATACGGGAAGATAGAGTTAAGCACAACAACTACGGGTACGACCACTATAGCAAATATAACAGTGATGCTTACAACATCCTTGACATAATATAGTCTTCTCGAAATGAACTTCTCAAAGCTTAAGAATCGCCCTTCCATCCCAATTGTTTTGAGCGGGCTTCTAGAAATCGAGAATCGATGTTTCCGGTGTAGGAGAACCTCTACAGGTAGTATTAATGCCCACGCAATGACTACAAGCAGACATCCAAGAAATGAGGCTGTACCAAATTTGAATTCGAAAACCCATCGTACTATGGCGATGGACCCTGTGGTGCTGACCCCGGCAACTACCATTGTTGCCCCAGTCTCTCCGAGAGACCTCGCGAAGGCGAGAACCAGCCCCGAAAATACTCCCGGCAGCGCGAGAGGGAACACTATCCGCCTGAATGTTGTCGATGAGACCGCGCCCAGAGTTCTGGAAGCTGTTTCGAATACAGGGTCGAGTTCTTGTAGCTTCGCCCTGATAGTGAGAACAACGTAGGGAAGCGTCAATCCAACATGGACTACGAATATCAGGAATGGGATATTTAATAGGGGGATTCTGTCGGCGAGGTTCAACAAACCAGATTTGAATCCGAAGAGGCCTCCTAAGCCTGAGACGGTCGTCCAGGTAATTAGAGTGGCGAAACCGAAGCCAGAAGTTGGAATGACAAGTGGCAAAGTCACGATGTCTTCGAGGATACTCTTGCCTAGAAACTTTTTGCGAGCCAGAAGATAGGCAAGGGGAATCCCGAAGATGAAGTCGAAGGCGATTGTGAATAAGGCTATTCTAAAAGAGAAAAATAGGACGGATTGTACCTGAAACCAGTTTTCAGAAGCAATAATTGGGTTGGCGAAAACTTCTGAGTAGATCTCATCCCACCTTGTGAAGGTAAAGGAAACGATGTAGATGGTTGGCATTAGTACGAAGACGAGAAATGAGACCAGTACCGCGATAAGAGCTGCACTCGCTATTATCTTTCTTTTCTCGAAACCACCTGGGGGCATGTTGTTCAACTTTTCCTGCAAAGGTTAGACGCCAGGATTCCTAACGGCAACCCACGCTGTGAGAAGCGCTTTCATAACCTCCCCCCGTAAAGGCTTCAAGACAGGAACGGCTAGTTCATACTGAACCCCGTTTTCAACGCTGAATAGGTTTGGATCTAGAGGGACACTAGGGTTTGCTGGTCTGAAACCGTGTTTCTGCGCAAGCCCTTGGACATCATCTTTGAGCAAGTATAAGAGATATTGACCGGCAGCAAAGCGTTCCCATTTCCCAACCCACTCTGCATTCAAGATCACGAAGGGATGATCGCTGAGAAGGGTGCCTTCTTTCGGATAAACAGCTACTATCGGATCACCCCATTTCCTCTTCGCCTTCAGAGAGTTTTCAATCACTACATTTTCGTATACTCCGAAGAGACTTATAGCTGTGGGACCGTTCTCCGCGGCCCATGCGCCGAAGAAGCCCGTGCTTTCACCATAGGTCACAGCCTTCGACTCAATCGTTCTAACAAAATTGAGAACACCCTCTTGCTTCAGGTCGTCGACAGACAACTCTTCAGGCTTCTTTTCAGCTGCCTCAGCGAACTCTAGGATCGCGACCATGATCCCTCCATTTGACAGCTGCGGGTCAGGGTGCCCGTACTTGAAATCTACTCCTGTTATTGCGTGGCGGTATAGATCAGCGAATCCCGTTACCTTGTACTTGTCGATAAAGGATCTCCAACCCGCGATTACTATAGGAGAAAGGACAAGCGGAGTCCAATCTTGTGCGATATCTTCCACATGCCCTTGATCACGCCACATCGAGTTAAGGTACGGAATCCAGATACTTGAAGCCGGGCTCCATACAGCTGGCTTTTCGCTGCCCAGAAGAATCAGATTAACGGATTTATGGGTGCCTGTGACGGTCAGTCTAACTGAAACTTCAATCCCGAATCGCTCAAGAAACCATCTCTCAAATTTTGGCGTAACTTCCTCTATCCATCCTTGTTTTTCACTCGTGTACAAGAACTCGAACTCTATCCTCTCCGGCATCTCTCCAACGATGGCGGGTCGATTGAATTGAAAAAAAGCTAACGATATTGATGAAAAGATTAGAAAGCCTATGAGAATGCCAACCATGAGGAGAATGTATCCTCTCTGTGGAAATAGTCTTCGTCTTCTTACACTCACTCTCTACTCAGGCCTCCTTGCGAATTCGTCATTACGTCTAACGAAGGCCAGTGGATACCTGATCAAGCCTCTTCACCATCTCATCGCGACTCACCACAATACTCCCCGGCCAGCAGCTCTCCTCGTCTATCTATGATATCTTCAGCCGAGGCGCCGGTGCCCAGCAAGGTGACAGGCACTTTAGTTTCGATCTCAACCTTGTTTACGAAATCTCTTACATTGTTGGGCAGCTCATCGAAGCTCTTGGCTTCTTTACATTCTGGGAAAGCTACATCCAACTTGGTAATTGCGATCTGCGTTGCACCATTGAGTACCACCGCTCTTTTGGCCAGCCTAAAATCGAATGGTGCAGCTCTTCTCTCTCTTCTCGTGACAGTGCCGTATTCCATCCAACCACGTTTAAGAACCTCCTCTCTTGGAAGTTGCCCTTCAAGTGGCCCTTCGCCTATCCGAGTGACATACGCTTTGAATACGATGACGACATCGTCAACAGCTGTAGGTCCTATGCCGACATCTGAGCATATTGCCGAAGCACAAACGTCTTTGGCAGTACAGAATGGGTAGGTCCCATGGTAAAGTGAGAGAAACGTCCCTTGCGTTCCCTCGACTAGCACCCCTTTCCCTTCCTTCAGCGCTGCATTTATCTCGGCTGGCACGTCTGTTAGGAACTCGAACAGCTCAGGAAAGTCTCTTGCAACCTTTGCGATTCTTAAAGCTCTCTCAGAACTGCATGTCCCTATTCCGCTCTTCGTTGAGCCTATCTTCTGCGTCAAATGGCTCGATTCCATCTCTTGTTCAATATGCTTCTCTTCGATTATGGCGCACTGATTGTCAAGAGCCACCCTTCCCCTAGTTCCTGTCGACTCTACCTCTTGTAAGAATACTTTCGGGTTTACAAGGACTCCCGGACCTACGAGAAGTCTGCAATCTTTGTAAATGAATCCGCTCGGCACCATTCTTAGAAAGTAGGTCTTGTTCATGTATTGTACAGTATGCCCAGCATTCGGTCCAACCCCTCCGCGCGCAGTTATAGCGGGTTTATCTTTGAGGGCTAGATACGCCAAAAGCTTGCCTTTGCCTTCATCACCAAAGAATCCCCCTACGACTACTGTACAAGGCATAGCTATTCCCAACATCTGGTGAAGGAGATGCTCTATAAAACTTTCCAAGGTGGAGAGGCGAACGTGATCAGTTCGCCCATCGTATATCTTCACAGCGCCGGCTGATAGCGCTCTGCCTTCTTTTCCACATCATCAACTTCCAAATAGATTGATGTAAAATTTAAAGGCTATTAGGAGCTGGTTACGCTGGCTTATCCTATTGATCTCATCTAACTCCATATCTTCGACAGGGATAGGCCTGTTGTTCCATGGAGGTTCAGTGTACGTGTCCATGGGTTCGTTATCCACCACATGGCGAAACTTGTGTGTTTTAATAGAGGAACATTAATATACCGATCGCGCTCGTATATTCTTGCTGGGCGTCTTGAAATGACCACAGAACAAGAAACATCCACATTCCTCGAAGCTTTAACAAAGACTCCTCAACTACGCGTAGTAAGCATTATGGCTGAAAAGCCGGAGGAAGAACTTACAAAGACGCAGATCGCGCAGATGGCGGGAATAGGCAGAACAACACTCTACAGGGTATGGGATGATCTTCAGAAGATGAAAGTCCTCTCACCGGCGAAGCAGGTAGGGGCTGTTACACTATACAAACTGAACCAAGAGAGCCCGATAGTTCAATCGGTAATTGGCATAAAGGAGCGTTTGGAATCAGTTGCTTCAGCAGTTAGGAAGATCGAGGAGATCAAGGAACTGGAAAAGCTTGCTAGAGAAAGGTTTGGAAAAGAGATGCCTACAGGACCGAGTGTCCTCGTGAAATTGTATGAAGCAGGAGCTGTAGCCGAAGACAACAGCGTCGGCTTAGGAGAATTGAAGCTTTTTGACAAAGAGAAGGATTCAATTGGTAGCCTGCTCCAAGCTGGACTCTTGGACAAGAAAGACGAAAGATATTACTTGACAGCCTTAGGCAATGTAACCGCAAGAGGCGCTACGCAGATCTGGAAGCTTAAAGAGAAAGAAACCATCGACCAAACTTTGTCCTCAATCAAGGTTGCTTTGGGCATGATCAGCGAGGACATAAGAAAGATTAAAGCGAAAACAGGAAAGTAGGATAGAGACCTCTTTTTCCTTCATGTTCCTTAGGGAACATTCTTTATTTCCTCCAAGAACTCGTGAAGCAACATTCGGAGGCATAAAGTTTTAAGCTATATCGGTTAAGCGTCTCCATGTTTGGAGGGCGCGGATGTGGCAAAATATATCTTCATCACAGGCGGTGTCATGTCTGGAATCGGTAAAGGCATAACTGCCGCGTCGATCGGCAAGAGTCTTCAGGTTAGAGGATCAAGCGTAACCGCGATTAAGATAGATCCCTATTTGAATGTTGACGCTGGTACAATGAACCCGTACATACATGGTGAGGTATTCGTCACAGAGGACGGGGGAGAAACCGACATGGACTTGGGCACTTACGAGCGTTTTCTCGATCTTAATCTCCTTAAAGAACACAACTTGACAACAGGCCAAGTGTATCTCTCAGTTATCGATAAGGAAAGGCGAGGCGACTATCTGGGCAAGTGCGTCCAAATAATCCCTCACATCACCGACGAGATCAAGCAAAGGTTGCGTTCTGTAGCTGCCAAGAGCAGGTCAGAGATAGTTTTGGTTGAGATCGGAGGGACCGTCGGGGATATCGAGAGCCTTCCCTACCTTGAAGCAGCTAGACAGATGCGGCTAGAAGAAGGATTTCAGAATGTGCTCTACGTACATGTCACACTCGTACCAGTCTTGGATGTCGTCGGTGAGCAGAAGACCAAGCCAACTCAACACAGTGTGCAGGAGCTGAGAAGGATCGGTATTCAACCTGACATCGTGGTTGCGCGAAGCAAGAAACCTTTACTAGCGGGTCCGAAAGCCAAGATAGCGCTCTTCTGTAATGTTGAGGAGAGAGCTGTCTTCACATCTCCTGATATTAGAACCACATACGAGTCGCCTTTGATCATGGATGAACAAGGGATGGGTGACTTCGTCTGCCAAAGACTTGGGCTAACGCAGAGCGCCCCAGAATGGACTGAATGGAAGAGAATAGTGGAAGGCTTCATTGAGCCCAAGTATGATGTTCATATCGCTATCTGTGGGAAGTACGCTGAACTCGCAGACTCCTACGTGAGCGTTAATGAAGCATTGAAGCATGCAGGTGCTGCATGTGAGGCGAGAGTCAATCTAAGCTGGATAGAAACAGAAACATTCGAAGACGACCCAGCCAAGGTTGAAAAACTCTCAGACTTCGATGGAATACTTGTTCCTGGAGGTTTCGGAGCACGGGGAACTGAGGGCAAGATAACGGCGATTCGTTACGCCCGAACGAACGAGATACCGTTCCTCGGGATATGCTATGGCTTCCAATTGGCTATAGTGGAGTTCGCAAGGCATATAGGCCTAGAAGATGCGAATAGCACAGAAATCGATCCGGATACGCCTCATCCAGTTATCGATTTGATGCCGGAACAGGAAGGTCTCGGCTACAAAGGCGCAACGATGAGACTTGGCGCGCATGAAATCTTGTTAAGCCCTGGGACAATCGCAAAGCGATTGTATCGCTCCGAGAGGGTCTTTGAAAGGCATAGGCACAGATATGAATTCGTTCACAAATACGCCAATGACTTTGAGAAGAAAGGCGTTGTATTCTCAGGCAAGAGCCCAGATGGGAGGAGAATGGAGATAATGGAGATCCCGAACCGGTTCTTCCATTTCGCAACTCAATTCCACGGGGAGTTCAAATCTCGGCCAGGAAGACCGTCGCCTCCATACTACGGTTTTGTGAAATCCTCTCTAGATGGAAAAATGGGAAAGCCCCCGCCTGAATTTTAGAGCAGGAAAATGGGTTTCAGAATTCTTCAGCGCGTAGGGCAACCAGAGTCTCAGTCTTGTAGATCCCAGGCGTCGCCACTTTGAGCACAAAGTTCATAGCAGTCTTTGCATCGGGGGCCTCGAAGACCAATGCGCCGTCGAACCTCCCGAAAAGTAGGTATGCCTCCTTAAGTGCTACTCCGGGAGGGGGTTGAATCATCTTCAGCCTTCTCATGAATGACGGTTGTTCGCCTGCCTTTCCCGGAAGCGCTTTAAGCAATGAAAGAAAGATCAAATGCAGAGCCTCCTCCTGAGCTATAGGACACTTTACAGAGATTTATTATTATTCTGTTCTTCTTCGATTGAATTCCTTCTTGATACTTGGCATTCTCGCCCAGACAGCTCGAACGACAGGTATAGAGACGATCAGACCTACTGTCATTTGGCCGATGTTAACAGGAACCTCTGCAATGGCCGCTACCCCAAGTAACAGTTGTTCATAGAGGAAATATCCAGCCACCATCTCTAGACCTCCGGCAAGAACTGAGAACACTAGAATGCCCAATCGAGGGTCATATCGGAACCCGACGTAAATTATGGAACCAAGTGCGACTATTCCAAGCGTTATCCAAAATGCGTAGGGAATGACGAAGTTGGCGGTCATATACCCGGTTGCTGGCGATCCGATAGATGCTTCCACGGATCCAGCGTAATAGCTAATGCCTACGTACCCTACTAGGAAACTAACCAAGAGAGCAGCGAGCAGGATCAAAATCTTCCATTGTGTATGCGAGATCGATCTTAGGGTTTGTCTACTCAGAAACCCTACAATAGCTCCTTCGCAAGATTTGATCAGAAGCGTTCCAGGCGCATAATGCGGAAATCCCAGCAAGAGATCTGCAAACATCGATCCCACTCCCCCAGCGAAAGCTCCGACAAGTGGTCCGAAAAGCAGTGCGGTTACGTATACCGCGGTTTCGCCGATGTTGAAGTATCCTCTCGTCGCGGGTACATAGATGGAGAAGGCTACAGTTGCTGTTGTGACTAGAGCTGTGAATACAGCGGTGATAGTCACTCTAAGAACCAACAAGCTGGTTCTTTTAGCCATTCTTAAAGCACTTGATTGGTACCTTAGGATTGGAAAGTCATATATAAGCTAGCGCCTATATATAGGCCGATCCTACGTGACTCACTCGTACCTCTTCTGCTCAAATTGTGGAAACAAGTATGAAATACAGCGCTTGGACACAGCATGTTCGAGATGCGGTGGGACACTGACAGTATCCTACGACTATGAAGCTGTCAAGCGGACAATTGATATCGAGACGCTGGATAATCGCCAAGCTGGAGTCTGGAGGTACTTCGAGCTTCTACCAATCTCAAAAGGAGCACATACAATCTCTCTCGGCGAAGGAGGAACCTATCTGCATAGATGCGATAGACTGGCTGAAGACATAGGCATCAGCAAACTATTCATCAAGAATGAGACTACGAATCCTACCGGATCTTTCATCGATCGAGGTACGACTGTTGCGGTCACTAGGGCAACTGAATTGGGTTTCAAATCGGTTTGCTGCGCTCCGACTGGAAACCTCGGCGCTTCTTTGGCAGCCTACGCAGCGAAGGCGGGCCTAAAATGCAACATATTCATTTCTCGCGAGGTGGATCTAGGAAAACTGTTTCAAATGATCGCATATGGCGCCGAAATGAGGCTTGCTGGAGATCCTGATGAAGCACTGATTGAAGCTAGAAAAAATGCCGACCGCTCTTATCTAGTGACTCCAGCGGATCCATTTTTTCTAGAAGGAGAGAAGACGGTCGGCTTCGAGATTTGCGAGCAGCTCGGTTGGAGAACGTGCGACCGTGTAATCGTTCCAATGGGAACCGGAGGAAACATCTCAATGATATGGAAGAGCATCAAGGAACTTCACGAGATTGGATTGACTAAGAGCGTAGATTCGATGATGACTGGCGTCCAAGCTGAAGGATGCGCCCCGATAGTCAAGGCTTTCGTGAATCGAAAACAGTTCATACAGTCAGCGTCAAGACCGAAAACGATCGCGCTTGATATCGCGGTCAAGAACCCCATGTACGGATCAGCAGCCTTGAGAGCTATCAAAGAATCGCACGGGTCAGCTACCGCCGTTTCAGACGCTGAGATTCTAGAGGCGACAAGACAACTGGCTAAGACTGAAGGTATCTTCGCTGAGCCGGCCGCGGCGTCAACAGTTGCTGGCCTAAAGAAACTCATCGACTTAGGCAAAGTCGAGAGATCTGAAGAAATAGTCTGTGTAATAACTGGAGCTGGACTGAAGGACCCTGGGACCGCTAGGAAGATTGTTGAGAGGCTTAAGGAGGTAGACAGGCTTGTCAGACGAATGGAAGAGAGGAGGCTGACCACGAAGTTAGGCGATACCAAGACGCGCATATTGGAGATCTTGTCCAAGAAGCAACTCCACGGATACGGGATCTGGAGAGAACTTAAGGAAGCGTTTGGACTGGAAATCTCGATCCCGAGCGTTTACGAGCATTTGGCTGAACTTGAGATGCTTAGGCTGATCAGAAGAACAAGAACAGAAGCTGTGGCTGGGAAACCGGAGAGACAGTATTACTCTGTAACCGAGATGGGCAGAGATGCAGTAAGAACTGTTAGCAAGCTCGCATCAAAACGACCTCCTAAGGTACTTGATGAAAGATGACAGGTCAAACAGCTGTAAGGATATTTAGGAATCTTCAGCCTGAAGATTTGAGAACGCTAATGGGCATAGAGCTGGCCATGGAGCATTATGAATTCGCTCCATTCAAAGAAGTCGTGAAGTATGCCAATCTTCCATGGCGAGAGGTTGCCTTCCGCCTTGACCGCCTCGATCACCTTCAACTTGCAATTAAGGTTTCAAAGACCTTCCTAGGCTATGACGGATACGCTGTGAACTATTCGGGTTACGACTGTTTAGCGTTGAACGCCTTGGTCAAGGCGAATGTCTTGGAGGCGATAGGTAAGCCATTGGGAGTAGGGAAGGAGTCGGATGTCTATGAAGCGCTTTCTCCGAAACGTGAAAGGATTGTAGTAAAGTTTCACAGGTTGGGGAGAATGAGTTTCAGGCAGACGAGAAGAGCTAGAGGCTACGTCGCTGAAAGACGCCATATCTCATGGCTCTATCAATCGAGACTAGCAGCTGAGAAGGAGTATGAAGTAATGCAGCGCATCTACCCTCGCAAAGTTTCAGTTCCGGAACCGATCGCCAGAAACCGCCATGTAGTAGTAATGGGATTGATCGAAGGAACGGAGATTAGATACGCTGAGATAGAAGAACCTCTACCCGTCCTCAAAGAGATAATCGCGAACATAAGGAGAGCATACGTCGATGCAGGGGTAATTCACGCTGACTTGAGCGAGTTCAACGTGTTGATAAAGCCTGATGGAGGGATTCTCATCATAGACTGGCCCCAGGCGGTATTGAAGGATCATCCAGATGCAGAGAGACTTCTCGCCCGAGATGTTCAGAATGTCCTACACTTCTTCCGTAAGCATTACCGCCTAGCATCTCCTATTGAAGACGTTCTTTCATATGTTAAAGGAGAGAAGATAAGAATGGGAACGTGGGTCAGCACTTGAATAGTGCTAAATTGAAGGCAAGAAGCTACGGCCGCTTCAAGAGGAAACTTATTGTCGGAATAGACCCGGGTACGACATGCGGTCTAGCTGCTCTGGACCTAGATGGCCGACCGATGTTAGTTGAGAGTAGCAAAGGAACTACTAGAGAAGAAGTTATCCACAAGATCTCTGAAGTTGGCGATGCTGTGATCGTAGCATCGGATGTCTCTCCCGCTCCCGACTTCGTTAGGAAAGTGGCATCATCTCTCAAAGCCATAATCTTTGCTCCCGAAGCCGCAGTGGAGTCGACTGAAAAACGTCTGATCGTTCAAGACTACGCGGCGCAACGCGGAATCAAGTCATTGGACCCTCATTCTAGCGACGCTCTCGCCGCGGCTTTGAAAGCTTTCCGCAGTTACCGCGATAAATTCAAACAAGTAGAAGCTCACGTTAGAACCTTGGGTAAGCAGGTGCCCACGGATGAAGCCAAAGCGCTTGTTGCGAGAGGATACACGGTCAAACGAGCCCTGGACCTACTAATCAAACAGAAGGAAAAGAGGGATACGATCAGGACGATCCAACTCCGCGAATCGCGTGAATTGACAAGTCTAAGAAAGAAAGTCTCGGAGCAACGAAAGGAGATAGAGAGGCTCGAAGTTCAGAATCAAAGGTTGCTAGAAAAGGTTGAGCAGTTGAA
>CAYOZM010000010.1:0-26543 GCA_964408475.1 uncultured Candidatus Bathyarchaeia archaeon | reverse complement strand
ATCTTGCTATTACGAACATAGAGCGGCATGGATGTGACGAAGCTGAGAGAGTTCTAGTGAAATCGACAGAGATGAGGGATGAATTGAAGATTAGGTATGGGGTCTCGCCGAATAAGATCGATGTTGTTCAACCTAGTTCCGATACATGGATAGATGATATCGTCAAGGTCTATGAGAAAGCTATCAGATCACCTCTTCAAGACTTCTGGAGGCTTGTTGAAGCGTAGTCTGAACGTGAGCGAGCAAGAATGGCACAGCGGCGAAAT
This sequence comes from uncultured Candidatus Bathyarchaeia archaeon, assembly GCA_964408475.1. GTDB lineage: Archaea > Thermoproteota > Bathyarchaeia > 40CM-2-53-6 > CAYOZM01 > CAYOZM01. The sequence goes on along the minus strand of CAYOZM010000010.1, from coordinate 26,277 downwards.
ATCCTCATGCTGTCTTGGGAGTTTCCCCCAAGGATAGTCGGGGGAATAGCGGCGCATGTCTACGATCTCTCTCGAGCGCTAGCTCAAACCGACCTCGACGTTCACGTTATCACCCTCGAGTTTCCAGGAGCGAAAGGCTACGAAGAGATTGACGGAGTCCATGTTCATAGGGTTGATTCATACAACTATCCATCACCAGACTTTGCTTCATGGACATTCATGATGAATTTGAATCTTCAAGCGAAAGGGATTGAATTGATAAGATCTCTGAAAGGCAGCATAGACATTGTACATGCTCATGACTGGCTTGTAGCAACAGCTGCGGTTGGATTGAAACATCTCTTTCGAATCCCGCTTCTGGCAACCATTCATTCGACAGAGTATGGCAGAAGAAACGGCCTCCACACAGAATACCAGACGATGATCCACCAAACAGAGTCATGGTTGACGCATGAAGCGTGGAGAGTGATCTGTTGCAGCGGTTACATGGCCTCACAAGTGAGTTGGGCATTCGGGCTGCCTAGGCAAAATATAGAGGTAATCCCGAATGGAGTGGACCTAGAAAAGTTCAAGGCTAATCTCGATAGAGAAGACTTCAGGAAGAAATTTGCTGACCCAAGCGAGAAACTTATCCTCTTTGTCGGCCGGCTCGTATACGAGAAAGGCGCCAGCGTTTTGATCGAAGCCTTCCCCGAAGTTCTATCCAATTTCGATGCGAAGCTCGTTTGCGTCGGCGAGGGATATATGAAAGACGTTCTAATCAGCAGAGCCCATCAACTCGGAATAGCGCACAAGATCTATTTCACAGGCTTCCTAGACGACCTAACATTGAAGCTCCTCTATAGAGTAGCTGACGTCTGCGTCGTTCCCTCACTCTACGAACCATTCGGCATAGTAGCCCTGGAAGCAATGGCCGCGGGAACACCTGTCGTAGCGACCGGTGCTGGAGGGCTGAGCGAAATAGTCGAACACGACAAGACAGGAGTTAGAGCCTATCTGAACGATCCGGACTCATTGGCTTGGGGTATACTCAGAGTCCTCTCGGATAGGAAGTACGCTGAACGCTTAGCTCAGAACGCCTGCAAGAAGGTCGTTGAAGTTTATAGTTGGAGGAGGATAGCGGATGGAACGAAGTCGGTTTATGAGAGAATTCTAAGCGAATACGAGAAAGGTTCTTGGAAACCTGTCTCGATTCGATAGTCTGAGTTAGTCTCTTAGAAGTCGGGTGGCTGCTAGGCTTCGAACCTTCCGCTATCAGCGATTACTCTAAAGTCATACCGATGAGTTTCTTTCTGGGAACATGTTTGCCTGGGTATATCTTTGTTGCTGTGAGGTTGCATCCCGCCTCCAGTGTGACATCATCTGCCAGGACTGAAGTGAGGACCCTTGTAGCCTTAGCCGGATTAGATTTGACAGTTGAGTGTCTCCCTATGATGCTCTCGCGTATTTCCGCGTTGTCGTCTATTATTACTCGATCCATTACCGCTGATCTTTCTATAACAGAGTTTCTTCCGATCCTTGTATAGTTGTCGATGCATGAGTCTACTATTCTTGCGCCATCCGAGATCACGCAGTGCCTTCCGATCAAAACCGAGCCTTGAAGTTCTATTCTTCCTTCCCCGACTTTTCTTACTATCTCTTCTCTCCTCCTGAGAGATTCAACGCTTTCTCCTTGGATCCATATGGTAGAGTCTTGGGATACTCTACCGCCGAAGTCTTGCAGACTTTTCAATCGGCCGTGAAGTATACCTTCCATCGCCTCAAGATACCTCACAGGAGTCCCAACATCATACCATGCTCCTCTTAGAACATAGCCATAAACAGGTCTACCCGTCTCTATAATGTAAGGTATCAAATCGTAGCCGAAGTCTAGACGCTTATTCTGGATCATCTCTTGAACTTTCCTTTCCTCGAAGATCTCTCTAATCTTCGGAGAGAACAGGTAAAGCCCTGTATTAGCTAGGTTTGAGGGTGCTTTCTTCGGATGAGGCTTCTCAACGAACCTTGATATCCTCATGCCACTATCAACTTCAGCTATTCCATATCCAGTAACATCGGTTATAGGCATCAGCCCGATCGTCATAAAGGCATCTCTGCTTTGGTGAAAGGCTAAGACATTTTCGATATCTATCTCGAATATGTTATCGCCTTGAACTGCGAAAACTGGATCCTTTACATCATAATACTCAATATTCACTCTCGCTGAGTCTGCGCTTCCACAGTCTTCTAGATTCGGCTGATACTTGATGTGGACACGCGGTTCGATGTTGTATCTGGCTGAGAAACCGACGCCAGACTCGAAGTAATCATGCAGACTTTTGTAGTTGGTATATCCTTTCACTCCAAAAATAAAGTTTCTCACGCCTTGCTTGGCTAGAGATAATAAGGATATTTCAATAAGAGGGCGGTTCAGGAGTCTGAGGCATGCCTTAGAAACCTCTGCTGTGAGAGGTAGTAGACGCTTCGCTACCCCGCCAACTGGAATTATAACTCTTAACGATTCAGGACTATAACTAGTCAGTACTGTCTTCCCTCCACTAAATGTTCTTGTTCCAAGTAACATTTAAACAGGAGAGAAAGCGGGTTTTGATGTTAGACTAATCTTCTTTCGCTGGCTGCGAAAAATCCTCCTCCCCTTTATCGCAGCTGAACTTACTGTTTTCTCGTCCAGCATCAGTTCAAGTGCTTCAGCAACGAATTCTCTCTTGACCTACTGCTTTTCGTAGAGCCTCAGCCGCTCTCTCAGGCGGCATCGTGTTAATGTACATTCCAGTGCTCAACTCAAAGCCTCCCATACTTCCGAGCTTCGGGTATACTTCGATATGCCAATGGTAATGCCTACATTTCATTGGTGAAGGAGCTAGGTGAAAGCCAAGGTTGTAGGGCGGATCCTGCAGCAGTCTCGAAAGACCTCCTAGACATGATCTCATAGTAATCGCCAATTCATCTATCTCTGAAGGCTTCGCGTATCGAATTGAGGGTGAATGGCGTTTAGGCAAGATCCAGAACTCAAAGTTGTATACGCTGGCCCAAGGCGCGATCGCGACGAAATTCTCATTCTGATAGATAACACGAGGCCCCTCAGTCTCACTGGCGACGACTTCGCAGAAGGCGCATCCTCCTTCCCGCTCTCGAAACTTTCTTGAAGTTCGCAACTCTTCGCCGATCAGCTTTGGCAACATAGGCGCCGCTATAATCTGTGAGTGAGCGTGGGAGATGGAAGCCCCGGCTTCTGGACGATAATTCCTGAAGATTGAGACATATTTGACATATCTCTCCTTGGAGAGAACGTTCAAACGATCTATACAGGCGCGAATAGCCAGCCCAAGCTGCTTCGGTCTAGCTGCACTCGGATGTTCATCATGGTCAGGCGACTCTATCAAAACCTCGTGATAGCCAATACCGGGCCTGACTTTATAGTGACCGGTTGAGCTCTTAGACAGAAGCTTACTTGGAGGCTTCAATGCCGGATATAAGTTTGGTACGCTACGGACAAGCCAATTCCTCGGCCTCTCAGAATCAGTGTCCTTAGCTCTAACAATCTTGCCCGATTTTCCGCTGAGATATACTAGAGTCGCTGGAGGCGTCATCCTTTCGTTTCCTGGACAGAACGCGCATGTAAATGCTTCGACCTTCCTCTTGGGCACAACGAAGTCCAGTGGCCTCTTCGCTCTTTCCGCAGCGATTATGACCCATCGATTCAGCAGATAGTCTCGCCGGATTTCCGAACTCAGCGGCAAGTCCTAGCAGACTCCTACACGTATTTACCGTAGCCTGACCGCATAAAAGGAGTATCTAGCTGTAACGCCTACGTGAAGTCGGAGGAAAGAGACCGACGTCAAAATACTCGTCGTCGCTAGAGGGGTTTTCCCTCCCATGTTATCATAGCTCCTTTAGGATTGAATAGAGTCAGAGCAAGCTTATTTCGGTGTTATCCTTTTGACGTATGACTCATTCATCCTGACTTTAGGATAATGCTCCGAAAAGGAAATCTTCTAGAGAAGGCAACTATTACATCAGGGAGTCAGGCTTATGGAAGATATTGACCCGAGATGCCCTAAATGTGGGGAAGATATGGCATTCCTTTCCAGTGATGTATCCAGTGAACACTACCTTTGCTCAAAGTGCGACAAGATCCTAACTGTCCCTAGGCCTTCCGGATTCTACCGAAAGAATCCATTCAAGCCAGATATCTACTAGTGGAAGCTCCAAAAACCAACTCTTCCTAGCGTTTAAGATAGCTCTTTTCGATAGCATATTGGAAGTGAAGATTTGGCTGTAGGAGAAGCTGAGAGGGTAAAGAAGCCGAAGCTTCCGAGGAAGAGGCTGCTTAAGAGGACGCCAAGATAAATAGAGGAGCTCAACCTATTCGCTTAGTCCGCGCAGGTCGCCGAGATGCGTTCACGAAAATCGTTGGCACTCATCGTGCTTTTGCTTCTATCAGCGACCCTAATGAGTACAGCTCAGAGTGAGGAAGCTGAAGAGCCGGAATTCAAGCTAGAATACACAATATACACAACGAGGATACATGAAAGACTCCATGAGGTTGGATTCGAAGTCTCTTCGAAAGAACAATTGCATGACCATGCGAAGCTGATGGAGTCAAACCTGCAAGTTTTCTACGCATTATTCAACGGGTCCATCGGAAGCTTCAACTATCAGTTTCTGGAGAAAGATCGGAAACTGCTAATACAATATGACTTCGACATATACGGGCTCATAGTCAACCTGAGCCCATTTACATACTACGCGAACTTCTCGTTCCTATGGTGGTGGGAATCAGAGGCGAGAATAAGGTACAATCTCCTACAATTCGAGCGGCAGGGGAATACTCTGATAGACAAGGGCTTCATGAAGATAACCGTCGCTGAAGGCTATATCTCATCAGTAACCGAACATGAGATACACTTTACCTACTTACCGACTTGGCTTTACATTGTCGCGATCTTGATGGTGTGCCTACCAATCGCAGCGCTAGCGATTCGGAAGAGTAGGAGCTCCAAGTTTGCAGAGGCGAAGAAGACTGGTCCGTAAGATACTGGCAATCGACATCGGAGCTGGAACGGAAGATATTTTGCTTTATGATGAAGAAAAGAACATAGAGAATTGTGTAAAGATGATTCTACCAGCGCCATCGATCGTCCACGCGGCATCGGTTAACCATGCCACAATGCTTGGAAAAGACATCTTCGTAAGGGGCTACACGATCGGCGGAGGAGAATTCGCAGCTTCAGTGACAAGACATTTGAAGAAGGGCTTCCGAGTCGTAATGACTGAGAGCGCTGCATACTCGATAAGGAACGATCTCGATGAAGTTAACCAACTTGGAGTAGAGGTTTGGAGAGGCGAGAAGCCTCCAAAGGGCTTCAAGGGCGAAGTCCTGAATATCAGCGAGATAAATCTTAAGGAACTAAACGTTTTCCTCTCAAAAGAGAACGTGAACCTCTCAGATGTTGATGTTATAGCAGTAGCTGTACAAGACCACGGTGTCTCTCCTAAAGGGATAAGCAATAGAAGATTCAGAATGGAGAAGATGAGGGAACAACTGTCGAGAAGCAGGAGACCTGAAGACTTCGCTTTCAAAGAGGATGAAGTTCCAAGATATTTCATAAGAATGAACTCAGCTGTGAAAGCTTGTAAGAATCAGTTTCCAAACTCAAAAGTCATGGTTATGGATACATCGTTCGCAGCGATAGCAGGCTGCCTCCAAGACCCTACAGTCGGAGAAGCAAAATCGGTCCTTGCAGTAAACCTGGGCAACGGCCATATGATGGCGGCGATAGCCTTGAAGGGAGAGATCCGTGGGATAGCTGAACATCACACGCAACTCCTAACTCACACTAAGCTCGAGCGACTGTTAAGAGAGTTTGCCGACGGGGAATTGACCGATGAAGATGTCTTCAATGAAGGAGGGCACGGCGTAGCATTCGCTACAAAGCCGCCAGGGTTCTCAAAGATAGATTTAATCGCGACAACCGGCCCGAATCGACATCTCATCGAGAAGACCGGAATCAAAGCGTACTTTGCGACCCCTGCAGGAGACATGATGATGACCGGGCCGATGGGTCTTGTAGCCGCTGCGAAAAGGAAGTATCGGCAACGGAGATAGGATTTTGTTCAGCTTTCAATCTCAAAGCCAAGAAATCAAGACTGAACTGACGGAAAATCAGACGAAGAACTTTCTGGATTATGTTGAGAGATTCTATCTCCTCCCAAGAGCTCCTTACGTGACCAGTATTCGAAAAGGAATCATTGACGGAAAACCAACAATTTCCTTCAGGGAGTATGACGCGGAGTGGAAGCTCTGGGTAGAGGTTACGATTATCGGAGACGACCCTCTCAAGATAGTCTTCACGCCTTCCGATTCCAAGCTGTTCCAGACTATATGCAGAGCCCTCGTGAACGATGTTCGTTTTCATCTCGAAGGCTACAAGGAGGAGTTGAGGCGCACAACCTTATACTTCACTTTCCTAAGGCATCCGAAGATAGTTCCAGTTCGAAAGCAATCTATCATCGCTAGAATGCTGGGGCGCATCTTCACAGATAGTATGATGAACTTCTACATGATCTTTCTCTTCATAGGCTTCTTCATTCTCTACATCTTCCTCGGCCCCTACACACCGATCGCTCTCGTAGCAATACAATTCATACTGGTCGCCTCGTCAGATCGAATAATGATGAGGCTTGGCGACTGGATCTTAACACCGGAAAACCCGGATGTCGTTCTACTATCCTACCAGACAAGCCGTGAGGAATACGCTCAAATCGTTGCGAAACACGGCACCAAATTCAAGGAGATGAAAGAGAAGGTCTATCAAGCGACCTTGGCTCAAGGCAAAGAGATCGATTGCGAAACCGCTAGATGTGTATTCGAGCAGTACGGAATCAAATGCTTTCCTGAAAAAATGTCTGTTCGAGACCTGAACGTCTACAAGACGGCTAGTGAAGTAGCGAGAGACTTTGGCTTGAAGATCCCTAAGATCTCGATCGTTAATACTTGGGTTCCGAATGCTGCGGCAACGGGAATTATGTCGGGTAGGTCGACTGTTCTAGTTACATCTGGGCTTCTCCTGAGGCTCGAGGAGGCTGAGATAAGGGGCGTATTAGGCCATGAACTGAGCCACGTTCGAAGCCACGATCCTTTGATTCTCTTCGCTCTCACCTCAGGTGAATACCTACTTAGAGTTTACTTCCTCTGGCAGTACCTCTTCTTCCTAGGATTCTTCTATCTCTTCATCATGTTCACAGTGATCTTCTTCATCGGAAAATTTCTTGAAACCAGAGCTGACACAGAATCAGCGCTGATCACAAAAGACCCGATGAGTTTAGCTTCAGGTTTGAGGAAGATAGGTTTTAGGAGGCTATATTATGAGCAGGCTCCTTCCGTGAGGCTGCAAGAATGGCTCGGATGGGATCCCCACCCTCCACTTTACTTCAGGATAGCTAGACTTGAAAGACTACCGGAGAAGATCAAGCATCCATGGATCAAGTCCATTGCAGATGTCTTCAGAGGTTTCCGTGAAGCATTGCATGGAACCGAGACTTATATTGGTCGCTGAGCTTTTGAGGAGCGACCGAGAAAACCTTTATACGCATTTCTAAGTTAAGCGTAGCAATTCGAATTGAGACCAGATGAGACGGCCTTAATGGAAGTGAATGAAAATGGATGAACTTGAGAGAATTCGGGCAAGGAAGATGCAAGAACTTATGAGCAGGCAGAGCCAAGCGGCAGGAAGGAGCATTTCGGAATCACCTATACAAGTGACTGATAGCGATTTCGAAAGTTTAATCCAAAAATATCCTTTAATGGTCATTGATTGTTGGGCCGCTTGGTGCGGACCCTGCCGGATGCTCGCGCCGGTAGTAGAGGAGCTTGCTAGAGATTATGCTGGGAAGATCGTCTTCGGGAAGTTGGACGTGGATGAGAACCCTCGCACAGCTATGAACTTCGGAGTCATGAGTGTGCCTACGTTGCTGATAATAAAGAATGGAAAGCTCGTCGACCAAATAGTTGGAGCAGCTCCGAGAGACTACATAGAGTCGAGACTTCGAAAACATATGTAGCATGATAGCTTATTTCAAACCGATACGCATATTGTAGAGTACAGGGAATGAAGATGTCCGGGGATCCCGTTGTAAAACGTCTAGTGCTGGATGTTCTGAAACCTCATGAACCGCCGATATACGATCTGGCGTCGAAACTGGCTTCATGCCATGGAATAGAGCATGTTCACGTGACTTCAGCTGAAATTGACCAGAGTACAGAAAGCATCAAAGTAGAAATAGAGGGAAGTGATGTCAATCTAGAGACAGTCAAGAAGTGCATTGAAGAATTTGGAGCAGTAATTCACAGTGTAGACGAGGTATTGGTCGCGAGGAAGCCCTCGGCAAAGACGTGACGGCGTCTACTACTTTTGGATTGTATTCAATCGCTCTTTAATAGCTGCCTCGTTATATCCGATAATTATTGTCCCATCGATATCTATGATAGGAACGCTCCTCTGACCTGACTTCGCAATCACCTCTAAGGCAGCGTCTCTATTCGCTGCGATATCGATCTCTTCAAATTCAATTTTGTTATGCCTCAGGAATTCTCTCAGCATAGCGCAGTAAGGGCATGTAGGAGTAGAATAGACCTTGATGGGCAGCCCTCCTCGCCTCAAAATATCCCTCTAAAGAAAACAGTCGAGTATAAGTAATTTTTCAAACGATTCTCGGAGCCGACGACAAAAGATTGGTTTGCGAGAAAAATAGGATCCTTAAGGATCTCAAAACGCTTTGAAACACCTAGACTCTCTCCGGGGCCTCGCTGGGCAACAATATGTCATGAGGCCTAGCTTCTTCGATTCCTGAAGGTGTCAACGCGGCGAGACGACCCTTCTCCCAAAGCTCATGAATATTCTTAGCTCCTGCGTACCCCATAGAAGCTTTCAGACCTGAAACCTGTTCTTGGACCACGATGCTTACCTCGCCCTTGTAGGGAACCCAGCCTTCAACACCTTCAGGGAGCCCCTTGGCAGGTTGGCTGTACCTGTCTAGCGAAAATCGTTTGGCCATAGCGGAAGGGCTGCCCATCCCTCGGTACTGCTTGTAGTAACGTCCACCGATCGCGATCAGGTTCCCAGGCGCTTCCCTACATCTAGCGAACAAGTTTCCAACCATAACGCATGAAGCGCCTGCTGCAACCGCTACAGCTGCGTCTCCCGGACTTCGAATCCCGCCGTCCGCGATAATAGGTAAATCGGCACCATAGTCCTTCACAGCATCAGATACTTGCGCCGTCGCGTAGAGTGTAGGTGCACCCGCTTTAGTTGTCTCCATAGTCGTACAGATGGAGCCGGATCCTATCCCTACTCTGAAACCGGCGATCCCTTCAAGCTTCGTTATCGCATCTTCAGCAGCCTTGTAAGTTCCAATGTTGCCTACAACCACATCTGCCTCGACTGCATCAAGAATCTTCTTAGTCGCTTCGAAAACATTCGCGTTGTGAAAATGAGCTACATCTATAACGATAATATCAACATACTTATCCAACTGCTTCGCTCGTTCCAAATCGAAAGGAGAAGTTGCAGCTCCACAAAGAAGTTGACCCTTCTCATTGCGAGCAGCATTCGGAAATCTTCCCCTAAGCAAAATGTCCTTGATCGTGATGAGGCCTTTCAAACGATTCTGGTCATCGATTATAGGCAGTTTCTCGATTCTATGCTTATGCATAGTCTCTTTCGCATCTTCAATATCGATCCCCTCAGGAGCTGTAACAACTTCGCGTGTCATCAAGTCCTCAACCTTCAGGTTCAGATCAGCGAAACGAACATCTCTACCAGTGAGAATGCCGATAAGCTTCCCTTCCTCCACAACCGGTAGTCCAGATATATTGTGCTTCTGCATGAGCTCAACCGCATATGCGATTGTTTTGGTCGGCTCGATAGTGATAACTTCACGAATAACAAGGGACTCCGCCCTTTTCACATGCTTAGCCATGTCAACTTCTTCTTCTATGCTGCAATTCCTATGGAGGATTCCTACACCGCCTTGGCGAGCTAAAGCGATCGCCATATCGCTCTCAGTAACAGTATCCATAGGCGAAGAGACATATGGAATATTTATCGGACAATTCTTACTGGCCCTCGACTTAACATCAACTTCGCGAGGCTCAACCTCAGTAAAACCAGGCAGCAAAACAACATCCCGAAAAGTGACAGCCAAATCAATATTCTTGAACTTATCGCGGTAACCTGAAGTTGGCATGAAATCTACTCCCTAACTGTTTCCTAGGTTTAGACAGATACATGCCAAAGACTGCTTAAATATCCTTGCACTAAGCTTCCCCTCAACAGACAAAGTGCACTCTACAAGAATAATGAGACAAACTTCTGGTTATCGACATCAAATAGACCTCTATCGGTTATCCTAGCGCTCGGGATAACTGGTAGAGAAAGAAATGTGATCATAAGTGTGCTCCCAGTTTCTCTAACTCCGAGCTGATTCTCAGCTCTCCTGAAGGAACGTAAGGCGGAGCTAACTACGTCGATGCGCATATTTGACATCAAGCCGGCAATAGGTAGATGAACCGAAGCGAAGAGCTGACCATTCTGAACAGCTACCAATCCTCCTTGCATACGGATCAGAGCTCTAGCCGCAAAGAGCATATCCTCAGGCCTCATACCTAACACAATGAGATTATGCGAGTCATGAGCGACTGTGGAGCCGACGGCGCCTCTTCTCAAACCCGAATTCTTAACGTAGCCAACCGTTCTACTCCCAGATCTTCCATGCCTCTCTAGCACAGCCACAATCGCAAGACCTTCGGTCTTCAACACCCCGTTTTCAACGTCATGTTCCTCGATCAAAAATCTCGAAGCAAGTCCTTCAAGAGCTATTACGCGAACTTTTACTTTGCCATCTTGAATCGGAGGCTTAATGCAGAAATCGTTAACGCTTATTCGGGAGATCTTGACAGTTCTCTCCGCCTCTCTTGGAAACTTCTGAATCTTCAACTCGGTAAGCAGTTTTCCTTCTTTAGCAACCATCTCCCCATTAGCGAATACGACATCTGGAATGAATCGTTCAAGACTCCTCAGGAGGATCACGTCCGCAATCTTACCCGGCCCGATGGCACCCCTATCGTAAAGCCGTAGGCTCATAGCTGGCTTCAATGTGCTCGATTTAACCGCTTCAACAGGATCGAAGCCGCACTCAACAGCCGTTCTTACAACATCGTCAAGATGACCGTTCTCAATCAAATCATCAGGCATAACATCATCCGTACAGAACATAACATTCCGGAGGTTTGGGATCTTTCTCAACTTAGCAATGAAATCTCGGCTCAGCAACATCTTCCTGAGCTTGACAGCCATCCCTAACCTAAGCTTCTCCAGAACGCTGGTGAAATTGAAGTTCTCGTGGTCTGAATCCATCCCAGCAGCTATGTAAGCGTTCAACGCTCTCCTTGAGATGAGGCCTGCATGGCCATCTAGGATCTTGCCGAATTTTCTCCCAGTCTTTACTATCCTCGTTATTCTATCCTTCAGATCTATGACGCCTTGATAGTCCATAACCTCACCTAGCCCTATCACCCGATCCCAACTCAGCATCTCAGCCACATCGTCAGCTTTGAATTCCGCTCCCGCAGTCTCAACTCCAAGTATTGAAGGCACGCAGGTTGGCACAAGAGCATGAACTTTGAGCGGCAGGTCTCTACTCGAATCTAGCATCATCTTCACCCCTTCCATCCCTAGAACATTAGCGACTTCATGAGGATCTATCGCAACCGTCGTGGTCCCGTGAGGCAGAACCGCTTCAGCAAAACGAGGTGGAGTGACCATACTGCTCTCTATGTGAAGATGCGAGTCGACGAGACCTGGAATCGCGTACTTTCCACGTGCATTGAATCTTCGCTTCGATTTCAAACGTCGTGGACCTTCACCGATATACGCGATCCTATCTCCAAGTATTCCGATAGCAGCTTGATAAATCTCACTTGTATAAACGTTGACGAGCTGCGTGTTCTCGATTAAAAGGTCGAATGGAATTTTTCCAGCTGCTGCCTTGACAAGTTTCTCATAACTCAACTTTTCCGCCTCACTTCTTTAACAATATTTCAACTGAAAATGTCGTCGACGCAAACGCGGATAGAAATAGCAAAGGGTGTTCGAGTGCAAACCTAGGCGTCCATACGAAGCTCTTACGCTGCGGATTAATCGTTCAACTGGTCCAGCATCGGCTACCTGAAGGAGATGAGTCTGGCATGCGCAGTCGCTTGAACCGAAATGCGCAGCTGGGGAGGATGCCTCCAGTTCGCTACCTATGGATTCATTCACTTTGCATTCTATTCTTCTCTCGGTCTCGGAGTAGACGATTGCGATTGTTCGAGATAATTCATGCTCGAGAAGGTAGTCGATATGCCAGAAATTTCTCTTCGTTTTGCGCAAATGTCTGCTTACTCTACCTTCGATTGACGATACCCCGCTTCCACGCGCCGATCCTGTGTAGAGATAAATGCCCTTCACCAGTCTGACTCGTCCAAGTGCACCGATCTTCATGTTAACAGGAGCTTTGAGTTGAATGATAACCGTGTAGATTCCTTTCAACTAGACCTGTTCCAGCATCTTTCCGATCTCAGCGGCTAGAGTCTTACCGACGCCGCGAACCTCTTCGAGTCTCTCTAATCTATAGAGCTCCTCAATATCGTCTTCGAGTCCTTCAATCGCCCAAGCAGCCTTGCGGTAGGCCCAAATCTTCTGTGGGTTCTCAAGCTCCAGCTCAAGTCTATACACTTTATCGAAGAGGGCGGCTGCAACCTCTTTGTTCTTTTTGAGCGGTGAGTCGGGAATATATCTAGGAATTCTATCTGCGACACCGTATTTCTCGCATAGAGCAGCAATCTTCTTGCCGACAGTGGCCGCATAGCGTCTAAGCCTGTCCTGACTGGAATACAGTTCATCATACTTCTCCACTAGGCTGGGAGAGTGTTCTTGAATCAGCTTCATGTATCTAGTCTTCACATAGTCGTCTAGAGTCAATCCTCCACCCGCAAGAACGTAGCGTCCACCATGTTCTGCGGTGGATTTAACGATCTCTTCGAAAGTGGCGTCGCTGTCTGTTAAGTACGGTAGAACAGGCATTAGCGCTGTTCCAGTTAGGATTCCAGCTTCATTGATCTTCTTCATAGCTCTAAGTCTACTTCTTGGAGTGGGGGCTTTCGGCTCGAAGAGTCTCGTCAACCTCTCGTCTAATGTAGTTATGCTGATTGAGACGCAAGCCCAAGAACGCTTGTTAATTTCCTGCAAGATACCTAGATCTCTTAGAACTAGAGGGGATCTCTCAACTATGTGAACTGGAAAATTGAGGTCTCTAATTACCTCAAGCATCTTTCTAGACAGTTTGAATTTACCCTCAGCAGGCTGATAGTCTCCAGTCACTATTATGTCGCGAGGAACCTTCGAAAGCTCTTTTATTAGTTGTTCCGGAGCATTCGTCTTGACCTTGATTATTCTAGAGAATTCTTCAGGACCGCCCGTTTGAAGATATTTTCTAGATCGCGAGTAGCAGAACTCACATCCATGCTCGCAACCAACGTAAGGATGAGCTGAATACTTGTCCCAGAACCATCCTCCGTCAACATGCTTATGGACATTCAGAATTCTCTTAGATCTGTAGGGTCTATATTCAACTCCCATGAATCTGATGCCACTCAAATAGGGATAGCCTTACATCATACATGTAGCTTTCGAACTGAATCAGTGAGAGAATGAAAGAGTTCGCTGACGCATATGCGTTTGGGATACTCAACATAAACGGAAGAGACTTCCCGAAAGTTCTACTCGGGACCTCACCCTTCATTGGTGCAGGACAGTTCGGAGCTAAGTCCTACATGTATTATAGGCAGTTCTATGAGAACCCAAAGAACATAGCGAAGATAATCATCGATTGCGTCAAGCTGGGTTGCAATGCTGTTCAAGCAATCTGCTGTCCTCCGATTCTAACCGCTATTCAGGAAGCTGCCAGAGCTACAGATACTGAGATCTTCATAATGGGAAGCACCGGTCTAGGAGAGATCTCAAACGAGGTAGAGATAATGAAGCGGCTGAAAGCGAAGTCAATAGTGACACACGGCTCCTACACAGACAGAATCCTCAATAAGAATCCTGAGAGACTGAAGCGAACTCTACAGGAGATAAAAGATGGAATCGTTGGAATAGCTAGTCATACCCCTGGAACCATAATTGAGAAAGCGGCTGCAATTGAAGAAGTCAAATTGATCTTGGTTCCTTTCAACAAGATCGGCGTCTTCATGGATCCTTCATTTGAATCGACTGTCCGCGCTGCCGAGTCTGCAAGAAGAATCGGGAAGAAGATTATCGCTATGAAGTCGCTTGCGGCTGGGAGATTAGAGCCGGCTGTAGCGTTTCAATTCTTGAAGGATAGAGTTGATGGCGTAGCTGTCGGCTTAACAAATATGGAGGAGATAAAGGAAACATTAGAAACTGCAAGTAGCTATTTCGGTTGAAATCCTAGTCTTCTGATTTTTGAGCCTTAACCTTTATACTTAGAATAGCATTGCCGAAATTTGTTCTTGATAGCACTTTAACATGCTTGAATCCTGCTTTCTTTATCTTCCTCAGATAATCTCTTATGTCAAGCGCACCTGCAACGCATCCTGCCCAGTATCTAGGATCTCCACGAATCTCGTCAGGCAACTCTCGTTCAGTCACTATATCAGAGATAACCATTCTGCCGCCTGGCTTAAGTGCTCGATAAGCCTCCTTGAAGACCTTGTCTTTATCTGGAGCCAGATTTATGACACAATTACTGATGACGACATCGACGGAGCTTGACTCGATGGGCATATCTTCTGCGTCTCCCAACCGAAATTCAACATTCTTGAGACCTAGCTCTCTGACATTCCTCATCGCTTTTTGAATCATTTCTTTAGTAAAATCGATGCCAACGACTCTTCCCGCTGTACCGACTTTCTTCGCGGCCAGAAAGGCGTCGAGGCCTCCTCCAGACCCTATATCAAGAACGGTTTCCCCCTCCTTCAATTCTGAAAACGCCACAGGATTCCCGCATCCATCAAACGCCTCTATAGCTCCCGCCGGCAGATCCTTCAGCTCGCCATTGGAATATCCGACTGATCTAGCCAACTCAACCCCGGAAGGCGATGAAGGTAGACTGCCGCAGCAAGAGCATCTTGAGGTAGCAACCTTCGCATAGAATTTCTTTACAAACTCTTTGATCTCACTATCTTTCATCTTAACAGCTTTGCCTCCAGTATTGGATGCCCAATATAACGACCGCATTACTTAAATCTATTGGAGATAACAGTCACTTGAACCGAACATGTTCAAGAGATCAGCCGGGGTTGCGCGCGGCCCTCCTGAGTGCTGCGATATGCGAGGGCTACTCTCGTTCCTTATACTTTGGTTGCTCTCCAAGAAGGAGATGTATGGGCAGGAAATTGCCAAGGAGTTAGCGAAGAGGAAGGGAGAAATACCGAACCCGGGCACACTTTACCCCGCGCTTAGGGATTTGGAGAGGAGAGGTCTGGTTAGGTCCAGTAGACAAGAGGGAAAGAATGTTTACAAGCTGACTAAGGAAGGAAAGGTTGGCCTCAAGAAGGCGTGCTACTACTTCTGCCGGGCTTATGGAGAGATCTTTCGAGAGTACAAAGACTTGTGCGTGTAGACATATTTTTTGATAAGCTTATTGAGGGGTGCCTCTGACATCTAATAGTACCATCTTGACGTGTGAACAGTAGATGAAGGCGCTGATACTTGCGGGCGGATATGCAACGAGGCTCCGCCCCTTAAGTTGCACACGGCCTAAACTGCTCTTCCCGATAGCTGGAAGACCTATGCTTGAATGGATTATAGAGAACCTTGCGAAGGAAGGGGTGGACGAGATTATTCTTGCGGTCAACTACATGGCGGACCTGTTAAGAAAGCATTTCAAGTCAAGATTCAATGGTATAAGAATCAGATACTCGATAGATCCAACCCCCTTAGGAACAGGGGGTCCAATAAAACAAGCTCAAGGACTTCTAGGGGGCAAGGGAACGTTTCTTGCGATGAATGGCGATATACTCTCTGAAGCCCCAATAAAGTCAATGTTGAAAGCGCATAGAGAGACAGGAGCGATCGTGACGATAGCTCTCCACAAAGTTGAGGACCCGAGTAGATTCGGGGTCGCGAAGATGGCGAATCGGAAGAGGATAGAAGCTTTCATAGAGAAACCGAGGAAGAGCGACGCTCGGAGCAGTTGGATAAACGCGGGCATATACATTATGGAACCTAGAGTATTCAACTATATAGACGCTGGAAGAAAAGTCAGCGTCGAGAGAGAAGTCTTCCCAATCCTGGCGAAGAGAGAGAAGCTATACGGGTTCAAGTATTATGGCCCATGGTTCGACATAGGCAAGTTCGAGGACTATATGAATGCGAATCACAAATTTCTGGCGAGAATTTCCGGGAGAACACCTATGGTCGGCAATGGCACGAAGGTGAGGCGGAGCACACAGCTTATTCCTCCAGTGGTCATAAACAGGAAGGTCGAGATAGGTGATGACTGCGTCATCGGGCCTTATGTAGCTATAGACGATCACGTTGAGATTGAGCGTGGTAGTAGGATAGCGCGATCGATACTCTTCCAAGAATCCAAGATAGGTGAGCTCTCATCTATTGATAGCTCGATTGTGGGCGAACATGTTGTCACCGGGAGGAATGTGAAGCTGAGAGGGAGAACGATTGTCAGCGATTACGTCTCGGTTCGAGATAACATAACATTAGGCCCCAGGGTTATAATCTGTCCTTATAAAGAGGTAGATCAAAGCATCCTCAAACCGATGAGCGTCAAATAGAATGAGAGGAAACGGTTCCATGGAACGGCGCAGAATTTTTGGAACGAACGGAATTAGAGGCGTAGTCAACAAAGACTTGACAGCGAAATTCGCTTTAGAGATAGGGCAGTCGATAGGCACGATCTTCAATAGTGGTAGAATTCTGCTCGGTAGAGATGGAAGAAGTAGTGGTATGTTCCTCTCGAGTGCAGTCGCTTCCGGATTGATGGCATCAGGCTGTTCAGTCTACGATGTCGACATGATTCCAACTCCGGGCTTGCAGTACGTGACGAAAGCATGGGGGTTCGACGGAGGAGTCGTTATCACTGCAAGCCACAACCCAGCTGAATATAATGGAATAAAAGTGATGGAGGCTGATGGTATAGAGATCCCGACTGAGAAGGAGGTCAAGATTGAAGAAATCTACTATAAGAGAGGGTGGAAGGTAGCTGAATGGGAATCTATTGGAAAGATGAATGTAAAGACTGGTGCGATTCAAGATTACAAAGACGCGATCAAACTCCATGTGGATCGTGAGAAGATAGAGAAGGCTGGGCTGAAGGTCGTAATCGATCCAGCCAATAGCGTAGGCGCCTTAGTGTCCCCGACTCTACTCTCAGAACTAGGCTGCAGAGTCTACACAGTGAACGCAAACATAGACGGGTCCTTCCCTGGAAGGAATCCTGAACCGACACTTAACAATCTAGGTGCTCTCTGTCAAGCCGTTAGAGCTTCAGGATCGAATCTTGGAATAGCCTACGACGGCGACGCGGATAGAGCTATCTTCGTTGATGAGAGAGGTCAACCACATTGGGGAGACAAGAGCTTCGGGATAGTGGAGAAGTTCTTCCTCAACGAGAATCCAGGTGAGAAGGTAGTTACGCCTGTCAGTTCATCGCAGATGGTTGAGGAGATAGCTGAAAGATACGGTGGAGAGGTTGTGTGGACCAAGGTCGGCAGTACAATAGTCTCTCGGAAGATGTTGGAGGTCAATGCTAAGCTCGGCGGCGAGGAGAATGGAGGAGTATTCTATGGACCGCATCTAGCTGTTAGAGATGGCGCCATGACATCTGCATTGATCGTAGAGATAGTTGCGAAGACAAGGAAGAAACTCTCGAGACTTGTCAAAGAGCTTCCTACATACCATATCTATAAAGACAAAGTCCCATGCCCAAATCAAGTTAAGCAGAGAGTTCTGGAAAGACTTCTAGAGGAAACTAAAGAGGGTCGCGTTGAGACGGTCGATGGAGTGAAGATCCGGTTCCCTGACAAGAGCTGGATCCTAATTAGACCTAGCGGGACCGAGCCGATATACAGGCTGTACAGTGAAGCGAAAACAAGAGGTAGGACCATGAATCTCATCTCGAAGTACAAATCCCTTCTGGAGCGCCTCATCAAAAATATGCTTTAAATGAGATGCTCTTTTTGGAACTTCTAGAGTATGCTGCGCTGCTTGCGACTTTTCTCATCGGTTTCACCGTCACATATCTATTGACGCCTATCATCGCCAGTAGAATGGCTCGTTCAGGGATAGTCGGCATCGATGTACACAAGCTCGATAAACCAAAGGTCCCTGAGATGGGAGGCCTTTCTATATTAGTTGGGTTGATTGTCTCTACAATCGTGTCTATGGTAATCTTCCCTGAGCAGGTTATGAAGTTCCTAGCCTTTCTACTAACTGTACTGATCGCCGGATTTGTTGGAGTGAGAGACGATATCAAGCCTTTGAATCCTAAACTCAAACCTCTCTTAACTGCAGCCGCCTCGATCCCAATACTCTTATTAGGAGTCTTCTACCCGCGTCCGAGTCTACCATTCATTGGGAAGACTCGTCTGACGATGGTCTACCCTCTCGTCATACCGTTCGCTGTAGCTGTTCCAGCAAACGCTGTGAATATGATGAATCCTTTCAATGGCGTCATGACTGGAACTTGCAGTATAATCTCTTTGGCTCTCGCGATCAGCATGATCGTGGCGGGCAGAACTGGAGAAGCTATTTTATCCGTAGCTTTACTCGGATGCCTATTGGCTTTTCACAGATTCAACAAGTATCCAGCTAGAGTATTCTCAGGCGATACGGGTGATCTTTCGGTTGGAGCAGCTTTAGGCGCATTGGCGATAATAGGGCAGGTCGAAGTGGCCGCTCTGGTAGCTATGATCCCCCATATAATAAATGCATTCTATCTCCTCTCTACCCTAGGCGGCTTATACGAGAGGAGGCAGATATCGAATAGACCTACAAGAGTTCTCTCCGACGGCAGGATAGAAGCTACGGGCGATAGACGAGCTCCTGTAACTCTAGCGAGAATGATCTTGGCTCAAAGCCCTCTAAGAGAACCTGAAGTAGTTTCTATAATGATCGCTTTGACGGCTGTCGCTTCAGCTTTCGCAGTATTCACTCAACTTCTAATTCCTAGGTGAAATCTGTTGAACAGAGTCCTTTCTCTAATCGCGATAGTGATATTCGTCTGGTTGTCCTTAATGCTCGGCCTTTTCATAATAGTCAAGTATATCTTAGAACTCTCGATTCCACTTTCAGGTGTCGTCGGCGGTGTAGCGACTGGGATAATAAGAGTTGTAGCCGCTTTTTCAATCGCGATGTTCTGGCTGGTTCTTTGGAAGAAGATGGCTGAATTCTACTTCTGGAAGAATGTGCGTAAAACTAGTTGAAATGCTTCAACTCGCGTAAGATGACTTCTATCGGGTCCTCCATCCTTTCCACAAAGCCTTTAGCTTTATCTCGAATACGCCGACGATACGTTTCGTCCTCAAGCATCATCATAGCTCCTCTAGCAATCCTAACGGCGTCTGTCTCTCTAACGACAAGGCCTGACGAAATTAGGTATTCTTCAATTATAGTCGGCTTATCTGGAAAGCATGAGATTGACGGTATTCCAAGCATCGCGGCTTCTGCTGTCATAGTTCCTCCCCCTCCGATGAAGACTGAGCTGAATGAAAGTAGGTTCAGCCCATTCACTAGAGTCTTCGGGATGACTATATCATGCTTGAATTCTCTTCTCAAGATCTCCGCTTGGTAGCTGTATCTCGGCAACGCGACTATGTCTGCTTCAAGCATATTCCTGAGCATCTCGCGGATCGCTCCAACTGTATTCAATAGCTTCCTCCGCTTCTTCGCTAGAAGATAAGCAGCAGAGGATTCTTCGAGTCGAACCGTTACTATCTTCCTTCGCGACTTTATTCCATCTCGAATCAGGATGCGTCTGTCCGGTCTGAAATTCCGAAGCCATACGATAGGGTCCAAGGCATCGTACTGAACTATTCTGCCAGCAGATATCCCGTAACCGAGCCATTCCTTCTTCGGGATCACAGCCGGCGTGAAGAGCCTCTCTGAAAGCGGAATTGTAAGTCTCGATACCGCCTCCGCATGCGGTGAGTCGCTTATACAGAGATGTGGAATCCCTAGGCCGAAAGCAACTCTAGCGGCTTCTGGAGAAGAAAAGGATAGCGCCAGGTCAGGGTTGCGTCGACCTATAAATCTAGCAAGTTTAGACACTCTCTCTGCACTTGCTAAAAGCTTCTCTTCTATTCCTGCTCCACCATGCTTCCCGACGATGTAGGCCTTAAGCCCTTGTGCTTCCAGAAGTTGATTGACTTCACGGTACAGTCTCGTTGTCAAGATAGGCGTATGGCCTTGCTTGGTTAGCCTCTTCGATAGGACGTTGAAAAAGTTTCCCTGCTTCGGGGTTAGGATGTCTATCCAGATTAGCTTGCCCATCCTCTATTTCTCTCTCGATTTCGCTCGGCGACAGACACGAACTGAAACGATTATACTTTGTTGTTCTTGTGTGCGGAAAGTCAAACAATTGTTTAAGGATGTGTTTGTCTTATTAAATCGTTGCGTGTCAAATGATTCTTGGAGTTATGTTCTCTCGCAAGTGTTTTTGATCGGTTGAGGATACGTGGTCCTCGTATGATCCTGTTAGTCGACAAGGGCTACGATAGACTAATTCGGAATCTGCCTGCTTGGCTATACAGCAGAGTAGACTTTCAAAATACTCTCGGCTTACGGCGAAGAAGACAGGTGAAAATGATACGGTGTAGAATCCTAGACTTCTCGATGGGTATCTCAAAGTAAGATTAAATCTTCCGTCTGCACCTCTACATCGTGAGGGAGAGAACTTATGGTGAAGAAGATTCTCATGCTGGTAGGAGACTTCGTAGAAGACTACGAGGTCATGGTTCCCTTTCAGGCCTTGCAGATGGTAGGGCTTAAAGTTGACGCAGTCTGCCCCGGCAAGAAAGCTGGCGAGAAAGTGCGCACCGCTATCCACGATTTTGAGGGCGATCAGACCTACACTGAGAAGCTGGGCCACAACTTCACACTGAACGCCACGTTCGATAACATCAAACCCGAAGACTATGATGCCCTAGTCATTTCAGGCGGAAGAGCGCCTGAGTATATTCGCTTGAATCAAAAGATCCTAGACATCGTCCGTTATTTCTCTAGGGAGAATAAGCCGATCGCTGCTGTTTGCCACGGTGCCCAGGTCCTGACCGCTGCCGGCGTTGTGAAGGGCCGAAAGGTCTCTGCCTACCCGGCCGTTGGGCCAGAGGTGAAAACTGCAGGCGGACAGTATATGGATATTCCCGTGGATAAAGCTGTGGTGGACGGCAACCTGGTGACAGCTCCTGCTTGGCCGGCCCATCCTGAATGGCTGTCAAAGTTTCTTGGAGTGCTAGGAATCAAGATCAGCGAATCCTAGTATATCGTGGCATAAGCGTAGCGCCGGTAGCTACCCCAAGTGAAGCGAAGATCAACTCCGGCCACGGCGAGGCGGCTGCTTTCTTCTCTAGGTTAGAGAATCTTGAATTATGCGCGCGCGGCCTAGGCATGCTTCGCAAGAGGTGCCTTAGACTTGCTGAAGCTCATCACCGAGCCAACTCGGCCCTAAAACCTTTTCAGCATAAGTGTAGCACAATACTTGGAGGTATTCGCTTGTCAGTAAGTGAAAGGAGAGTAGTGGTGAAGGTCACTTGCCCCAACTGCCACGAAAGCTATGATATCCACATAGTTCTGCCGGAGACTGCTGAGGCTAAGCCCCTCACGCCTTCAGACATCTTGGCACTCTTCCCTGAGGAGTTGAAGCTGCTCTTGCGAGTGGAGGATGCTGGAGACAAGTTTATCGTGAAGCCGACGAAATGGCTGGGAAAGGAGCGGTTCAACGCTGCAATGGTGGTGGTCCGCCAGAAGGGTGGTGAATACACTCCTGCTGGAAAAGACAGCCACTTCACTATACCTAAGAAGTAGTGGTTAGGTGAGTCCGCGCCGACCGGAATGAAGGATTGTGGCCAACGAAAATCTTGTATGCATGAAGCTTTCCATGCATCCTTGAAATCTTTTCTTCTAGTAGATGTTTTAGGCTAGACGGCGATAGATTTCAGAAGGCGCGTAATTAGGCATGGTGCTCTATTAGTCCTATAATTTCTCCTCGAGAAACGAGCCTTCATAGCATCAAGCCGTAGAGATCGACGGCCGAAAATGAAGGCAATCGTCAAGCAATCCATTTGATCCGAAAAACATAACGTCAAATAATTGTTTGGAAGACTATTAAAGCAATCAATTCCGAATGGATCAGCATTTGGCTTGGGTTGTTTTGAATGACCATCATGAAGCTTAGTGGTGACGAGATTAAGGCTAAGGTGAAGAATCATTCGCTGACGGTAGCTGTTATCGGGCTTGGATGGATGGGTCTCCCGACTGCTTGTCTATTTGGTGAAGCAGGCGCAAATGTGATCGGCGTAGATTTGAACCCTGAGATAGTTGCGAAAGTGAATAGAGGTGAAAGCCATCTTATAGAGCCTGGGCTGCTGCAACTCTTGAAGAGGCTCCTAAGCGAGAAGAGGCTTAGAGCTACGAATGATATTCAGGAGGCAGCTTCTCAAAGCGATGCGATAATTCTAGTCGTTCCTACGTTGATTGATAAGCAGAGATCTGCTGACTATTCA
Organism: uncultured Candidatus Bathyarchaeia archaeon; assembly: GCA_964408475.1. Classification (GTDB taxonomy): domain Archaea; phylum Thermoproteota; class Bathyarchaeia; order 40CM-2-53-6; family CAYOZM01; genus CAYOZM01. Next base: position 3,473 of record CAYOZM010000010.1, on the reverse strand, counting down.
GCTGTTGAGAGTTCATGCAGGGATTTAGGGAAGGGTATTCAGAGCGGCTGTCTTCTAATCTTTGAGAGCACATGCGGTCCTGGCGTCACTGAGAGAGTGGTGAAGTCTACTCTTGAGAAGTATTCAGGCTTGAAGGCTGGGGTTGATTTCGGTCTTGCTTATAGTCCTGTGAGGGCGATGGCTGGTAGAGCTCTGGGTGATATTCAACGTTACCCCAAGGTTGTAGGTGCGATAGATGAGAAGAGCCTGGAAGCCGCTGAAGCATTACTGTCAACTATCATTAAGGGAGGTATCGCTAAGGTTCGAGATATCAAGACAGCTGAAGCCTCAAAGCTCTTCGAGACCATATACCGCGACGTTAATATCGCTCTCGCAAATGAGTTCGCTATGTTCTGCGAGAAGGCTGGGATAGACTATGATGAAGCTAGGGAGGCTGCGAATACTCTGAAAGAGTATTGCCATCTTCATGTTGCTGGTGCAGGCGTAGGCGGCCACTGCCTACCTGTCTACCCATATTTGCTAGCGAATGAAGCTGAAAGGCTGGAGGCCAGATTGAAGCTCGTTCTGAACGCTAGAGAGGTCAACGACGAGATACCTAGCCATACCGCTAGGCTGGTTGCAAATGGTTTGAGGGCTTCAGGGAGATCGGTTAAAGGCTCGAAGGTAGTTGTTCTTGGAATCTCTTATCGAGCCAATGTGAAAGAGACGAGGTTCTCACCATCGATTGAGCTTATCACGCTATTGAAGCGGAGAGGTGCTCGCCTAGTAGTTTACGACCCAAAGTTCAGCGCTACAGAGATAGCTGATATGGGGTATGCTACTGAGCCTACCTTGAAAGCCTCTATCGAGAAAGCTCATTGCGTAGTGATAACAGTGCCTCACGATGAATTCAGAAGGATAGACCCGAGAGATTTGGCTGCAAGCGTCTCGAAGTCTGCTGCAATCGTCGATTGCGCACATATACTCAAACCATCGCTCGTCGAGAAAACTGGCTTGATATATAGAGGAGTTGGGAGAGGCTTATGGACAAGATAGGAGCCATCACAGCGCAGGGAAAAGCAGTATATCTATGTTGAAGGCAAACCAACTAGTATAATGGAAGGTCGGATTAGAGATGAAGAGAAAACTGATGGATATCCTCGCCTGCCCGATCGACAAATACTACCCCTTAGACCTTTACGTCTTCGAGGAGAAGGATGAGATAGTTGAAGGTCTCATCGTCTGCCCAAAATGCAACAGGTTCTACCCAATTATGGAAGAGATCCCCCACATGCTCCCAGACGAGTTGAGGACCAAGAACGAGGACCTAGGCTTCCTCAAGAAATGGAAAGAGAAGGTCCCTCAGAAGATCCTAGATGAAGGGAAACCATTCAACCTCAAGACAGGATGAACAACTCACCAACTTATCACTCAGTAGAAAAGTTCAAAAACAGTCTTCTGTCTTCTCTCTTCTCTGAGTAGCCCGGTGGTGTAGGGGACAAAGCTTTGATTAGCGTCTAAGCATAGCGGGCTTTGGATCTCTTCCATGGAGAGAAGGGACCCGCCGACGGGAGTTCGAATCTCCCCCGGGCTACCATACAAAATCGTGAAGATAAGAAAGCTTCGCTCGCCAGTATTTGCGGTTATTGTCCAATCCCTATTGTGTTTCCTACACCGGCTACGATCACGTTGTCTCCTTCTTTCGTTCTTTCCAGTACCAGTCTCTTTATTCTGGATATTGCCTCATCAGCTGCGGCGGATACTTCTTTCTTCATAGTGGTCACGGCGTCCTGAATGCTTTCCTTGATTATGATTGCGTGGATGGGAATTTTGTACTTCTGAATTTCCTCTTCAATCTTATATCTTTCAGTTCCGAACCCGCCTATGGCAGCGCCTATCCCTTCGCTTATCTCGCCGGTGTTCTCACCCTCGAATTTAGCAGCCGCGTCTACCATAACGATGATCGCGACCCTTCCTTCATTCTCGTCTATGAGTCTTCTGATAGCATCCCCAGGCTTGCCTACGTTGCCTCCTGGGCCCTCAGCCTTTAAGGCTAGGATTCTTCTGCCTTCTAGCGTCGTCTCAGCTACCACTATATCCTTCTCGATCTTCCTCTTCTCCTTGCCATAAATGAGCTTCGAAGCCACCAAAGCGCCTACACCATCCCCGATCGGATGTCCTTCAGCAAAAGCCTTTGCAGCTCCAGCCATCCCTTGCGCTATCTCCATGACTAGTGGAAGTATCATCTGAAGCTGGATGACGAGATAGAAGCTGGATGTCCTCTTTCCGAGCAGGTAGAAGTGGCGGACAACTCTGTAGATAGTGTTCAAAGACAATGCGGCTTCAACAAGATTCTCGAGATTGTTGATTTGCGTTTCATCCGCTTCAGGAGCTATTCTCTTCACGTCATCCTTGAACTTAGCATCTCTAACGTCGAGTAGATGATCCAACTTCCATACAATCCCTCTAGGATCAAGGTCTACAGGCGTTATCATGAAGTGTTCGAGCAAAGTATCCAATTCATGTGTAGGGTCCTCCTTCGGTTTGCCGACCTCCTCTATCTTTCTCAGAGCAAGATGTCTAGCTTCACTACGCATCAGTTCAAACCTTACCAAGGCTCTGCTTACCTCCCATAATACTATACGCAACTGTATCTTCTGACCGAAGAATATGAAAGATATGAAGCTCATGTAGAACAGCAGTGAAACTATTAGACCTAGCGAATTGCCCTCTTGAAAAGGACCTATAGGCAAAGGATATCCACCTCGATCTGATTTGCAGCTTGAATATATCCTTTCTCCAGATCTGTAAATTCAGCTGGGACCAAAGCTTTGAAAAGGGTAAAGACAGACCCCCAAACAATCTAGGATCAATCCTCTAACGTAAGGAAAACAAGAAACCAAAAGAAGATTCACTTTAGATGAATTTCTTTCGAATCTAAAAAGATAGGGTTAGAGGTTCTAGGCCTCTATTGGTTTCAGTCTATCTCTGAAGGGGTCTCTTCTTCACCCGGCGGTTTAGGAGGCCTTGCTTCCTCTCTCGTCTTTCCAGCTGCGATTACATCGTCTATCCTAAGTATCATCGTGGCTGCTTCAGTGGCAGACTTCAATATCTGCTCCTTGACGGCTACAGGCTCATAGATATCGAGCTTCGACATATCCTTGACCTTCCCATCGAAGACATCGACTCCAGCTGTCTTCTCACCTTTCTCATGGCGTGCTCTCAATGCGACGATTATGTCTATCGGATCTAGGCCGGCGTTCTCAGCCAATGTAATCGGTACAGCTTCTAAAGCCTCTGCGAATGCAAAGACGGCTAGTTGCTCTCTACCTGAGAGCTTCTCAGCCCACCTCTTCATTTGTGAGGCGAGTTCAACCTCAACAGCTCCTCCTCCGACTACGACTCTCGGGTCTCTCACGACGTCTCTTACTACGCATAACGCATCGTGGATCGATCTCTCAGCTTCATCCACGATCCTCTCTGTTCCACCTCGG
>CAYOZM010000009.1:16237-27234 GCA_964408475.1 uncultured Candidatus Bathyarchaeia archaeon | reverse complement strand
GATGGTCGAGCCGGTTATCGCTGAGGATTATGTCGAGAGCCCATACCTTAAGGTTGAGAAGGGGAGGGTTGCAGGTGTGAAGCAACTTGGGCGAGGGATCGTTGGCGGCCGGGAAGCTATAACTCTCGACCTACAAATGTATCTTGGCGCGAAAGAGCCTAGAGACTCTGTCGTTATTGAAGGCGTACCTCCAATAGACATGACTATTAAGGGCGGCCTCCATGGCGATCTGGCCACAGCCGCCGTCGTAGTCAACTCAATACCAAAGGTATTGGAGGCTGAGCCCGGATTGCTCACTATGAAGGATCTGGCAGTTCTGTCCGCGATACCTTAAGGTCAAACCATTTTCTCAGAAAGGTCTTGCCTTGACCATACGAAGGACAATGGGCACTAAAGTATGGAAGTATAATGCTGATGAAGGATCTGGAAAAAAGAGAATAGACTTTGCTGTTGTCTTCAAAGACCTGTATGGATATTCTTTCGTTTTCCGTTTGATTATCTTTAGGCGGAAGCTAGGCGACCCGTAAGTCTTCGATCATCCTCTGTAGGTCAGTTATTGAGCCGCCTGTGTCTGTGCCAATAATCTGTTTGGCCGGAGGGTTCGCTCTGTAATCTTCTATCCTTTGACTGATCCGATCTTCATAGGTTGGGACCAACTCGTTCTGATAGAAGACGCCTATAGGAATTCTATCGCCCCACTCCCTTGACTTCGCCAACGCCTGCTCTATCTTCTCAGCCTCCTCCTCTGGATTGTGGACGACCGGGTCATAACCAGATTCCTCCAATAAGTAGTAGCGAGCCACCGGCTTCCCTGTCTTCGGGTCCTTCCTGTCTTCACCAGAATACCACTCTTTCGTATTGATATCGTTGTATGTAGGACAGGGTTGGAGGATGTCCAAGAGCGCTAAGCCCTTGTGGGCAATAGCTTTCTTCATCAACTCCTTTAGATGGCTGACGTGATAGGAGTATCCTCTCGATACGAAGGTGTATCCTGCCGCCAAAGCAAGTGCGATGGGGTTGACTGCACCAGTAATGTTAGGCCAAGCTAAAGACTTGGTCTTCAACCCTAGTTTAAGCGTCGGTGAAGCCTGCCCCTTCGTGAGTCCGTACACGCCGTTGTCATGGATCATATAGGTCATGTCGATATTGCGCCTACCTGCTGCGATGAAGTGGCCCATACCTATGCCCAGTCCGTCGCCATCGCCTCCGACAGCTATGACCTCTAACTTAGGGTTCGCGATCTTCGCGCCTGCAGCGAAGGGGACTGCCCTACCGTGGAGGGTATGAATACCATAGGCGTTTACGAAGTGCGGCGTCTTGCCCGAGCATCCTATCCCTGAGAAGATTGCCACTCGATGCGGCTGTATCTCAAGCTCTGCTAGAGCCGTTTGCAATGCCAATAGTATTCCGAAGTTGCCGCATCCAGGGCACCAGTCGTTATGCACATCCGACCTGTAATCGGCTGCTTTAAGCGCCATTCATCAACACCTGCCTTCTCCCAGCCTTACCTAAAAGAACATTCTTGATAGCCTCATAGACCTCGTCTGAATCCATCGGCCGGCCGTTATACTTCAGGATGCGATCCTCGATGAGTATCCCTGTCTTCTCCCTTACTATCCCAGCTAGCTGGCCAGAATAATTCATCTCGACATCGATTATCCTCTTCGCTCCACTCAGTAGCCTTGAGACATCTCCCTCTGGAAATGGATGTATAAGACGAACCTGTAGAAAGTTGATCTTGATCCCCTCAGCCTCTAGGCGTTCCTTCGCCTCTAGAATAGCTCCTTTCGTAGAGCCCCAGCTCACCACAGTCGCAGCGCCATTCCCAGCGCCGAAAAAGTTGAGTTTCTCTGAGGTCGGGATCTCCCTCTCAACGACTTCCAACTTCTTCATACGTTTCTCCACCATCCTCGTCCTAGTTTTTGAGTTCTCATCGATATGCCCCATTTCATTGTGTTCGTCGCCTGTGTTCCAGAAGACTGCTCCTTCTGTTCCTAACGGAATTCTCGGTGAGATTCCTGAGTCTGTCGTCCAGAAACGCCTGTATTCACCTCCCTCTTGGAGAAGCTGCCGCAGCCCCTCAGAATCGAGAAGTTCTCCTCTCTCGACTCTCACGTTAGAAACGTTGAAGACCGGGTATGTGTTGCTGCTGTTGGCCATGGCTTTATCGAGGAGATGGATCACAGGCATCTGGAAGCGTTCCGCATAGTTGAACGCTAGCGCAGCGTCATAGAAAGACTCTTGAATATCTCCTGAAGCCAAAACTATTCTAGCGAACTCTCCATGAGCAGCATGAATAGCGAATCTTAAATCGTCTTGGCCATGTCTAGTGGGAAGCCCTGTTGAAGGCGCACCTCTTTGATAGTATGTTATGACGACGGGAACTTCATTCATCCCCGCCCATCCTAGACCCTCAACCATTAGGGAGAAGCCTGGGCCGGATGTGGAGGTTGAAGCTCTAGTTCCTGCGAGCACTGCACCTGAAGCCATGTTTACGGCGGCTATCTCATCTTCGGTCTGCACAACCACGATTGAACCACTCCTCTTCACTGGCGAGGCGTCTCCAACCTCAAGTGTTGGCACTTGACTTGGGGCAATCAACTCCAGCCTCTCATTGGCCTCCAGATACTCGCTCTCGTCAGCGGCAGGGGTGATGGGATAGTACGTCTGGACCCTGCAGCCGCCCGCAAGCTTGCCCAAGGCGACCGCTTGATTGCCCATCAGAAAGATCCTTCTCTCGCTGAATTCTACTCTCTCAAGTTTGACGCCGAAGCCTGTTCCGAAACTCTTCTTAGCATAGTCATAGGCTATTCGGGAAGCTAGGATATTCATGTCCGCTATTCTAGGCTTAGCTCCAAAGACGTACCTTATAGCCTTCGCAAGCATCTCGACATCATAGTCCAGAATGGCGCAAGACGCTCCCAGCGACAATATATTGATCATCCTTGTAAGTTTGCTAAGCTTCGGCTCGCCAAGCTTCTCAGCAACCTCCTTGAGGAGATCCATGTAAGGCAAAGGGTAAATTCGGATACCGTCCCTCCTAGCATCCTCCATTAGCTCCGCCACAGTCCCTCCGAGGCCTTTCTCCCTCAGTGCGGCGATAGACTCATCTACAAACTCCTTCTCGAGAGTAGGGATATCTTGTATTCTAGTCGCCTCAAAGGCTGGGTCGTAGATTATCCCTCCCTGCTTGACTACGCTGGACCGATGCCTCACCAGAGTTTCAGCGTCAAAGGTTGCGAGCAAATCAATAAAGCTCCGATGGCAGTGTACGGGGCGTTCAGCAACTCGAATCTGGAAGTAGCTGTGAAGACCCTTTATGTTCGAGTGGTACTCTCTGTTGCCGAAGACGTAGAGCCCTCCATAGCAACAGGCTCTCGCAAAGATATTGGCCGCTGAGTCGACGCCGCTTCCTTGAGGTCCCCCGATCATCCAGACAAGACTATTCTTAACGACCACTTTCAGAACCTTCCCTGAATAACTGACTTTGAGATAATTCGAGTTCCCTTAGCCGCCAGTTGCGACCGCATATCCGATGCAGCATTGGCATTGATGGGTTTCGCCACAATAGGGGCACACGCATCTACATTCGTCTACGGGATATCCGCATCTTTCGCATATCGGAGAATTCATACGGTCGAGTCTCCAGCAATTTTGTAGTGGCGATGCTGAATATTAGCTTTCGGCATAGACCGCTATGTTGAAGATGAAAACTGGCAGCCGCATTTTCACTCATCCCCGCTTCGTCCTTCAACGCAGTAGAACGCTAACATTGAAAAGATCAGAAGCAAATTCTAATACAGCGGTGTGAGCGTTTTTCGAGGAGCATTTCTAAGGATTCGGATTGAATAGAATGGTCACAGCAACATAGATTTTTTAACAGTCACGAATGTATTCCATCTCTGTGGAGAAGGAGGCGATCGAGATGGGAGTTAAGAGCGTTGGAGAGAAATACAGATGTAGTGTATGCGGCAACGAAGTCACAGTGACCAAGGTCGGCGGTGGAACTCTGGTCTGTTGCGGAAAACCCATGGTACTGGTAAGCAAGTAGGGAATTCTACTTTTTCGTATATGCGCAGGGCGGCTCAATAGTTTCCGGATCCTGTAGCCAAAATGCTCGCAAGCTACACTTTCATGAAATCTTATCTATAGCCGTCGATTCAAATTTCTGCGCGAAATCTACCCTAGAAATTTATAGAGTTTGTTCATTAAACCAGAGATTTGGTTCATCTCCAGTTACGCTAGGAGGTTTTGAGGATTATTACGTTTCAGAACTCAAAATCCTTCGGACGAAACACCGAAGCGGTCTTCTTCGATCGCGCCTTTCCAAATCTGTTCATTAAGTGCTTAGTTTCGATGTTTCAATGAGCGACAATCCTTTTACGTTTGAATAATTCAGTTATCTTGGAGGAAGCAGTTTGTCCGTAAAGTTAAGTCCAAAAGATCAGCTCAAGCCGAAGGGTTTGAAGGGAATCTCCGACCAGCAACTTGAGTACCATTTCGAGACGCACTACAAGGGGTACGTCGGAAAGATCAATGAGATCTGGGAGAAAATGCAAACTGTGGATAGAAGCAAGGCGAATCAGAACTTCAGTGACTACAGAGCTCTAAAGGTTGAAGAGAGCTTCAACTACATGGGCGTAGTGTTGCATGAACTCTACTTCGAGAATATAAAGGATGGAAAGGGCACTAGTCTAAGCGCAAAATTGATGGAGCAGATCAACAAGAACTTCGGCTCCTTTGATAAATGGAAAGAGGACTTCAAGGCTTGTGGCATAGCTCTTAGAGGATGGGCTGTACTGGTTTACGACCTGACTAGCGGCAGACTCATCAACAATGGGCTGGACGCTCACAACGTATACGGTCTACTGAATACGATACCCCTTCTGGTTCTCGACGTCTATGAACATGCATATTACACCGACCAAGGACCGAAGAGACCGCCGTACATAGATGCCTTCTTCGAAAACGTAAACTGGAACGTGGTAGACAAGAGACTCGAGGCTGCAGTTAAAGCTCGACCGTAACAGAAGTTTCTACAAGAAAGGAGCTAACGATAAGCCTCCACTTTTCTTTTCCTGAAGATAGCTGAAAAAAGGTAGATATGGGAATTTTTAGTCTACTTTTCAAGTAGACTCGTGAAAAAGTCGTGGTGTTCTTCTTCTTGCTCTTCTATCTCTTCGAAGATCTCACGGGTGGCAGCGTCGCCTTCCTTCTGTGCTATATCCATGATCTCTTTGTACATGGCGATTGCTTCTGCCTCCGCCTTGATATCGAAATTGATCATCTCTTTCAGACTGTCGCCAACGTTGATCGGATTTGGTTTTGTCGTTGGCTTTCTTCCCAAATACCAGAGCCGCTCAGCGATCTTCTCCGCATGTTTCATCTCCGTCACTGCGATCTCCTTGAACTCGTCGCTGACCGCGTAACCCTCGACACCTTTCCACTGAACGTGCTGCCACATGTATTGAATTGAAACCTGAAGCTCTCTAGCGATAGCCGAATTCAACATTTCCAAAAGTTTCTCACTAGCCATAGTTGCTCATCCGAATCTTACATGTTTGCTTGATGGATATAACTGCTACGGTGTTTGAAATCTCGATGGAGCTCATCACTTTGCTTAACGGTTCAAAAATTCACCGGCAGGTTAAGTACGTAACACTCTACTGGATTAGGCTCTGGCTATAGAATCACGAGTTTGCTAAGATACTGTAGTAAAAAAGGATGTTTAGAGGTTCTTAGTATTCTGGAGGCATGCCTCCCGGTCCCATCCCGGGTGCGCCTTTAGGTGGCATAGGCGGAGGTTTCGCTGCTGCGATGACGTCGTCTATTCTTAAGATCATGGATGCTGCTTCGACCGCCGACTTCACAGCCTGCTCTTTGACTCGAAGAGGCTCGATCACTCCTTGCTTTATCATATCCTTCGTTTCGCCTGTGAAGACATCCACGCCTATCCAGAGGCCGTCTTTCCTTTCGTGAGCAGATCTCAATGCGACCATTATGTCGATCGGGTCTAATCCAGCGTTTTCGGCTAGAGTTCTCGGAACCGTCTCCAGTGCGTGCGCGAAGGCCTCGATCGCGAGTTGCTCTCTACCTCCAACTTTTGCAGCGTAGTCTCGCAGCCTTTTTGCGAGTTCAGCTTCTACTGCACCCCCGCCCGCGACGATCTTGTTCTTATTAACTACGTCGGCTACCACTGAGAGAGAATCGTTTAACGCTCTTTCAGCCTCATCTACAAGCCTCTCTAGGCCGGCTCTGATTAGGATAGCGACCGATTTCGGATCTTTGCATCCTTCGACGAAAACCATTTTATCCTCACCTATCTTTCTCTCCTCGGCGACCCCTGCGCGACCTAGATCCTCAGCCTTGAGGTCGTCAAGATTCGTTACGACTTTGCCTCCAGTCGCCCTAGCCAGCTTTTCCATATCGGATTTCTTTATTCGTCGAACGGCCATTATTCCTTCTTTGGCGAGGAAGTGTTGAGCGGTATCATCTATGCCCTTTTGGCACATGACAACGTTTGCGCCCGAAGCCTTGATCTTATCAGCCATAGCTTTCATCATTCGAGTCTCTTCGTCTAGAAACGCTTTCATCTGGGTTGGATCGGTTATCCTAATCTCAGCGCTGAACTCTGTCTTCTCTATCTCCAAAGCGCAGTCGATGAGAGCTATCTTCGGGTTCTTGATAGACTTGGGCATGCCTGGATGGACAACTTCCTTGTCAACGATTATACCTCTTACCAGCTGTGTATCCAGCAGACTCTTTCCTTCCTTCTTAGTAAGCTGGATGTTGTCGATGTCTGCTACGTCTGTTTCACCTCTCTTCTCGGTAATCTGTTTGATTGCGTCTATTGAGATTTCTGCGAAGTGGTCTCGAGATGCTCCTACGCCTTTACTGTGCATTGCGGTTAATGCGACCTTCTTCAGGGTCGCCTTGTCTTCGAGATCTACTGGAACGGCTATCTCATTCAGAACTTCCATAACCTTCTCAGCTGCCTTCTTGAACCCTCCAACTATCGTCGTCGGGTGTATGTTCTCGTCGATAAGTTCTTCAGCCTTCTTTAAGAGTTCGCCAGCTATGATTACAGCGGTTGTAGTTCCATCGCCGACTTCATCGTCTTGAGTCTTAGCGACTTCAACCATCATCTTAGCTGATGGATTTTGAACATCGATCTCATCGAGTATTGCTGCGCCATCATTCGTTACAGTTACGTCGCCAAGACTGTCAACAAGCATCTTGTCCATTCCTCGAGGTCCAAGAGTACTTTTCACAACTTCTGCAATTATTCTAGCAGCAGTCATATTCGACCTTTGAGCTTCCTTGCCTCTCCGCCTTGTAGCTCCTTCCTTCAATATCAGCACGGGTTGACCCGCTAAGTAAGCCATTACATGAATCCTCCAGCGAAGTGAGAATACACCAAAATGACGTATAATAAAAATCTTTCTGCAAAGAAATCGAGATCGGGAGTCGATAGTGTACCGCGTCTAGACCTCTTTAACAAATCATTCGTGAGTTATCCTCTTAACGGCTAGTCGAATATCCTCGGACTTGACTGTCTTTCTTCTAGCGTGAGTTGCAAGTTCCATGGCTTCCTTTCCTATTCTGACCCCAAGCTCTTCCAGGACTTTCCTCAATTCTTCAACAGCATCGTCGCCAACTCTAGCTGCGCCAGCTTTTCTAATCAGTCTGTGTACAGCCGCCGTCGAGAGTTCACCTTCTTGCATAGAACGCACCTAAAGCTCATGCTACAATCCGAAACTATATAAAAATTTTCAAGCAGAACATCCAAATTGGAGAGAAATATGCAATATGCAGATGCTCACATTCACCTTGCAGACCCCGAGTATGAAGGATTGCTGCCTTACATGATTGAAACCGCTAAGAAGGCGAATGTAAGCGCCCTCGTTTCGAATGCTATGGATTATGAAACTTCCCAACGAACTCTAGCGCTTGCAAGAGAATACTCCGGTCTAGTCTACGCCGCGATCGGTATCCATCCTTGGAATGCCGTTTCCCAAAATGAAAGAGACTTGGAGACCGTGAGCGAGATAGCTACTCGACGTATAAGAGAAATCGTGGCTATCGGTGAGATAGGCCTCGACCGAATCTACGCTAAAGAAGAGGAACATTTTCGAATTCAATCTGAGGTCTTCCGAAAGATGCTTGAATTAGCAGAGAGGACAGATCTACCTGTCCTCGTACATTCAAGAGGCTCAATACAGGAAGCGCTGGAATTCATACGTACGTCTAGAGTGAAGCGTGTACTATTTCACTGGTACAGCGGTTCCATTAAAGTCTTGAAGGAGATAATTGGTAACGGATACTGGATAACTGTAGGCCCTTCCCTCCTTTATTCAAAGCATATTCAAGAGATAGCGAAGGCCACTCCTGTTGAATTCATTCTAACTGAAACAGACGGTCCCGTGGCCTATAGAGGACCTTTTCAAGGGAAACTTACAACTCCAGAATTCCTGCCAATCGTGGTTGAAGAACTTGCCAAGACCATTGGGAGTAAGGTTGAAGACCTCTCTGGTCAACTGATACAGAATTTCAGGTCTTTCTTCAACATAGAAACAAGCCTGAAACCCTGAACATGCCTCGGACATAGTCATACCTCTATCCTTAGGGCAGAGGCTTGAGATAGCTCGAAATAGTGGCAACCTCAATTAGCAGCTGATTGAAGATCGTACTGGCCAAGAAGGTGAGACTCACCAGAAAGCTTCTGAGCTTTATCATGATTTCAACTGAGGCTTTTGGGTTCTTCACTGCCAAATTGATGTGTGAGGCGAGTTTAAGTGAGTAAGCCTAGGCAGATCAAGAAGCCTAAGAAAAAGAAAGAGTAAAAGCCTACGTCACCCGGTTCTACATCAACTCTTAAATATCGGCATCGTGTGATATCGTCGAAACGCTGAAATGGGCGACATAGCTTTCGATAGCAGTGGATACGCGTCCAACAATATCTGGAGGAGAACTGTTGGGAAAAGTCAGAACGGAGACTATCAAGAGAATAGCCAAGGACCTGTTAGAAAAGCATCCAGACAAGTTCACTATGGATTATGAAACAAACAAACAGGTTGTAGACCAGATGGTAGATTCCAGATCGAAGCGATTGAGAAATAGAATATCGGGATATGTAACCATACTCAAGAAGCTGGAAGAGCGGAATAAGGCTCCAATGGCACCTTCAACTCAAGAGGCCGCTCTTGAAGGGGTGGAAACATCCTAGTTTTTCCAGAACGCCTAGGAAGTCGCGAAGTAAGACGATTTGTGCTCACCTAATCGTTTAGGATATGGCGCAAGGACATGGTCGATCTAATTTGCGATGAATATAGGCGAGCATGGGCTCTACGCTATAATAGAGAGGCTGGAGTTGACTTGGCGCTGGCGCGCCGAGCTGTCTCAATAGCATCAGTTAGAGATCTTTCCACGATTGCTTTGAGAAAGGCTCAGTTGGCGATTCAGTACGCTCTCGGCCAGCCGGAGTATTTGGATGCAATGGTTTCTGAAGCATTATTCGGCAGAACGTCAAGCCGTGAATCCCTGCTCAGTTTGTTACTGAAGATCAGAGCGGTTATGCGTGATATCTCTGACCCTCAATCGCCATTGAACAAGGAAACGATTGTAGCTGTGACCGAGACTATAGTGAATGCTTCGACAAACTTGATCCAAGCAGTAATCGGTGAAGAAGCCTAGCCAGTAAGAAAGGTGTTAAATGTGAGAATTAGACTCATTGGGGTCCTTCGCAATCTAGCGGGAAGAGACTCTTTAGAGATTGCAGTTCAAGAAGATAGAACAGTTGCTCAGATCATAGAGAAACTTGTTAACCTCGTTGGAAGATCGGAGTTCGCGGCTGCGATATTGGATCGTGAACTGAATAACCCGACAGCAAACACCTTGATAATGGTGAATAGCAAGGACATAAGTGCGCTAGACGGCGTGAAGACGCGGCTGAAGAATACTGATGAAATCGTATTGATTCCTATCTCCCACGGCGGATAGCGTCCAGATTCTTTTATACTTCTACAACTTCACACTTCAGTCTCTTTATAACCTCTTCCGCCTTTCCAGCATCGAGCTTAATGGTGTAAAGTCTGCTAGGCGTTCTCAACTTCAACTTCACGATCTCTTTAAGCCTGTTAACTCGACACTCCGTCGCAAGTTCAGACAAGCGAATGAACTCCTCTGAATCAAACAGCTCAGCGGGCACAGCAGATCCCCCAATCAGCGAAGAAGAATACCAATAGGAAGAGGCATATAAACAGTAATGAATGGGAAACGATTCTTCCCCTCCTAAAATTCTGGTGACGATAGTGAATCTTCGCCTACTCGAAGAACCTGCCGTAAAATATTTCTAGGTTTCCAAAACATACATTCGTGAAAACCATATCCTAATAAAGTTCGAGCCACGACGCTCGGTACAGACTTTCTGAGTAGATGAATTGATGGGCCCGCCCGGATTCGAACCGGGGACCAACAGGTTTCTCTTCAAGCGCTCAGATTATGAGCCTGTCGCTCTAACCTGGCTGAGCTACGGGCCCATTCGTGTTGTTATTCTATGTCAGAGCTCCCTGTTATTTTAAAGTGTTTCTTCGATTGGTGGAGATACTTCAGCGGTTGAAACTGTCAGCGCTACGACTAATCTTTAAATATTCCATTCAAATTTTCAACAGATTGGTGCCGCCGGCCAGATAGAGCCGCCGTTTATGCGCAGGTAGTATAGACGAGAGCTCAGTGGTAGAGCAGCGGACTCAATCGGCTAGGTCGATTGAGGCTGAAGCTGTTAAAATGATTCTGAAGCATTGCAGAGACCCGTTGGTCGAGGGTTCGAATCCTTCCGGCGGCGCCAAAAGAGTTTGCCGGCCGTTGCGAGACTATTCTCCGACGACTCGGTTTTAATCCAGCGAGTCAACCTTATCCGAATATATTTGAGCTCTCGATTGGAGACATTGAGCGGAGACAGGAGCATCATAACAAGGGTGTGTGGCTATCTTCACACT